>ONJD01000035.1 GCA_900317985.1 uncultured Eubacteriales bacterium | reverse complement strand
GCCATCGACAAGAACATGGCGCTCAGGAACCAGATCATCGACTACCGCGACCGACCGGAAGGCTCCGAAAGCAAACTCAACACAGTCTCGGACGGACTCAAGGTCCTGCGCACCATCCTGCGGCTCTATGTCGACTACAAACCGTTCCAGTTCTTCGGGATCATCGCCTTCATCCTGGCCGCGCTGGCCGTCGGGTTCTTCATCCCGGTCTTCACGGACTACCTGCACACCGGTCTCGTCGAACGGTTCCCGACCCTTATCGTCTGCGGATTCAGTGCGATTTCGGGCATTATATCCCTCTTCACAGGACTCATCCTGTCCACGTTGAAGAACCGGGAGAGACGGGAGTTCGAATTCCGTCTGCAGTCCATCGCCCAATGGAGATCCGCTCAATAATTGTTATTGTAGTTTTACTTACAAAGTCTTATAATAGCTTATACTGCGTCATTGCGCCCAAAGGGCGGTCCGACGCATTCCAATCATAAACACAACACTGGAGATACTGATCAAGATGCCTAAGATTGAGAAGAATTCGATTCGGAAGAACTTCCTCATGAACGTTCTTCTGACGCTCTCAACTTTCATATTCCCACTGATCACCTTCCCGTACGTTTCGCGTGTCCTCACGCCGATCGGTACCGGTAAGGTGGCTATGGCCACGTCTTTCGTTCAGTACTTCGTCATGTTCGCGCAGCTCGGTATCCCGACCTACGGCATCCGGGCCGTCGCCAAAGTCCGAAACGACCGCGAGAAGCTGTCGAAGACCGTCCACGAACTCCTGATCATCTCGACCGTCACCAGTGTGCTCGCGTACCTCATCCTGTTCATCCTCATCCCGACCGTGCCGCGTCTGGCAGCCGAAAAACCGCTGTACTACGTCATGTCAGCGAACATTTTCCTGAACTGCATCGGCATCGAATGGATGTACAAGGGGCTGGAACAGTACACGTACATCACGGTACGAAGTATCATCTTCAAGTTCATCGCCCTCGTGGCCATGTTCCTGTTCATCCACAATCAGGATGACTACCTGATCTACGGCATCACGACCATCGTTGCCTCCAGCCTGTCCTATGTCCTGAACTTCTTCAACGCGAAGAAATTCATCGACGTCAAATGGCTCGGCAACTACGACTTCCGGTCGCACTTCAAAGCGGTGGCCATCTTCCTGGCCATGGCCATAGCCACCACGGTGTACACGCATCTCGACACCGTCATGCTCGGCTTCATGACCTCGGACGTCGATATCGGTTATTACAATGCTGCTATAAAAATCAAGAACGTTCTGGTCAGCATCGTCACGTCGCTCGGCGCCGTCCTGCTGCCCCGCGCGTCCTACTACGTTGAGAAAAAGCGGATGAAGGACTTCCAGACCATCTCGGCCAAGGCGCTCGACTTCGTCATGGTCATGGCCATCCCGGTCACGGTCTACTTCATCTACTTCGCCCGCCAGTGCATCATGCTGCTTTCCGGTGAAGCTTATATGGGCGCCATCCAGCCCATGCAGATCCTCATGCCGACGACCATCTTCATCGGCATCACGAACATCCTCGGCATCCAGATCCTGGTCCCGCTGGGGAAGGAGAGAGCGGTCCTGCACTCAGAGATCCTCGGCGCTGTCGTCGACCTCATCCTCAACTTCATATTGATCCCGAAATACGCCGCCAGCGGTGCCGCGACCGGTACGCTGATCGCCGAACTGGCTGTTCTGGTCTATCAGATGGCAGTCCTTTGGAAGGTCGTCCGGCCCATGCTGCGGGACATCAGCTATCTCAAGATCTTCGTCGCCACTTTCCTGGCGCTGGCAGCCACCTTCTGGGTGCCCGCTCTCGGCCTGCGAACGTTCTTTACTCTGGCCATCTCCGCGCTCCTGTTCTTCTCGATCTACCTCGGCTATCTGGTCCTTCGGAAAGAACCCATCGCGCTCGATGCCATCCATACAGTAGGAAATAAACTGCATCTGACCGGCAAGGTCAAACAAGGGGAGGATGCCGAATGAGTAAAGCTTCCGATAAAAACAAAAGCGTCGCCAAGATCGTAGTTCTGGTCCTGGTCGCCATCATCGCCCTTGTCGCTGCGGTCTCCGCCTTCCTTCTGTCCCATTATTCCGGCCTCTTTGGCGATTTACGGGAAGAGGAACGCGGCAAAGCCGTCTCCGATACCGTCGACGACACTGCCGCCAATCAGATCATCGCTCCGACCAACATCAGCGATGACGTCTTTACGATCCTTCTGGTCGGTGTCGACTCCTATCAGGACACCTACACCGGACGTTCCGATGTCCAGATGCTGATCTCGATCAACCAGAAGAGCAAAAAGCTGGTCATCTGTTCCATCCTGCGTGACTGCTACGTCTCTATCCCGGGACACGGAAACAATCGGATCAATGCCGCGTATGGGGAAGGCGGTACCAACCTTCTGACCCAGACCATCAAAAACAACTTCGGCATTCCCGTAAACCGTGTCGGAGTCATCAACTTCAAAGTCGTCACCGATTTCGTCGACGCGGTCGGGGGAGTAGACGTCGATCTTTCCCCGGAAGAAGTGGAGATCATCAACAACGGCTCCAGCGGCTATCTTTCCGGTGCCGGTCTCAACCATCTGAACGGCGATCAGGCGCTGACTTACGCCCGCATCCGTAAGATCGACTCCGACTTCAGCAGAACCAAGCGTCAGCGCGTCGTCATGGAAGACGCCCTCGAAAAGGTCGGCAACATGTCGCTCACGCAGCAGAGTTCGCTCCTGCAGGAATTCCTGCCGAGAGTCCATACCGACCTCACCCGGTCCGAAGTCATCAACCTCGCGTCGCTGATCCTTCGCCTCAAAAGCTTCGATGTCAAGAGTTTTGCCATCCCGATCGACGGTTCCTGGTCCGATATGCGGGTCAGTGGCATGGATGTCCTCGATATCGACTTCAGCGCCAACCGCAAAGCGTGGGAAGACGCTGTATCATAAAACACAAACGGCTACAATTTGTAACCGCCTTGTGTGAAGTATATTGCCTTTACAGTCCGCACTTTTCAGGGTATTTCCTTGACAAGTGTGGACTTTTTTCTTGTCAAAGTGCATGAATGGGGAAGTCCGAACAATGGAATCATGCCCAAATATTACAAAAAGGTATCAAAAATTTGACAAATAGATTACCCTCCTTTATAATGTTGAAAGCTGATTTATGTATATGAATTTTTCGGAGGTACATTATGACTGAAACGAAACGCGGCCTCAAAACGCTGCGGATCCTGGTTGCCGCTCTTCTTGCGGTCCTCATGGTTTCCGGCGTCTTTGCGACCATGCAACGTTCTCATGCGTCTACCAATGAAGAGTATTGCTACAATTTCCTGGTCAACAACATGGGCCTCAACACCGCCGCGGCGGCAGGCCTTCTTGCCAACTTTGAGCAGGAGTCCAGCTTCAACCCGAGCCTTTCCGGCGACAGCGGTTCCAGCTACGGCCTCTGCCAGTGGAACAAGTCCAGGAAGACCGCACTGATCAACTACTGCAATTCCAACGGTCTCGACTATTCTTCTCTGTATGGACAGCTCAGCTATCTGTACTATGAGCTTCAGAATGAATATCCGAGCCTTCTTTCTACTCTTCGTTCTACCGCGAACAACAGCAGCGGCGCCTACAACGCTGGCTACCGTTTCTGCTACGACTTCGAGCGTCCGGCTTCCAGAGAGTCCAAGTCTCAGGCCCGCGGTTCTTCCGCATCCAGCAACTATTATCCGAAATACTCGGGGAATAGTGGCGGCTACGTCGCGACGACGACCGCAGCTCCGGCTCCGGCTCCGACTCAGCCCGGCAACTATGTTGTCGCTACCGGCGGCAGCAACCTGAACGTCCGCAGCGGTCCTTCCGCTGATTACACTCAGGTCGCCAAGGTCACTGACGGCACCCGCGTCACGGTCACCGAAGTTACCAACGGCTTTGGCCATGTCAATGTCGGCGGCGTCGACGGCTGGGTCTCCATGACCTATCTCAAGACTGCGTAACCGGTAAATCGCCAACTGAATACTGCAATTTGCGGACTTTACGTTCATATTTTGGTAATAATATACGTAAAGTCCGTTTATATTTGTGAAAAACGTAGATAAGTTTTCTCTTGGCAGTTATCCTAAAAATAGCTATAATATATTTCAAGGTACAAACACACCTTTATCAGAACATAAATCAAAAGGGAAGGAGATATGACAATGACACGGAACATCACGATGACTTCTCGTAAAGTTCTGGCCATCCTTCTGAGCGCAGCCATGCTCGTTTCGGTAGCTGTAGTCGCTATCGTCCACAGCACCCGTTCGAACGCTGCGACCCCGTCGTCTCAGCTCTACGTTGGTTACAACGAAGAGGACGGTAACTGGTATGCTTACAATATCGTTACCGGCGAGATCCAGGGAGACTACACCGGTATCGCCGCCAATGAAAACGGCTGGTGGAGAATCGAGAAGGGTAAGGTCAACTTCGAGTTCACCGGTCTTGCGGAAAACGACAACGGCTGGTATTACCTCGAAAACGGCGCGGTCAACTTCGAGTATGAAGGCATCGTTTCCAACCAGAATGGTTACTGGTATGTCCGTTATGGTACGGTCGCATTCGACTACACCGGCTTCCTGTATGTTTATTTCCAGGGTGAGTACGGTTATTACTACGTCCTGAACGGCCAGGTCCGTCTGAGAGATACCGGCATCGCTCAGTACACTGACGGCAGTTGGTGGTACTACGAGAACGGTAAGATCAACTTCGATTACAACGGCACCTACACCTACAACGGCGTCACTTACAAGATCACCGATGGCCATGTCGATACTACCTATACCGGCATGGCTACCAACCCTAATGGTTCCATCGCGCGTTTCGACAACGGCGCCATCAACAGCCGCTACAACGGCATTGCCCGTCTGAACGGCGTTTCCTACTATGTCCGCAGAGGCGTTGCCAAGACCAATTACAGCGGCAAGATCATCGTCAACGGTAAGACTTATACCGTACAGAACGGTGTCATCGTCGGCTGATCCGGCAGGCACACGGACAATTCAATTTGGATGACTGAGACACATTCTAAGGAAAAATCCTTGGCCTGTGTCTCTTTTTTTTGGTAAGTTTATACGTTGTAACGGTTTCCTATATAAGATATAATAAAGAGAAATTATTACACACGTAACACGCGAGAAAGGTTTCGGTTTTTGTTTTATGGATGAAAAGTTGACTCCGGCAGACGTGCTCCGAAAGGGCATCGACGCTGTCGCAGACGCCGAAAACAAAGGAATCAACGTGGAGAAAGATGCGGAAACACAGTTTTCGCTTTCCGTCGACGATGACGCTGTCGAATTCTCGAGCTTCTCGATCGACGATAACAGAGACACCACACCCGGAAGCAAGGCAGGCACCCGTCTGCCTACTGTCTCCATGCCCGCAGCCAAGGTCCCGGAAGAACCGGACCCGCAGGCAACGATGGTCGTAGATCTTCCGGAAGACATCAAAGTGTCTCCCGCGAAGAACGTCTCTCCGGTCTATGAGCCGGAAGAGTCAGTAGATGACGGTCCCATCGACATCTACTCTCACTCTCAGTCCCAGCACCACAGCCGCACCTGGCTCAAGAACCATGAGATGGTCGAAGCCAATGAAGCTCTGGCGAAGACGAGACAGAAAGCGGCCGAACCGGCTCCGAAGACCCAGGAAGAACTCCTGGCGGAGATCATGGCAGATACGCCGGAAGAACGCCGTCGGAAGGAAGCTGCTCAGGAAGAGGGCAGAAAGTTCGCGGAAGACATCTTCTCTCAGACTCCGGCGAAACGTCCGGACGAAGAGCCTGTCCTCTCGGAACCGACCCGGATCATCGATACCGATGAGATGGATACCCTCGCGGCTCTCGAACACTTCACGGAAGAGTCCAGACGGGAGCGCCGCGCCAGAATGAACATGGCTCCTGAAGGCGTCGAAGAAGAGCCGGTTTCTGACGTCCCGATCGAACGCAAAGGCTACTTCGGCGTAGGCCGCAAGAGCGGATTCTCCGAAGAAGCCCTCGCCGGTGCCGCCGGCGGAAAGGTCATCGAAAGCCGTTCTCTGGCGGTCGACCCGACCACCCTTACAAAGAAAGAACTGCGGGAATACAACCGCATCAACCGAAAAGGGGAGAAAGCGAAGAAGAAAAAAGGCCGCCTGAGACTCTGGCAGCGCATCCTTCTCATCCTTCTCGCGCTCATCCTTCTGGTCCTCGGCGCCGCAGCCGGCTTCTTCGGCCGTTATTACGGCCTGCTCGGCAACCTTGACCTCGGCGATAACCCCATCGCCAAGATCGTCGCGGAAGACCAGTCTGAAGCGAACGAAAAGTCCATGAACATCCTGCTCGTCGGACTCGACTCCCGGAAAGACAACTACACCGGCCGTTCCGACTCGATGATCCTCTGCACGATCAACAAGAAGAGCAAGAAGTTCGTCATGACCTCGTTCCTGCGTGACTCTTACGTCACCATCCCGGGACACGGCAAGGACAAGCTGAACGCGGCATATGCCCTCGGCGGTTCGAACCTCCTGGCGAACACCATTTACGATAACTACGGCATCGTCGTCGACCGTACCGCGGTCTTCAACTTCCTGTTCGTCATCGACATCATCGACTACCTCGGCGGAGTTACAGTCGATGTCACCGCGGACGAACTGCCGTACCTCAACATGTACATCCACGACCAGAACGAGGAACTCTACAACCTCGCGAACCCGAACAAAGGTCAGATCAACTCCGGCCCCGGCACGTACACGCTCGACGGTAACCAGGCGCTGGGCTATGCCCGCATCCGTTACGTCGGCACCGACGTCGCCCGTTCGGAACGTCAGCGTCTCGTCCTTTCCCAGTGCATCGACAAGTGCAAGAAACTCAGCACCAGTCAGCTCAATGAGATGATGACTCTGTTCCTGCCGCGCATCAAGACCGACCTCAGTTCCGGTGATTGTCTGTCCCTCGTCACGACGCTGCTCCGCGCAGGGTCCTACGAGTCCGGCAGCATGGCCATCCCGATCGACGGCACCTGGAAAGACGCCAAAGTCGGCGACCAGGAAGTCATCAAGATCACTGACTTCGATGCCAACACCGAAGCCTGGGAGAAACTGGTCTCTTAAAGGAGTTCTATTCATGGCTTTCAACCGGCCCCGCGTTTTCATGCTGGACGTCATACGCGCTCTGAGCATCTTTCTGGTGTGTATGGGCCACTCGGTGGAACAGACCTTCCACTTTGCCCAAAACGACGTATTCAGCGTCCAGGGCGATTATAAGGGCATGGTCGTCCTCATGCTCTTCTCACTGGCCCGCATCTCCGTCCCGTTCTTCCTGTTCCTGACCGGATACTTCTTCCTGCCGAGGACTTACGACGAAGAGGGGACGAAGGGGTTCTGGGTCCACAACTTCCTTCGCCTGCTGCTCTGCACGGAACTGTGGATCATCCTGTACAACGTATTCGACTACTTCTTCTGGCCGAAGCTCGACGTCACGGTACTGTCCGTCCTTCGCCAGATGATCTTCCTCGAGAACGTTCCCACCATGGACCACTACTGGTACCTGCCGATGATCCTCGGCATCTACCTGTTCCTGCCGATCGTGGCGAACGGCCTCAAACACATCGACGCCAAACTCCTGCTGTTCCCGGTCATCTTCATCCTCGTGGCTTTCACGGTCACACCGGGCCTCGGCAGCACGGACATCACCATCCTCGATGCCGGCTACACCGGCGGCGTGTTCGGGACCTACGTGCTCCTCGGTTACATGGTGCACGAAAAGGTCTTCCGCGAGATCCGCGCCTGGATCCTCGGCGTCGTCGCCGTCATTTCGTTCCTGGGCATCCACGTCACCGAGTACTTCATGCACCTGCTCGGCTCGGAAGACATCGTCTGGTACAGCTGGCTGCCGCTCATCGTGACAGCGCTGTGCTGTTTCGAACTGCTCTGCCGCCACTGCGGAGAAGCCGTCATCCCGTCCGGAGTCCACAAACCGGTGAACTTCGTGGCCCGCTACAGTTTCGCGATGTACCTCACACATTTCCCGATGACGCTCGCCTGCGTCCGCGTCATGTACTGGTACACGACCTCCGCGTTCCTGACCTTCGTCGTCGCCACGTTCGTCCCGTTCTTCCTGAGCATGCTGCTCTGCTGGCTCCTGGACCGCATTCCCAAAGTGGGGAGATATCTGCTTTACATGCGGTGAATCGCCCCATACAACGCCATACAGACAAAAAGAGACCGCTTCGCGTCATACGAAGCGGTCTTTCGTTATGTTTTATCCGGCGATTCAGACGCCCTCCTCCGGAACGACCAGCAGGCCGTCGAAGAGGATGGTGCTGAGCGTCGAGATGGTCTCAGCGATAAGTGCAGAGTCCAGCTCCTCCATTTCCACGGCGCTGACGATCAGGTACTTGTACCAGCCGAAGAGCATCGTGGCGGCGATGTCGATATTGATGTTCGCGCGGAACACGCCTTTTTCGATGCCCTCTTCGAGGATCTCCCTGACGTACTGGACAGCCCAGTCGTTGTACTCCTCGATGGGGTCGACGTTCGGGAACATGGGGAAGATGGTCGGGTCGTTTTTGAGAAGCGCCATCATCTGCTCGTTTCCGACGATATAGCCGACTGCGCTGCGCCACGCCATGACGAGTTTCGCTTTCGGCTCCTCGATCTCGGAGGTCTGCTGACGCACGTATTCCTGCCACTGGTCGATCGCGTAATCCACGCAGCACTGGTACAGGTCCCGCTTGCTCCGGAAATAGGAGTACAGGTTCGTGTTGCTCATGTCGAGCGCCTGTGCGACGTCTTCCAGTGTGGTCTTCTTGTAACCGTATTTGGCAAAGAAGGGGAGTGCCGCTTTCAGAATGAGTTCTTCGTCCAGTTTCGGTCTCATAATAATCTCCTTTTGGGAAACGGTTTACTTGGCCGGCTCTTCCGGCAGGCCAATGCTGTCGTACATGCAAATGGCTTCGACCATGATGTCGATGCCGACGGCGATGCATTCCGGACGCATGTTATCGACGGTGTCTCCACGGGTGTGGTAATAGACAGGCGGGTCGGGGTTCATGGCGGCGAGGGTCGTGGCTTTGTAGCCCTGGCGTGTGAATGCCGCCGCGTCGGAACCGCCAACATAGATGGATTCGAACGGAAGGTCGCGGTCACAGTTGAGTGCCGCGTTCTTCAGCAGGTTCTTGACCTGCCAGTCATGGCGCAGGGTACCGGAGAGGTCTCTGTCGTAAATCGCCATGTCCTCAAGGTCGCGGAACGTGTCGAGGGCGACGACGATGGTCGGCATGTCCTCGAATTCTTCTTTGTGCGCCTTTGCAAAGGCTTTTGCGCCGCGAAGGCCAACTTCCTCCGAACCGGAGAAAACGCTCACGATTTCGGTCTGAGCGAGTTCTACGCCCGCTTCCTGCATAGCTTTGACGGTCTCAAGGTTGACGGCGCAGCCGGACAGGTTGTCCGAGGCGCCGGGCACGCTCTTCGTGTGGCTCTGGAAGAAGATGAAAGACAGCTCCAGCGGGATGAACACGATACTGACGATGAAGAACGTCACAAAGAACCAGCGGGGCGTGTTGAGGACGCCGGCGGGAGCGCCTTTGCCGACGATGAGACAGACCAGCGCGAAGATGGTCTGGATGACGAGGCCGACGACAGCCGGGACTTCGACCGCGAGTTTGGCGACGAGGCCGCCTTTATCGCCGATGCCCTTGATCTGGCCGAAGAGCCAGTTGAGGGTCCACTCATACTGGGAGTCCGAATGGGACACCATGACGATGCGCTGTTTCGCTTCACCCGCCGGCGGGATGACCGCGTAGGTGTTGTGCGACGTCTGTTTCGGGAACAGGAAGTCGTTGAATTCGTCGTAGCGGAGGAATTCGAAGAACAGAGGGATGAACGCGAGCACACAGAGGATGAATGCCGCGATGGGACACCAGTACCAGTTGACGAAGACCGAGGCCACGCCGCAGATGACAGTGAAGGGGATGAACCCCATGAACGCCTGGCGATGTACCGTGAACGGCTCGGTATCGACTTTGGACGCGTAAGGACGAAGCTTTTCCACCAGCATCTTCTGTCCTTTGAGCTCCTGTTCGGAGCCGGACGGGCGCGGGCCGCAGGTGCCGACGACGTCGGCGACCACCGCGACGCCTTCCGCGGTCGCTTTCTGTAAATCGAGTTCTGACGTGTATTGTTCGGTATACTTCATACTCGTCACTCCTTTTCATTTCATTGTTAGTATTATAGCAAAGACGACTTAAAAAATCTGTAACTTTACCAAACTGTCATCATTTGATAAACTGATGTCACATTTCATAATGACATTCTTCAGACTCCGGAGGACCAAGCAATGAAAGACAACATCATCCTCATCGGCATGCCGGGTTGCGGAAAGAGCACGATCGGCGTCCTGCTCGCGAAGAACCTGGCTTACGGGTTCCTGGACTCGGACCTCGTCATCCAGGAACAGTCCGGACGTAAACTGCAGGACATGATCGACGAGATGGGGCCGGAGGCATTCTCCGCATTTGAAGACGCGGTCAACGCGACGCTCATCCCGCACAACACGGTCATCGCGACCGGCGGCTCTGCGGTCTACGGGACCCGCGCCATGGAGCACTTCAGGGAGATCGGCACCGTCGTGTACCTGAAAGCTTCCTATGAGACGATCGAGAAGCGCATCCGGAACTTTGCAACCCGCGGCATCGTCATCCCGGAGGGACAGACCTTCCGCGACGTCTACAACGAACGCACCGCTCTCTACGAGAAGTACGCGGACATCACCGTCGACGTCGACGCCGACAAAGCCGACATCTGGGACGTCGTCGAAGCGATCACCGCAAATCTGAATCATTGAAAAAAAGCCCACACCGTTATGGTGTGGGCTCTTGTGTTTTTAGACGTTGGATGTGGTGTCTTTGGTGATGACGTCGTGGGCGCCGCCTTCGACGATGGAGGTGGAGGAGACGACGGTCAGCTTCGCTTTTTCCCGGAGTTCCGGAATGCTCAGCGCACCGCAGTTGCACATGGTGGACCGGACTTTGGCGAGCGTCGTGTAGACGCCGTCTTTCAGGGAGCCGGCATAGGGGACGTAGGAGTCGACGCCTTCTTCGAAGGAGAGTTTCTTGTCGCCGCCCATGTCGTACCGCTGCCAGTTGCGGGCACGGTTGGAGCCTTCGCCCCAGTACTCTTTGACGTAACGGCCGTTGATGCGGATCTTGTTGGTCGGGGACTCGTCGAAGCGGGAGAAGTACCGGCCGAGCATCAGGAAGTCGGCGCCCATGGCGAGGGCGAGGGTCACATGGTAGTCATGGACGATGCCGCCGTCGGAGCAGACCGGAACATAGATGCCGGTCTCTTCGTAGTACTTGTCACGGGCCGCACACACATCGATGAGAGCCGTGGCCTGGCCGCGGCCGATGCCCTTGGTCTCACGGGTGATGCAGATGGAGCCGCCGCCGATGCCGACTTTGACAAAGTCCGCGCCGCAGTCCGCGAGGAAGCGGAAGCCTTCTTCGTCGACGACGTTGCCGGCGCCGCATTTGACGGTGTCGCCGTAGTTTTCCTTGATCCACTGGAGCGTCCGCTTCTGCCATTCGGAATAACCTTCCGAGGAGTCGATGCAGAGGACATCTGCGCCGGCTTCGACGAGGGCGGGGACACGCTCTTCGTAGTCTCTTGAGTTGATGCCGGCACCGACGACGTAGGACTTGTGCTCGTCGAGGAGTTCCAGCTTGTTTTCATGATGGGAATCGTAGTCCTTCCGGAACACGAGGTAGGCGAGGTGATCGTTCTCGTCGACCAGCGGAAGGTTGTTCAGCTTGTTTTCCCAGATGATGTCGTTGGCATCTTTGAGGGAAGTGGTATCGGGGGCAGTGATGAGCTTTTCACGGGGCGTCATGAACTCTTTGACTTTGGTGGTCGGGTCCATACGCGATACACGGTAGTCCTTGGAACCGACGATGCCGAGGAGCTTGCCGTTCGCGGTGCCGTCATCGGTGATGGCGACGGTGGAGTGGCCGGTGCGCTCTTTCAGAGTCAGGACATCGGCAAGGGTGTCGTCCGGAGTCAGGTTGCTCGTGGAGACGATGAAGCCCTTCTTGTAGTTCTTGACGCGGGAGACCATGGCGGCCTCAGACTCGATGGACTGGGAGCCGAAGATGAAGGAGACACCGCCTTCTTTGGCGAGGGCGATGGCCATGGTGTCGTTGGAAACAGCCTGCATGATGGCCGAGACCATGGGGATGTTCAGAGTGATGGCCGGTTCTTCACCTTTCTTGTACCGGACAAGGGGAGTGCGCAGGTCGACATTGGCCGGGATGCACTCGCCGGAAGAGAAGCCGGGGACAAGAAGATATTCACCAAAAGTTCTGGACGGTTGATCGAAATAGTAAGCCATAAGATACCCCTTTAATCATGATGCAAATTCGTGTGAAAAGTATATTTTAATAATTATAAAATATGAGTCGGAAAAGTCAACAAAGATTCCGTTAATACCGCGGAAAACAACTTATAAAAAACAGGAACTCTGATGGACTCAGGGTTCCTGTTTCTTTTATTGGTTTTATTTCTTCGCAGCGGTCTTCTTGGCAGCCGGCTTCTTGGCAGCAGCCTTTTTCTTCATCCCCAGGACGGCGAGAGCATGCTCGATGTTGCCGTTGACCTCGACGAGGCCGCGGAAC
>ONJD01000060.1 GCA_900317985.1 uncultured Eubacteriales bacterium | reverse complement strand
CGTTCTACATGGACCTCCACGCCTCCGTCTGGGAGGAAGGGGTCCTCGAGATGCTCGCTTACATGGAGCGCACCTGCGACCGCTTCAAGTACCTGGGCAATTACCCGGAGGTCAGCTGATATGAGCGCTCACGAAACCATCTACGGCCTTCTCGGCGAGCACCTCGGCCACAGCTTTTCCCCGTTCCTGCACCACGCGCTCGGCGACGAAGCCTACCGGCTCTATGAACTGCCGGAACAGGACCTTGAAGCCTTTGTGAAGCAGGAAAACGTCGGCGGGCTCAACGTGACCATTCCGTACAAGGAGAAGGTCCTCCCCTTCGCCGATGAGCTGTCCCCGGCGGTCAAAGTGATCGGGGCGGCCAACACGCTGTACCGGCGGGACGGGAAACTCATCGCCGAGAACACCGACGTCCTCGGGTTCCTCTATCTGCTCGCGTCGGCCGGCATCGAAGTCACCGGCAAAAAGGTCCTGGTCTTCGGCAACGGAGGCGCCTGCAAAGCGGTCCTCGAAGCCCTGCGCCGGAACAAAGCCGGTGAGGTCCTGGTCGTCAGCAGACGCGGTGGCGATACATCCCTCATCTCCTACGACGAACTCCGGAACCACACGGACGTCGACGTCGTCGTCAACACGACGCCGGTCGGCATGTACCCCGACAACCTGTCGTCCGTGACGGACCTTTCACGCTTCGAACACCTCTCCGGTGTCATCGATATCGTCTACAACCCGCTTCGCACCGGACTCCTGCTGCAGGCGGAAGAACGGGGCATCCCCCACGCGGGAGGCCTCGGGATGCTGGTCGCGCAGGCGGTCCGCGCCCATGAGTTCTTTTTCGACACGAAGGTCGACGACCGGGTCATCGAAGACCTGACCGCCGAACTCACCCGCAACGCCACGAACATCGTCCTCATCGGCATGCCCGGCAGCGGGAAGTCGTCTGTCGCGAAACTGCTGGCGGAACGGACCGGCCGGGACGTCGTCGAACTGGACGGTGCCATCGAAGAAGCGGCCGGGAAACCGATCCCCGCGATCTTCGCGGAGGACGGCGAGGACGTGTTCCGCGACATCGAGTCGGAATGCATCGCCAAAGCGGGTGCGAAGAACGGCGTCATCCTCTCCCTCGGAGGAGGCGCTGTCACGAGAGAACGCAACTACCTGCCCCTGCACCAGAACGGGCGGATCTACTGTCTCAAGCGGGACCTACCGCTCCTCGCCACGGACGGACGCCCTCTGTCGAAAGACCTCGAGACCCTGAAGGCGATGGAAGCCGTCCGCGCGCCCCTCTATGAGCGGTTCGCCGACGTCACTGTCGTGAACGACGGCACACTGGAAAATGCCGCCGAAGCCATTCTCAAAGACTTTACGAACTTGACATCGTAATTCCAATCTAGTACCATTCTTACAGTTTTTCATAAAGGAGTTTTCACGACATGTATGTTGTCTGCCTAGACATGGAGGGCGTCGTCGTCCCGGAGATCTGGATCGCGTTCGCGGAGGCCACCGGCATCCCCGAATTCAAGCGCACGACCCGCGACGAACCGGACTACGACAAACTCATGAAGTACCGCATCGACCTTTTGAAGCAGCACGGTCTCGGTCTCAAAGAGGTACAGGAGGTCATCTCCACCATCGAACCGCTCGAAGGCGCCAAAGAGTTCCTCGACACGCTTCGGAAAGAGACCCAGGTCGTCATCCTGTCGGACACCTTCACCCAGTTCGCCGGTCCGCTGATCGCGAAACTCGGCTACCCGTCCCTCTTCTGCAACGAGCTCATCGTCGCGGAAGACGGTGAGATCACCGGTTACAAGATGCGCTGCGAAAACTCCAAGCTCACCACGGTCAAAGCGCTGCAGTCCTGCGGGTTCGAGACCATCGCCGCCGGCGACAGCCACAACGACCTCGCCATGATCCGCGCCTCCAAGGCCGGATTCCTCTTCCGCTCCACGGAGCAGATCAAAAAGGACAATCCGGACCTCCCCGCCTTTGAGGAGTACGACGAGTTCCTCGCCGCCATCGAGGGCGCGCTCGTTTGAGTCACACAAAAGTCATATAGAAGCATTAGACTGACACCTGAAAATGATGCAAAGAGGCAACGTTTTCAGGTGTTCTTTTGTTATTCTTTTCTCAGAGTCGTATTCGAAGCGGAAGCCCTCTTTTCGAAACGCGTTTCGCGGGACTTTGTCACACTTTTGCGCAAAATGTGCCAAAAGACGCGTAACTACTGAAAGTTGCTTTCGGCTAACTTTGGCGATCCACACAAAGACCGTCGAAAAGTTAGCGTTCGCTAACGAAGAGGTATTGAAAAATCGGCTAATCTACGCGGATTTTCGCCTCGGAAAAAATGACGAAAAACTCTTGAAATCTAAAAAAACTTTGCTATCATGAAATAGGATAAGAATCCAAAACAAACATTTTTTAGGAGGCATATTATTATGGCATACAGAATTACTGATGAATGCGTAGCTTGTGGTTCCTGCAAAGACGGTTGCCCCGTTGACGCGATCTCTGAGGGCGATATCTACAGCATCGACCAGGATCTCTGCATCGAGTGCGGCGCTTGCGAAGCCGGCTGCCCGACGGGTGCCATTGTCAGCGAATAATCTCTGACGATCACCACACGACAGTAAAAGAAACATTCCCGGAGCGGTTATGGGAAACTGCTCCGGGAATTTCTTTGTGCCCACTTCAAAACGTGATACAATGAGAACAACGTTTCAGGAAAGGAATGAGGCAACATGAGCACCCTGCTCGAACACGAACGTGTCGAGACCCTCGGCAGCGGTCTGTCGTGCCTCATCTCCCCCGACCACGGCTTCGGGACCGACGCGCTGCTGCTCGCGGACTTCGCCGACCCGAAGCGGAACGCCCCCTGCATGGACCTCGGCACCGGCTGCGGAATCATCCCGCTTCTCTGGAAGCGGAACGGTGTGACCGCTGACATCTATGGACTGGAACTGCAGGAAAAGGGCTATGACCAGTTCCGGCGGAGCATCGAGCTCTGTGCGGAACAGGGCGTCCCCATGGACAACATCCATGCCCTTTGCGGCGATTTACGGGACCTGTCCCCTCTGGATCTGCCTCTCGGGACCTTCAAGACGGTCACCATGAACCCGCCCTATAAGCCGGTGGACACCGGCATCCTGTCCGAGACCGCGGCAGAGCAGATCGCCCGGCACGAAACGACGTGTACGATGGACGACGCCGCTGCCGCCGCAGAACGGCTTTTGAACTTCGGCGGGAACTTTTCCGTCTGTCACCGTCCGGAACGGCTTCCGGACGTCCTGGAGGCGTTTCGGGCCCATTCCATCGAGCCAAAGCGCCTGCGGTTCGTTCAGAAAGACGCCGGCGCATCGCCCTGGCTCTTCCTCCTGGAGGGCCGCAAAGGCGGAAAGCCCTTCCTGAACGTCCTGCCGCCCCTGCTCATGCAGAAGGAGGACGGGTCCGAGTCGGACGAATTATTACGTATCATCGGAGAGTACCGAAATGACTGAACAGACCTGTGGAACACTGTTTGTGACGGGAACGCCCATCGGGAACCTGTCGGACTTCTCGCCCCGCGCGATCGAGGCGCTGGAGTCGGCCGATTTCATCGCGGCGGAAGACACCCGTGTCACCCTGAAACTGCTGAACCACTTCGACATCAAAACGCCCATGGTGAGCTACCATGAGCACAACAGGAACCAGAAGGGTCCGGAGCTCCTGGCCCGCATCCTGAACGGTGAGGACTGCGCTCTGGTCACGGACGCCGGCATGCCGGCCATCTCCGACCCGGGACAGGACCTTGTCGACCTGTGCCTCGAGCACGGCGTCCCGGTCCATGCGGTCCCCGGCCCCACGGCGTTTGCCACCGCCCTGGCGCTGTCCGGAATGGACTCCCGCCGCTTCACGTTCGAAGGCTTTCTGGAAGTCGACAAAAAGAAACGCCGCGCGCAGCTCGAGTTCCTGAAGACCCAGCCCTGTACCCTCATCCTCTACGAGGCGCCCCACAAACTGTCCGCCACGCTGAAGGATCTGCTGGAGACCCTCGGAGACCGGAAACTCTGCATCTGCCGGGAGATCACCAAGGTCCATGAGGAAGTCCTCCGCATGAACCTCTCCGAGGCGGTGGAAGCGTACCCGAAAAACGATCTGAAAGGTGAACTGGTCCTCATTCTGGAGGGTGCCTCCAGAGAAGAAAAAGTCTTCACCCTGGAAGACGCGGTCGCCATGGCGCAGGACCTCATCGCCTCAGGAGTTTCCAAGAATGACGCCGCCAAAGAGACCGCCAAAACGACCGGCCTCAAGAAAGGCGACATCTACCGGGAGCTGTTTTAAGCAAATCGCATATCTGGCTAAGTTTTGTGCAACCTGCCACAATATGTCGCTTATTGTTCGTCAGGTTGCACAAATAGCATACAGAAAGAGTGAGCAAGTGCTCACTTTTTTGTGGATGCATACAGAAATGCCGGAAACCCCTTGCAAATCGCCCGAAAAAGAGTAAACTGTGCGCAACAGATCCACAAGATCTGTTCCTATATAGAAAGGCAATTTGCAAAGGAGGTAATCTTAATGAGTAAACTGCCGAAAACCGATTCCATCTTTTTTGTTTGCACCGAAGGTATGGTAACGAGCGTTGCCGGTGCAGAAGCGCTGAAAGGCCAGCTTGTCAAGAATGGCCTCTATGACATCAAGATCCAGCACATCCAGCTCGAGTGGATCCCGAAAGACGCGAAGATCATCGTGTGTCACAAGAATCTGAAAGACCGGATCCAGGCCAAAGTCCCGCATGCCCACATCGTGAGTGTTACCGATTTCCTGCATGCGCCGGAATACGCAAAGCTGTCTGAAGAACTGGCAGTAGCCGCCGCGTAAAAACACAAACAAACAGAGCCGAAGTCGTAATGACTTCGGCTCTTTTCTGTTCTATTCCCCGTTTACAGGGCCGCCAGGATCTGCTGCGCGATCTGACGGTGACCGGTTTTGGTCGGGTGGATGTCAACGGGCATATCCGGGTTCTCGAAGAACCTGCCGGCGGACACATAGGTGTCGATGTCCCGAAGCGGCACGAACTGATAGTATTTTCGGTACTGACAGCCCGAGCGGTAATAGGTGTTGTAGCTCTCCATGACCGGTTCGATCAGGAGGTTCGCGGACACGCCGCCGACTTTGAAGTTGGATGCGGCGGACTATCGCGTCGAAATTGGTGTAGAAATCCTGAACGGATTTCAGTTCCATCTCGAGGATGCGGTACAGGGTCTCGCTGTTCCCCGCCAGCTGGCGGATGTCTTTGAGCGTCGTCTCCGGAGACAGTGCCGGAAGGTTCTGCAGATCTTCGACTGCCACCAGGTCTTCCCGGATCATGTCCCGCAGGATCAGAAGGAACTGGAAGACGTCGTTCCCGCCGACATTCAGCGTGATGAGGTCGGCCTGTCTCAGATGATGGATGACCTCGCCGCGAAGCTGTTCCAGTTTCGCCACATCGACCTTCATCGAGTCGGGATAGGTCGGAAGCCGGCGGCCGTTGAAGTAGTCGCCTCCGAACGACGGGTCCAGGACACGGCGGATGTCCGCGGTCCGGTAACCGCTGTGGGCCATCATATAGATATGAGACGCGTGGACTCCCCATTTGACATGTTCCGGGTAACTGCCGGGCACGACCGGCCAGACGGCCGTTGCCTTGCCGGCAAACCGGTAGCCGGGAAGGCTGTACCCGGTTGGGATGCTGTCGCCGAGGACCGCATAGGTCCGGTAGGTCTTCGCCGCCGCGAAGGAAGGGACCATGCAGACGGCTGCCATGAGAACGGCCAGAAAAACGGCCGCGAGTTTCGTTTTGAGTTGTTTCATCGTTTCGTTCCTTCGTTTACAGGACGGCGAGGACTTCGTCCGCCATCTGTCTGTGTCCGCGTGCGGTCGGGTGGGCATCCATCAGGATGTCGGGGTTCGCGTCGAGCTGACCGATCCCGACATAAGTCTCGATGTCGACCATGTCCACATAGGTATATTCCTTTGTCATCGGACTCAGGAACTGCATGTAGTTGTTGAAGATGTCAAAGACCGGAGTCAGGATCTGCCCATACTGGATATTGGTAAGCAGGGTCTCGATGGAAGCTACTTCCACCGGGTTGTAGACGCCCATGACGACGATCTTTGCGCGTGGATTCAGTTTTCGGATCTCACGGATGATCGTGTCAAAATTCTCCGAGAAGCCAGTAAAGGCATCTGCCTCGAGTTTGACGAGCCGGGCGGCGAGCACGCTGTTCGTGGTCAGTTCGATCATATGCGCCAGCGTGTACCCGAGGTTCTCGAGCGGGTCAAGGCCCATCTGTGCCTGCGCCTGCATAATGGAGACATCGTCCTCGACCAGTTCCATCAGGACCGCAAAGGCCTGCGTGGCGTCGTTGGAACCGATATTCACCGTGATGAGGTCCGATTTCGCGATGTTCGAGCGGAACTCTCTCCGGAGCTTGTTCATGGCATCCCAGTCCACGTCCCTCGTCTTGCCGATGGAAGGAAGGCGTCTGCCGTTGATGAAATCCCCCTGATAGGAGTCGTCGAGGATGAGACGCACATCGGACGTGCGATAACCCCCGTGGGCCATCTGATAGGTCCTCTTCGCCCCTACCGCTCTGGCGATGTGCCACGGGTAGCTCTGTTCCTGAAGATGCCAGGCCGCTTTCTTCTTGCCGCCGAACTTGTAGCCGGGCAGCATGTAGCCGGCCGCGATGCTGTCGCCGATGACGGAATAGGTGTTGTACCTTGCCGGAGCCGCGAACGTCGGGACAATACAAAGGACGGCCATCAGGGCCGTCAGCAGCAGAGCAAGGATCTTTCTTACAGATCTCATTTCATTGTTTCCTCTCTGGTACATAACTGTATTAAAAAAACCACAAGAAAGTATACCCTTCTTGTGGTTTTTCGTCAAATGTAAATATCAGATAGACATTTGTATAGTCTTACAGGACCGAGAGGATCTGGTCGGCGATCTGCCGGTGTCCCTTCGGGGTCGGATGGACATCGCCGGGCAGCTGATGTCCTTCAGCGGGCAGTAAGTGTAGTAGTTGCTGTACTGGCTGCCGGAAGCCATATAGTCGTTGAAGCCCTGGATGAGCGGCTGGATCAGCGGCGCCGGAGAGATACCGGCGATCTTGAAGCACTCCAGCGGGTTGTACAGGCCGAGGACGACGACTTTCGCGTCGGGGTTGATCTCGTGGATCCGGCGAATGATGACGTCGAAATTGTTCCGGAAGCCCTGGACAGACGCCAGTTCCATCTCGATGATGCGGAGCAGGGTCTCATTGTCCTGCGCGATCTTCTCGAGCGCCTTCGTGGTCACTTCGGGGTCCAGCGCCCCGGCCGCCTGAAGCTCTGCCATGAGTTCCTGGTTCTCCCGCAGCATCTCGAAGAGGATGACGATGACCTGGAAGGAGTCGTTCGCGCCGATCTGCAGCGTGATGAGGTCAGACTTCGCGATGTACTTGATGACGCCTTTGCGCAGTTTCTCGAGCCCGGCCTGATCGACCGCATAAGTGTCGGGCAGCTTCGGAAGACGGCGCGCGTTGAAGTAGTCGCCGGCATAGTCCGGATCGAGGACACGGCGCAGGTCGGAGGTACGATAACCGCTGTGCGCGAGCATATAGGTGTGCTTGGCGCCGACGCCCTTCGCCACAAAGGTCGGATAGCTGTTCGGCACGACGGGCCACAGGACTTTTTTGCGTCCGGCATACTGATAGCCGGGCATCATATAGCCGGTCGGGATGCTGTCGCCGAGGACCGCATAGTTCGTGTACTGTCTGGAGACTGCGAGGGACGGGACAAAGCAAACCGCCACCATGAAAGCGGCCAGCAGCAGCGTCAGCAATCGTTTCGTGATCTTCAGTTCCTGTTCGACGGCGTACTGGTCTTTGCAGTCGAAGTCAAAGACCACGTCGAAGCTCATGAACTTCTTCTCTTTGTTGACATAGAACGCGTGGATCTGCAGGATGTCGTCGATCGCCTCTGCGTTCTTGTAGAGGTATTCCCGCATCTCGACGATCTCCGGGTCCCGGGTGTTCACGGAATAGAACCCGAAGTACATGAAGACACCGTACTCTTTCAGGATCCTGACGTTCAGCGGCTTCGTGATGACATAGGCCTCTTCCATGGTCATGGAGTCTTCGAGCTCGAGGTTCACATCGCCGATGAAGACGTTCGGACCGTAGTTGTGAAGAATGAGGTCATAGGCGCCGAGAACGCCTTCGGTGCTGAGGATCTCATCCATGATCTTGTCGGCAAGTTCGATGCTCGGGCGGTCGCCCAGAAGCTTGGAGATGACATCGAGCAGGATCTCGAGGCCAGCCTTCAGGACGAACGCGGAGACCAGGACACCGACATATCCGTCGATGTGGAGGTTCGGCCAGATGAGGCTGACCACAGCCGCCAGCAGGGTGACGCCGGTGATGATGGCATCGGACAAAGCATCCTGGCCGGAGGCGATGAGGTTCGGCGAGTTCAGCTTGTTTCCGGAGCGCTTCGTGTAGAGACCCAGCAGGATCTTCGCGACGATGGCGACGATCAGCAGGACCAGCGTGACCGGTGTGTACGCCGTGGCTTCCGGGTGGATGATCTTTTTGACCGATTCGATCAGGAACTCCGTACCGGTGATGAGGATGAGGACAGAGATGACCATGCTCGAGAAGTACTCGATCCGGCCGAAGCCGAAGGGATGCTTCCGGGTGGCCCCTCTTCCCGAGATGGCCATAGCGACGATGGTCACGAGAGAAGAGACACTGTCCGCGAAGTTGTTGACCGCGTCGGAGATGACCGCGACGGAGTTCGCCACGGTACCGACGATGATCTTGATGACACCGAGCAGCACGTTGACCACGATGCCGATGACACTGGTGATGATGATGTCCTTGAACCGGCCGTAGGTCTCACTGTGCGCGAGGTCGAGCAGTTCTTTCAGTTTGTTGCCTGCCATTCACCATACTCACTTTCCAGGGCGATCTGCCCGTCAAACATTGAAACGGAACAGAACGACGTCGCCGTCCTGCATGATGTACTCCTTGCCCTCCGAACGGATGAGGCCCTTTTCACGGGCAGCGGCGGTCGAGCCGCATTCGAGGAGCAGTTTATAGTTGATGACTTCCGCGCGGATGAAGCCGCGTTCGATGTCGGAATGGATCTTTCCGGCAGCCTGCGGAGCCTTCGTCCCCTTTTTGATGGTCCAGGCCCGCACTTCCGGCTCGCCGGCCGTCAGGAAGGACATGAGGCCGAGGAGGTCGTAGGAGCGCTGGATGAGGAGGTCGAGACCGCCCTGCTCGATGCCGAGGTCCGCGAGGAATTCGCTCTTCTCCTCTTTTGACAGGGAAGCGATCTCCGCTTCCATTTCGGCACAGATAGGAAGCACCTGGCTCCCCTCTTCTTCGGCGATCGCTTTGACCGCGTTGTAACGGGCGTTGGTCTCGATGCCTTCGACGAAGTCCTCTTCGCTCATGTTGCAGGCGTAGATGACCGGCTTCGCGGTGAGGAGAGTCAGCTCGTCGAGCATCGGCTGTTCGTCCTCCGTCACTTCGACGGTACGGGCGCAGAGGCCGTTGTCGAGTGCCTCTTTGACGCGCTCATAAAGAGCGATGTTTTTCGCCAGTGACTTGTCTGACTTCATCGCCTTGCGGGTCTTTTCGAGGCGGCGGTCGAGGATCTCGGCGTCGGAGAGGATGAGCTCGAGATTGATGGTCTCGATATCCCGCGACGGGTCGATGGAACCCTCGACATGGACGATGTCGTCGTTTTCAAAGCAGCGGACGACGTGGATGATGGCGTCGACTTCCCGGACATGGGACAGGAACTTGTTCCCGAGGCCCTCGCCCTTGGACGCCCCTTTGACGAGACCGGCGATGTCCACGAATTCGATGGACGCCGGCACGACGGATTTCGGATGGTAGAGCTCTGCCAGCAGGTCGAGCCGCTCGTCCGGGACAGCGACGACGCCGACGTTCGGTTCGATCGTGCAGAACGGGTAGTTCGCGGACTGTGCGCCCGCGTTGGTAATGGCATTGAAGAGCGTACTTTTCCCGACATTGGGAAGCCCGACGATACCAAGTTTCATAGGTGATCAGATCCTTTTGCTAAGGTTATTTCTTTCGGATGTACTCCCGGATGACTGCCTGGTGGCCGTCTTCGTCGATCTCCATGAGATCGCGGACGTCCCAGTTGCGGGCGTCGATCTCCGGGAAGTAGGTGTCAGCGTTGAAGTAGATCTCGTTGACCTGGGTCAGATACATCTTCTCCGCATAAGAGAAGAACAGCCGGTAGACCTCTCCGCCGCCAATGACGAACACGTCCTCTTCGACGTCGCGGTACTTCGTGAAGACATCCGCGAACGAATGCACCACTTCCACCTCTTCGGGGAAGAAGCTCTCATCGGCATGGGTCAGGACCACGTGGTGGCGGTTCGGCAGGACCCTGCCGAGGGACTCGAACGTCTTCCGTCCCATGATGATGGTGTGGCCGGACGTGGTCTCCCGGAAAAACTTCATGTCGGAGGGCAGATGCCAGATGAGGTCTCCGTCTTTCCCGAGTTCGTTGGAACGGCCGATGGCGGCGATGATGGTGAACATAACAGTCCTCCTCTCGATATTCGCGAGTAGTATACCATAAATAGCGCTGACAAAAAAGTTGTTTCTTTATAGACATAAGTATTATAATAGACTTCGCCATCGCAAATCGCCCAAGGAGGCAGAAATGTACTACAGAGAACAAACCATCCCCAGCTTTGACGGAACGCCCCTTTACGTGCGGGAGTCCGGCGACACAGACAAGCCCCTGCTCCTGCTCATCCACGGCGGAAGCACGGACGCCGACTTCTATGTCAACTGCGGCGAAGCCATGTCCCGCTCGTTCCATGTCGTCGCTTACGACCGGAGGGGCCATGTCCGCAGCGGTCTCACCGCGAACACGAAGACGCCCGGGGAGGCCACCAAAGCCGATAAAGAATATCTGAAGGACATCTGCGCCGTCCATGTGAACGACGCGAAGTTCCTCATCGAATACTTTTCGAATGAGGTCGACAAGGCGCTCGGCGCTTACGTCATCGCCCATTCTCTCGGAGGCCCCATCGGCATGGACCTCATCACACAGCACCCGCAGCTCGTCCGCCGGATGCTCTGCTACGAGCCGGCCTGGGAAGGCAAACGCACTCTGTCCCACGGTCTGCGCGCGGTCCTTCCGCCCATCATCTTCGCCGACGAACGCGGTCCCGTCCCGGACCCGCAGGTCATCGAAAATATCGGTCCCGACAAAGAGATGATGACGGCGTTCGACTGGAAGCTCATCGCCTTCTACAAGCGCCCGCTCGAGGCTCTGCGCGACAAACCGATCCTGTTCGCCGTCGGTGAACAGAGCAAGGGACGCGTCATCTATGAGGAGACGGTCCGTCTCGCGAAAGAGCTCGACAAGCCCATCTTCTACCACCCCGGTGTCCACAACACCGGTTTCAACCTGCCGAAGGAATTCGCCTACCTTTGTGTCGGCGCGCTCCTGGACCCGAACGTATGAATATGACAGATCTTTCCTTAGACGCCATCGACGCCATGCTCCTCCCGGACCGGCCGCTCATGGAGGACGTCGTCTCCCTGCACCATGAAGTCATGGTCTTCGACGAGATCGACTCCACCAATGAAGAGGCCCGACGCATGCTGGAAAAAGGCGACGTCGCGGACGGCACCTACCTCATCGCGAACCATCAGACCGCCGGCAAAGGGCGGCAGGGGCACTCGTTCTACTCCCCCGCCGACACCGGCCTCTATGTCTCCATGGTCCGCACAGACGAGGACGTCCTTCACCCTGCCACGCTCTCGAAGCTAACGCTGGCGGCCGCGGTCGCCACCGCGGAGGCCATCGAGGAAGCGGTCGGCGTGAGCCCCCAAATCAAATGGGTCAACGACCTCTACTACCGGGACCGCAAAGTCTGCGGTATCCTGACCGAGAGCGTCGGCTGGCTGGACGACCGCCCGCGCGCGGTCATCATCGGCATCGGCATCAACTGTTCGACCGCCCTTTTCCCGGAAGAGATCATGGACACTGCCGGGGCCCTGACCACCGGAGACATCGATTACATCGACCGGAACCGCCTCGCGGTCGCGTTGCGGGGACGGTTACTGTACTGGACCGAGCATCTGGCCGATCCCCTGCTTCTGCGGGAGTACCGGAACCGGTCATACCTCACCGGAAAAGAGATCATGTTCGAACGGGACCACGCCCGCTACCGCGGCATCGTCCGGGACATCGACGACACCGGGAAACTGCTGGTCGAACTGACCAGCGCGATCATCCCCGAGTCGAAAGACCAGCTCGTCGCCCTCGACTCCGGCGAGGTCCATCTGGTGGAATATTGACGCATCACCGTCCGTCGTTACGGGCGGTGACTTTTTATGTTTTTCCTCAGCATTTTCCACATAAATTGTCAGCAATGAGACAATTATGTAGATTATTTGTCAATAATGACGGTTGTTTCACGGTCCGTTTCCCGCTACAATATAAGAGCAATAACACGTTTTTTGGTCACGTACAACATATAGGAGATGAAGCTATGCAGACTATTCAGTTCAGAAGAGTCATGGCTGCCAACCGCGGTGAGATCGCCATCCGCATCTTCCGCGCCTGCCACGACCTCGGCCTGCGCACCGTCGCCATGTATTCCTCCGAAGACACCAATGCCCTCTTCCGCATCAAAGCGGACGAGGCCTATCTCATCGGAAAAAACAAGAGCCCGCTGCAGGCGTATCTCGATATCCCCTCCATCATCGAGCTGGCCAAGCACCACGGCGTCGATGCCATCCACCCGGGCTACGGGTTCCTGTCGGAGAATGCCGACTTTGCCAAAGCCTGTGAGGACAACGACATCACTTTCATCGGACCGCCTTCTTCCGTTCTCGCCAAAATGGGCGATAAACTGGAGGCAAAACAGATCGCTCTCGCGGCTAAAGTCCCGACCATCCCCGGCACGACCGAACCTGTCAAGAACGCGGATGAAGCCGCCAAGATCGCCAAGTCCTTCGGCTTCCCGGTCATCCTGAAAGCGGCCGCCGGCGGCGGCGGACGCGGCATGCGCCGCTGCGACTCCGAAGCGGAGGTCCGCGACGCCTATCGCCTCGTCAAGGGCGAAGCCAAAAAGGCCTTCAACAACGATGACATCTTCATCGAGAAGTTCCTCGTGAACCCGAAGCACATCGAGGTGCAGATCCTCGCCGACAAGTACGGCAACATCGTCCACCTCGGCGAACGTGACTGCTCGCTTCAGCGCCGGTTCCAGAAGGTCGTCGAGTACGCCCCCGCCTTCTCCGTTCCGGAGGAGACCCGCGCCGCCCTCCAGGCTGACGCGGTCAAGATCGCGAAGCAGGTCGGCTACATCTCGGCCGGCACCGTGGAGTTCCTCGTCGACAGCGAAGGCAACCACTACTTCATCGAGATGAACCCCCGCATCCAGGTCGAGCACACCGTTTCCGAAATGGTCACCGGTGTCGACATCGTGCGCGCGCAGGTCCTCATCGCGGAGGGCCATCCGCTATCCCACGATATGATCGGCATCTCGTCCCAGGACGACGTCCATTTCAACGGCTACGCCATCCAGTGCCGTGTCACGACGGAAGACCCCACCAACAACTTCGCGCCGGACACCGGACGTGTCTCCGCATACCGCACCACCGGCGGCTTCGGCGTCCGTGTCGACTCCGCCTGCTCCGGCGCCGGGTACGTCATCTCACCGTACTACGACTCCCTGCTCGTCAAGATCACGACCTGGGACACGAGCTTCCCGGCGGTCGTCCGCAAAGCCCGCCGCGCCCTGGCCGAAGTCCATGTCCGCGGCGTCAAGACCAACATCCCCTTCATCGAGAAGATCCTCTACCATCCGACCTTCGAGGCCGGTCTCTGCTCGACGAAGTTCATCGATGAGACCCCGGAACTCTTCGAGATCCAGGAGTCGAGAGACCGCGCCACACGTGTGCTGCGGTACATCGCCAACATCCAGGTGGCGGAGCCCGACCTGAAACGCGAGATCCGCGACCTTCCCCGCTTCCCGGAACCCACCGGCGAACGTGGCCCCGGCCTCAAACCCATCCTCGACAAACAGGGCCCGGTCGCGCTGTCCAAACACGTCCTCGATGAGAAGAAACTCCTTATCACGGACACCACGATGCGCGACGCCCACCAGTCCCTCCTCTCCACCCGCATGCGGACGAGAGACATGCTGAAGGGCGCGGAAGGCACAGCCGAGATCCTCGCCGACGCCTTCTCCCTCGAGATGTGGGGCGGCGCAACGTTCGATACCGCGTTCCGCTTCCTCTATGAGGACCCGTGGGAGCGCCTCGAGAAACTGCGCGCTCTCATCCCGAACATCCCGTTCCAGATGCTTCTCCGCGGCGCCAATGCCGTCGGCTACACGAACTACCCCGACAACGTCATCCGCAAGTTCGTCGAAGAGTCCGCCAAAGCGGGCATCGACATCTTCCGTGTCTTCGACTCCCTCAACTGGATCCCCGGCATGGAAGTGGCGATGGACGAAGTCATCAAGCAGGGCAAGTTCTGTGAGGCGACCATCTGCTACACGGGCGACATCCTCGACCCGAAGAACGACAAGTTCACTCTGAAATACTATGTGGATATGGCGAAAGAGCTCGAAAAACGCGGCGCTCACATGATCGCCATCAAGGACATGTCCGGTCTTCTGAAACCGTATGCCGGCAAGCAGCTGGTCACGGCGCTCAAGAATGAAGTCGGCCTGCCGATCCACCTCCATACGCACGACACCACATCGAACCAGATCGCCATGTACCTGCTGGCCGCCGAGGCCGGTGTCGACGTCGTCGACGTCGCCATCTCCTCGCTGTCCGCGCTGACCTCCCAGCCCTCGATGAACGCCCTTGTCGCGGCGCTCCAGGGCCAGGAACGAGACACCGGACTGGACCTCGACCGTCTCCAGGAACTGACCGACTACTGGGAGGATGTCCGCAGACGCTACAAGAAGTTCGATGCCGGACTCAAGACCCCGGTCACCGACATCTATAAATATGAGATCCCCGGAGGACAGTACACGAACCTGTACCCGCAGGTCCAGTCCATCGGCCTCGGCGACCGCTTCCAGGAAGTCAAGGAGATGTACAAGACCGTCAACGACATGCTCGGCGGCATCGTCAAGGTCACCCCGTCCTCCAAGATGGTCGGCGACCTCGCCATCTTCATGGTCCAGAACGACCTGACGCCCGAGAACATCTGCAAGAAGGGCGCGGACCTCAGCTATCCGGACTCCGTCGTCTCATACTTCAAGGGCATGATGGGCCAGCCCTCCTGGGGCTTCCCGAAAGACCTCCAGAAGGTCGTCCTGAAAGGCGAAAAGCCGATCACCTGCCGACCCGGCGAACTCCTCGAGCCCGTCGACTTCGAATGGGCCAGAGAGCAGGTCGCGCAGTTCGAACCGGACCCCTCCGACCAGATGGTCATCTCCTGGTGCCTGTACCCGAAAGTCGTCGAAGACTACTGCAAGCACAAACAGGAATACGGCTACATCATGCGGATGGGCAGCCACGTCTTCTTTGACGGTCTGGCTGTCGGTGAGACGAACCAGATCAACATCGAGGACGGCAAGACCCTCGTCATCCGTTACCTCGGTCTCGGCGACCTCCACGAAGACGGTACCAGAGACGTCCACTTCGAACTCAACGGCACGGCCCGGACCGTCACGGTCCCCGACCCGCACGCCTCCTCTTCCGTCAAGCCAGTCGTCCTGGCTGATCCGAACGACAAGAGTGATGTCGGCGCCTCCATCCCGGGTCTCGTCTCGAAGATCCACGTCAAGGCCGGCGACAAGGTCGAAGAGAACCAGGTCATCGCCGTCGTCGAAGCCATGAAGATGGAGACCTCCGTCACCGCCCGCATGACCGGTATCGTCGACGAAGTCCTCGTCAAGGAAGGCGACAACGTCAAGGCCGGTGAACTCATGATCAAGCTGAAACTATGAACAAACATACCTCCAGAGGGTTCGACGTGCGCAGACTGGCGCTCATCGCCGTCATGGCTGCCGTCATCTGTGTCCTCTCTCCCCTTGCCATCCCGCTGTCCGGCGGAGTCCCCATCTCCCTCGCCACGCTGGCCGTCATGCTGGCGGGCGCGGTCCTGGGGCCAGTCGACGGCATGCTGGCCACCCTGGCTCCACCGGAAGCCGTCTTTCAAAGAACTGCTGCCCGCCATCGGCGGCATGGTCCTCGGCACGGTCATCCTGTACGCTTTCGGGACCGCGTGGTTCCTCATCCTGACCCACGCGCCCCTGAAGCTTGCCCTGACCGCCTGTGTCCTGCCGTTCCTGCCCGGCGACGCCCTCAAAATGGTCGTCGTCTGTGCGCTGGCACCGGTCCTTCGGGCGGCGCTCCAAAAGATGGAGACCGCAAAAGCCGCTGTCTGACCCGGCACTCTGCAAAACGAAAAAGACCGTCGTCCCCGACCGGGAACGGCGGCCTTTTTACATCAGTCCATCGGTTGGTCAATATGAACAAATTGTTAAAAAGTGATTTACAAACATCGACAGATACGGTAGAATAGACAGGTAAATCGAACCTGTATTTCAAGCAAAAGAAAAGGGAGATTTGACATGAAACACATCAAAAAGATCCTGCTCGCCCTGACCGCCGTCGCCATGATGGTCGTCCTGCTGAGCACCTCGGCACTGACCGCCGTCGCCATGATGGTCGTCCTGCTGAGCACCTCGGCATTCGCTGCCGGCAAGAAAAGCAAGCAGTACGTCTACACCTGCTTCGGCGACAGCGTTTCGGCCGGTTACGGACTGACCGGTTATAATGCCGACTACGGTTACGAGAAATTCACCTGGCCGACGATCGAAGGTTCTTTCCCCGACATCATCCGGGACGCCAAGGGAGCAAAGATCAACCAGTTCGCCCACAGCGCTTACCGCACCACCGACCTGCGTGTCCTTCTCGACCGCAGCTTCACCGGAGACAGCATGGCCGGCTACCGTCTGCCCTCTGTCAACAATGACGAGCGCAACATCGACTGGAACAGAGTCGAGGAATACCGTAACGTCGTCGAAAGAGCCGTCAGAGCGTCCAACCTCGTCACTGTCGAGATCGGCGTCAATGACTCCTCTATGCCCGCACTCAACGCCACCGAGACCTTCTCCGACAGCATGACGTCCGCACTGTCGCTGAACATCCCGCGTGTCATCAAAGACGTCACCTTCTACGGCGCACTGGCAGAAGGCGAGATCAACGCGTTCCGTCTGTTCTCCGAGAACTTCGATGCCATCATTGCCGGCATCCGCAAGTACAACAAGAAATGCAAGATCGTCGTCATCGGCAACTTCAACCCGATGAAGGACTACAAAGTTCCCGCCGGTTTCGGCCTGCCCATCGGCCCCTTTGTCGATCCGATCTTCGCGAACCAGAACAACTACATGCAGAACCAGTGCCCGCTGAGAGATCAATACACTTACGTCGACATGACCGACGTCAAGACGCACATGAACGACCCCGAGTCCCCCATGTACGGCGCCGACTTCCATCCGACCTACAACGGTCACCGTCAGATCGCCCAACGCGTCCTGAGAGCTCTGTAAACCGCACCCCAAAACAAAACCCGTCTGACTCAGTCAGGCGGGTTTCTTTTTTTCTTTTGTGGCGATTCACCGAATGTGGTACCCGCCCACCGGGCGGACGAACAGGATGTGGCAGGCGCCTTCGCCGAAGAGGCCGTCCATCGCCTTGCGGTAATCTTCCACGAGGTCATCCGGGACGAAGGCCTGGATGGTGCCGGCAAAGCCGCCGCCGTGGACGCGGGAGGCGCCCCGGTCTTTCAGGACGAGGTCGCTGACCGCGAGGGCCACCGGAATGGCCTGGGCTTCGAGGTGCCGCGGCGAGTAGACGTTCTGCAGGTACTTGTAGGACGAGTCGCCGGAGGCGTTGACTGCCTTCAGGAAGGCGTCGAAGTCGCCGGACTCGAGGGCAGCCACCTGCGTCTCGACCCGCTTGTTCTCCTCATACCAGTGGATGGCACGGAGCACCGGGCGGTCGCCGTACAGTTCCCGGAGTTCCGGAAGTTTGGAGAGGAACTCCGCCTCAGAAACTTCCTGCAGGACCGCTTTGCCGAAGTGGCCGGCGATCTGCTTCATCTCGGCCGGGACCGCCGCGTAGTCCGGGGTCAGGTCCGCGTGGGAGCCTTTCGTATCGGTGATGCAGAGGCTGTGGCCGAAGGAGCCGAAGTCGGCGTCGACCCGGCGCACCTTCGGGTCAGATGCGTCCGCAAAGTCGATGGTCACGAGGTTTCCGACCGAGCAGGCCATCTGGTCAAGGAGGCCGCTGGGTTTGCCAAAGTATTGGTTCTCCGCCACCTGAGAGGCTTTCGCCACTTCAACGGGCGAGACCGTATCGTTGTTGTAAAGACCGGAGAGGATAGTGCCGAGCAGCACTTCAAAAGCTGCGGAAGACGACATGCCGGAGCCCTGCAGGACTTCAGAGGTCGTGTAGGCGTCGAAGCCGCCGACAGTATAGCCTGCCTCTGCGAGCGCGCCGGCCACACCGCGGATGAGCGCTTTCGACGTGCCCTCCTCCCCCGCGACCGGGTTCAGTTCTTTGAGGTCGACCTGATCGAGCGGATAGCCTTCCGACTGCACCGTGATGACGCCGTCGACCCGTTTGCGGACGACCGCGATGACATCGAGGTTCAGGGAACACGCCAGCACTTTGCCGCGCTGGTGGTCCGTATGGTTGCCGCCCACTTCGCTTCGGCCGGGAGCGCTGAAGAGTTCGACCGGTCCATCGCCAAAGAG
>ONJD01000141.1 GCA_900317985.1 uncultured Eubacteriales bacterium | reverse complement strand
TAAAATGAGATTATTCCTCTTCCTCACATGGGAACTCCGCTTCGGCCTTCAGGATATCCTCGCCGGACTCTGCCTTTGCGAGCGCCTCAAGGAGCGGGACGTTCGTGAAGATGGAAGTGAGCTGCACGATGTTGTCGATGTGCTCGCTCGGGTTGCAGGCTGCCAGCGTGAAGAAGAGCTTGGCTTCCTTCTTGTCTCCGAACTCGTCCTCGCCGAAGTCCACGATCTTCTTGGAGATCATGAGACCGACGGAGGTCTTTTTGACGCCGGCGGCATTTTCCTGGGTGTGCGGCATTGCTACATAATCGTCGAAGACGATGTAGGGACCGTACTTCTCGACACACTCGATGATCTGCTTGTAGTAGTCGGGCTCGACGCACTCATCCTCAACGAGGGGGATGCAGCCGCGGCGGATGGCCTCTTTCCAGTCCATCTCCTCGTCTACGATGCAGAAGCGATTGTTTTCAACGATTTTCTGTAAGACAGTTGCCATGGATACCCTCCTTCTTTACAGGCAGGAACGGAACGGAATGTTCTGCGGTGCCTCGAAGCAGTCCTCAAAGCCTCTTCTGTGGTGGTAGTAGATCTTGTCCTTATCCTGCGGGTAGGTGTACTTGCCGCCGACCTGCCAGAAGAACGGGTGGAACTTGTACTCGTTGCGGTCCTTCTTGAAATCGTAGAGGAGCCTGATCTCCTCCTGGTCGGCCTGGAAGTTGGTCCAGACATCCCAGTGGATCGGGATGACGACCTTGCACTGAAGGTTCTCAGCCATGCGGAGGATGTCGATGGAGGTCATCTTGTCCTGCATGCCGATCGGGTTCTCGCCGAAGCTGCCGAACGCGACGTCGATGTCGTGATCCTTGCCGTGCTTTGCGAAGTAGATCGAGAAATGGGAGTCGCCGGAATGGTAAATGTTGCCGCCCGGAGTCTTGATCAGGTAGTTGACTGCCTTCTCGTCCATGTCGGTCGGGCACTTGCCGGTCAGCTCTTCGCGGTCCGGGCCTGTGGAGTCGGTGGTGACGATGCAGGTGCGGTCAAAGCTGTCAAGGCAGACGATCTCGATGTCCTTCTTGATCTTGATGACGTCGCCCGGCTTTACGACCGTGCAGCGCTCTCTCGGAACACCCCAGTTCACCCATGTGTCGACGGACTTCTGCGGGCCGATGAACGGGACCGGAATTTCATTTCCGTCACCGTCGGTCGTGGTCATGCCGCTGTGGAGAACGTGGGCAGCCCACTCTGCGGACATGTGGTCCTGGTGATAGTGGGTCGCGAGAACGGCATCGACGTGCTTGAAGGCGAACGGATCGATGACGAACGGGACGTTGCGGAGATTCGGCTGCATCGCGCGGGCGCCGCACATGTTGGCCATCTGGTGGCCGACCTTCATCTTGCCGTCGCCGTGCGTGCGCTTGCCGTTGCCGCACCAGAGATCGATGGTGATGTTGGTGTTGTCCGGAGTCTTGAACCAGATGCCGGTGCAGCCGAGCCACCACATGGAGACGTTGCCTTCCGGGACGACGGCGCTTTCGATGTCCTCGACAAGCCAGGTGCCCCATTCGGGGAAGGTGCTCATGATCCATTTCTCTCTGGTCATTTCAGAGATCTTGCTCATAAATATTACCTCCTTTTATAATGTTGGATTTTCGGACGTCCGGAAGATGAGTCCTCTTCCGAAAGCTATATCTACTATACTCTCTTTATGAATTGTTTTCAATACAAAATGAGATTGTTTTATGATTTTATATAATTTTAAATCGTGAGCGTTTTTGACTTGAAAACGCTCATATAGTTGTATATAATGACAATAAAGAACCTATAACGAACAGAAAAGTTAAATGATATGAAAAATGTTCAAAATATTTAAGTTGGCGTTTGAATAAGCATATTTATTTAAAAATGTTCATACAATGTGATTTATGAACGCTAATGTTTTAAGAACGGTCATTAAAATGCACAAAACAATCATATAAGCGAGAATAATGCACAAAAATACAAAGGAGGTTTTGTATGAAAGTAACAAAGAAAGTGATCTCTGATTTGAACAAGTGTTATTCGATCGCACCGATCACGGTGGAGGGAAAGCCCTGCTTCCTGGTCGCTGCGGAGAAAAAGGACCCCTGCTACCTCTTCTCGGAGGACGGGGAGAAGCTTGAGACCGTCTGGACCGAGCCGGGCGGCGTCATGACGATGGTCCAGGTCCCGGGCGTCGACGGCCAGTTCCTCGCGACCCACAAGTTCTACTCGCCCAACGACTCCCTCGAGGCGAAGATCGTGATCGTGACCCGTAAGGGCAAGGATGACTGGGAAGTCAGAACGCTCTGCAATGCTCCGTTCGTCCACCGCTTCGGCATTTTAAACCGCGGCGGCACAAACTACCTCATCGTCTGCTGCCTGAAGACCGGCCACGAGTACAAAAATGACTGGCGCTTCCCGGGCGCCTGCTTCGGCGCGGAGCTCCCGAAGGATCTTTCTTCCTATAATGAAGACAACACCCTTCCGCTCACTCTCATCATGGAAGGCATGCTGAAGAACCACGGCTACTCGCTGACGAAGCACGGCGGCCACGACGCGGCTCTTGTCGGATGCGAGGAGGGCTCCTTCCT
>ONJD01000072.1:20564-25904 GCA_900317985.1 uncultured Eubacteriales bacterium | reverse complement strand
CTACGAAGCCATCTTCCTCGACAAAGACGAGGTGCTGAAGGCATTTAAGCAGGCAGCGCCCGATTACCCGAAGAACGATCTCACCCCGCCCGAGTTCCACGTGACGACCGCGTTCCAGCCGGAGGAGAAACACACGTCCCTTTACGGCACGAAAGTGACAGTCCACATCGTCGGATACACCAGCGGCACGGTCCACAGAGATGACGGCGCCGGAGAGTCCTCGAACGAAGGGTTCCTCGTCGAACTGTCGACGGACAACAAAGAGATGCAGGACCTGATCGATTCCTATGACAAGGTCATGCACATCACCGGCTCCTATTCGGCGGAAGGCTATTACACCGAGTTCCTCGACTGGAGCAAGGCGACTCCGATGGACGTCACCCTGACCGGCACGTTCGGCGGCGCCGACTCGGACGAGAACTTCTTTACGACTCCCGAGTAAGTCGGTATAATGAGTTTGGACATATTATTGTGATAATGCAAAGAAAGGATGAGACCCCATGAATGATATTTTGAATTGTGATAATGCAAAGAAAGGATGAGACCCCATGAATGATATTTTGAAATTCCTGAACGATTGCGGCACCTTCTTCATCGCGACCGTCGACGGAGACAAACCGGAAGTCCGGCCCTTCGGCGCCGCCATGGAGTTTGAAGGAAACCTGTATGTCACCACCGGCAACAAGAAAGCGGTCTACCGGGAGCTGAAAGCGAACCCGAACGTGGCCCTTACCGCCGCTTCCGACATGAAATGGCTCCGCCTGAACGCGGTTGCGGAAGAAGACGATCGCCGGGAAGCCCGCGTCGCCATGATGGAAGCCCATCCGGAACTCGGCACCATGTACAACGTCGACGACGGCATCATGACGGTCTTCAAGATCGCCAACGGCACCGCCGCCATCTGCTCCTTCACCGAGCCTCCGAAAGAGTACACTCTGTAAACAAACGAAACGAAAGCCCCGTCGGCTGCTGCCGATGGGGCTTGTTTATTGTTCTCTCTTCACACGCCTTTGTCCAAAAGGAATGATTTGACCGCAACGACGACCTGATCGAGGTGGTAGTCGTAGCAGTGGGTATCGCCCTCGATGACCGCGAGCGTCGCGTTCTCGTAGGCTTCCGCCGCGTCGTAGGCGTCCTGCGGCACGACCGTCGTGTCCGCGGTGCCCTGGACCAGAAGGACCGGGCCGTGGTAGGCGCGGATGGCTGCGTCCGGGTCGAGGGCCCGGTTGGCCAGGATGTACTCGCGGTCGATCCGCAGGTCGTGGAAGTAGAATGCTTCCGGCACCTGGTCGTCCGGGAACTCTTTCGCGAGGCGCGGGATCATGATGGCCGGCGACAGCGGGATCAGCGCGTCGTAGTCGTCCGGCCGGCGTCCGGCAGCCATGATGACGGCGAGGCCGCCCTGCGAGTGTCCGCAGAGGTATAGCTCCGTCACGAAGTCGAGAGACTTCGCGTAATCCGTGACGGTGTCTATGTTGTGGAGCCACTTCTCGACCGTATGGAACTCGAAGTCGCCGTCACTGAGGCCGTGGCCGTAGAGTTCGACGCGGAGCGTGGCGATGCCCAGTTCGTTCATCGCCCGGGAGACCGCGACGTTCTGCCGCTCCTCCATGTTCCCGGTCAGACCGTGGATGACGATGCACAGCGGGCCTTTTTCGACGTTTTCCGGCCGGTCCAGCTTCGCGTGGAGCCGGATGCCGTCGTCGTTCAGGTAGAATTCTTCTCTGCGCATGACTCAGAACCCGAGGCTGTCGTTCACGAGGATGACGTGGATGCGGTCCGCGTGGCGGGAGTACCGCGTGATGAGGAACTGGCAGCAGATGGTGTCGGGGCTCTTGCAGTTCGCGCAGGAGCCGGTCTTTTTACAGGGCGTGTCAATTTCAAAGCGCTGGGCATTGGTCGGGGCCGCAACGGCGCGGGCACGTTTCATCGCCCGTCGCAGACCTTGTTCATGCCGACGATGACGAGCAGTTTCTTCGGCCCGTTCGCGATGTACGACACGCGGTTCGCGTTGCCGTCGATGTTGACCATGATACCGTCCTCGGTCATGGCGTTCGCGCTCGTCAGGAAGACGTCGGCGTCGTAGCCGGCGAGGAGCGCTTCACGCGGGTCCATCGCCGCGCGGTCGAGGTAGTTGTAGTTCCCGGTCTTGACCGCGTCGGTCAGGCCGATCTCGTTCGCGCTCATGCAGCCGCCCATGGTGACGGTGCTGCCTTCCGGGATCAGTTCGAGAGCTTTCTTCAATGCCTCTTCTTTGTTCGCGGCATAATAGCCGGTCATGTTGCGGGACTCGAGTCCCTTGATGACTTTCTGCGCAAGTTTTTCATTTCTGATGTAAAGGTTTTTATCCATCATAAATGCCTCCTATGTGTCAGGCCACTGCTTCTCCGGCGCTCGCCTCAAGCAGTCTGCCCGGTCTCAATTCTCTTTCACACTCTTTCCGGTCATGTGGTCGACGCGGATGCGGACGATGTTGACGCGGTGGTAGTCTTTCTCGAGTTCCCGGTCCAGGTACTCGTTGGTCGGGAAGTACTTGGCGCCGAAATTGCGGGCTTTCTCGAATTTCTCGGGCCCGTCTTCCATGACTTCCGCGCGGCCGAAGCAGATGACGCTCTTCATGTGGTACCACCACTCGCCCGGTTCCTGCGGACCCTCCTGCCAGACCGTGAAGCAGACTTTATCGTCCGCCTTTATGGCGTCCAGCTTGTGGCCCTCTTTGGCGCAGTGGAAGTAGATGCACCCGTCGTTCTCGTCATACCAGTAGTTGACCGGCAGCGCGTACGGGTAGCCGTCCTCTCCGCGGACCGCGAACGTCGCCCGCTTCTCCTCTTTCAGGACCGCGATGCACTCTTCGTCGGTCAGTGCCTGCTTGAAGCGCCGCATCTCTCGAAACATAAGCGTCTCCTTTCCGGGGTTTTCTCCATTATACTGCAGAACCCTCTTCCCTGCACACGCTTTTGCTTTAGAAGCACTCAAACCGTCATTTGCACGCCTGGCCAAACTGAAATGTGTGCGCCCGCGCACACCGTTCGAAGCAGGCGGGTACAGTGAACGGTTCGAGAGCCCGGGCACTGACAGCCCGAACTCCGAACCTGCGGCGTTCACCTGCCCGCCTGCTGAAGATTTCTCGTTCGAAAGGAGAAAATCACGCTAAAACGTCAAAAACCGGTATTTAGCACGCTAAAAGGCCAAAAAAGTGGTTTTAGCATGGAAATTGACTTTGAAAAGCCTGGATTTCCAAGAAAAGAAGCAAGTTTTTCACGCTAAAAAGCCCAAAACGAGGTTTTAGCATGGAAATTGACTTTGAAAAGCCTGGATTTCCAAGAAAAGAGGCAATAATTATCACGCTAAAAGGCAAAAAATAGAGATTTAGCATGATAATAGCGAGAAAGCCGAAAGGGGTAGGAGGCCGGGGACAGGGGAAGGTGGCTTTCTCCTACGCTCTTTGGCTTCCCCTTCCCCGGAAAAATAAAAGGGCCTCCGAGAGGAGGTCCTTTTTTCTCAGGCGGTGCCGGTTGGCGTTGCCTGATCATGACTTTTCATAGGCGTAGCGCGGGTACGGGTCTTCGACGACATAGATGGTGCCGCGGCGGACAAAGCCGACTTTCTCGACGAGCCGCTGCATGGGGAGGTTGTCCCCATGGGTGTCGATGCGAAGGTGTCCGCACTGCTCGAACGCCCAGTTGAGGCAGAAGGCGCCGGTGCCGCGCACCGAGCCGTCTGTGGCGATGCGGTGGACGACGCCGTAGGGCGAGTCGTCGGCCCAGTCGCCGTCCTCGATGACCCGGTAGGTCGGCTCGATGTCCGGCCCCTCTACGAAGTAGAACACCGCGATGACACGGCCGTCGTGTTCACAGACATAGCTGTCGCCCGCCGCGATGTCGCTGCGGATGAGATCTTCCGGCGGCCAGTTGCGCTCCGCCCATTGGGTCGGGTTGCCGTTCGCCGCCATGAATTCCCGGGCAAGAGCGTAGATCTCCATGACCCGGGGGAGGTCGGCGAGAGTGGTTTTCCGAATCTTCATAGTGGCGGCTCACTGGTGGTTCTTGAGTTTCTCGTAGCGCTTCGCGGCGAGGCGGGAACCCTCTTCGAAGAGTTCCTTCGCGTTGTCCGGGAAGGTGCGCTTCAGGGATGCGTAGCGGACTTCACCGTCGAGGAATTCCTCGTAGGGAAGCGTCGGCTCTTTGGAGTCGAGGTGGAACGGCGTCTCGAGGCGCGGGTCGTACCGGTAGAGGTTCCAGTAGCCGGCGTCGGTGGCGCGCTTCATCTCGTCCTGGACCTTTGCCATGCCGAGCTTGATGCCGTGGGACAGGCAGGGCGCGTACGCGACGATGACGGCCGGGCCGGGGAAGCTCTCCGCTTCCTTCATGGCCTTCATGAGCTGGGCGTTGTCGGCGCCCATGTTGACCTGGGCCACGTAGACGTTGCCGTAGGTCATGAGCATGCCGCCCAGGTCCTTCTTCGGGCGCTTCTTGCCGGAGGCCGCGAACTGCGCGACCGCGCCGAGCGGAGTCGCCTTGGAGGACTGGCCGCCGGTGTTCGAGTAGACTTCCGTGTCGACGATGAGGACGTTGACGTCTTCGCCGCTGGCGAGGACATGATCGAGGCCGCCGAAGCCGATGTCGTAGGCCCAGCCGTCGCCGCCGAACATCCAGAAGGTCTTCTTCGAGAGCTGGTCTTTGTAGCGGAGGATGGTCTCGGCCGCAGACTTGTCGTCCGCGGACGCGCTGCCGGAAGCCGCGACGGTTTCCAGAGCGGCGACGAGCGCTTCGGAAGCCGGCTTCGAGGCGTCGAAGTCGTCGAAGGTCTCGAGCCACTTGTCGATGGCCGCGTTCACGGTGTCGTCCGCGCAGGTCTCACGGAACGCCTCGACGCGGGCTTTTTCCGCCGCGCGCTGCTGCTGGATCGAGAGGACCATGCCGAGCGAGAATTCCGCGTTGTTTTCAAAGAGCGAGTTCGTCCAGGCGGGACCGTGGCCGTCGCGGTTGACGGTGTACGGGATGCCCGGCATGGCCGAGCCCCAGGCCTGGGAGCAGCCGGTAGCGTTCGCCCAGAAGACGCGGTCGCCGTAGAGCTGCGTGAGGAGTTTCGCGTAAGGAGTCTCGCCGCAGCCGGCACAGGCCGCCGAGAACTCGAGAAGGGGCTGCCGGAACTGGCTGCCCTTGACGGTGTAGGGGTCGAAGACGTCGCCCTTGTCGGAGAGTTTCAGCGCGTACTCCCAGCCGTCGGAATTCTCGGCAGAGAATTCGGCCGGGACCATGGCCAGAGCCTTCTCCGGCTTCGCGGGACAGACGTTCGCGCAGGAGCCGCAGCCGGTGCAGTCGAGGTTCGAGATCTGCA
>ONJD01000072.1:3997-20504 GCA_900317985.1 uncultured Eubacteriales bacterium | reverse complement strand
AGATACGGGCGGATGACCGCGTGCGGGCAGACATAGGCGCACTTGTTGCACTGGAGACATTTCTCCGGGTCCCACTCGGGAACGAAGGTCGCGATGCCGCGCTTCTCGAACGCGGTCATGCCCATGTCCATGACGCCGTCTTTGTAGTCTTCGAACATGCTGACCGGCAGGTCGTCGCCTTTCTGAGCATTGACCGGGTCGAGGATGTCGCGGACGACTTTCGGGACGTCCCGCTCGACAGCGGGCGCGTCTTCCGCGTCGGCCCATTCCGCCGGCACGTCGACTCTGACCAGAGCGTTCTGGCCCGCGTCGATGGCCGCGAGGTTCTTGTTGACGACGTCCTCACCTTTCGCGAAGTACCGCTTCGACGCGGCATCCTTCATGTAGCCGACGGCCTCGTCGACCGGGATGACCGGCATCAGTTTGAAGAACGCGGACTGCAGGACCGTGTTGTAGTGGGAGCCGAGGCCGAGGTCTCTGGCGATGGATACCGCGTCGATCGTGTACACGTTCAGCCCGCGGCGGGCGATCTCCCGCTTCTCATGCGCGGGAAGGTGCGCGTCCAGTTCCTCGAAGGTCCAGGGCGTATTGATGAGCAGCGTGCCGCCGGGCTTCACTTCCTCGGCGATGTCGAACTGCTCCATGTAGGTCGGGCTGTGGCAGGCGACGAAGTCGCCCTGTTTGACGAAGTAGGAAGAGCGGATGGGTACATCGCCAAAGCGCAGGTGGCTCTTGGTGATGCCGAAGCTCTTCTTCGCGTCGTACTCGAAGTACGCCTGGGCATACTTCGGGGTGTGGTCGTTGATGATGGCGACCGTGTCGTGGTTCGCGCCGACCGTGCCGTCACCGCCGAGGCCCCAGAACTTGCAGCTGACGACGCCGCCCTCGTTGAAGTAGAGCGGGCCCTCTTCCGGCAGGGACAGGTGCGTGACGTCGTCCACGATGCCGATGGTGAAGCTGTTCAGGGGTTCCTCTTTGGCGAGGTTCGTGTAGACCGCGGCGATCTGCGCCGGAGTCGTGTCTTTCGATGAGAGACCGTACCGGCCGCCGACGACCTTCAGGTCCGCTCTGCCGCGCGTGGCGGCGCAGACGTCGAGGTACAGCGGGTCTCCGGTGGAGCCCATCTCCTTGGTCCGGTCGAGGACCGCGATGGCTTTGCAGGTCTCGGGGATGGCGGCGATGAACCGCGAGATGTCGAACGGCCGGTACAGGTGCACCTGCAGGAAGCCGACCTTCTCGCCTTTGGCGGTCAGGTGGTCGACGACCTCCTCGATGCAGGTGGAGACGGAGCCCATGGCCACGATGACCCGCTCCGCGTCCGGCGCGCCGTAATAGTTGAAGATGTGGTATTCACGGCCGGTGATCTTCGAGATCTCCGCCATGTAGTTCTCGACCACGTCCGGGAGTTCCGCGTAGTCCGTGTTGTTGGCCTCGCGGACCTGGAAGTAGATGTCGGGGTTCTGGACCGTGGCCCGGAGCATCGGGTGCTCGGGGTTCAGGGCATGGGCGCGGAACGCGTCCAGCGCGTCGTAATCGACGAGTGGACGTCCGGAAGCCGTCGAAGAAGTGCATGAAGGGCACCCGCGCCTTGATGGCGGACAGGTGCGCGACCGCCGCGAGGTCCATGACCTCCTGGACCGAGCTGGTGGCGATCATGCCCCAGCCGGTCTGCCGGCAGTTATAGATGTCAGAATGGTCGCCGAAAATGGACAGCGCGTGCGTACCGACCGTGCGGGCCGCCACGTGCAGGACGGCGGGGTGCCGCTCGCCGGAGATGCGGTGCATGGTCGGGATCATCAGCATCAGCCCCTGGGAAGAGGTGAAGCTCGTGGCCAGCGCGCCGGTCTCGGCAGCGCCGTGGACCGCGGCAATGGCGCCCGACTCCGCCTGCATTTCGACAAGGCGGACCGTCTGCCCGAACATATTGAGTTTCCCTTTGGCCGACCAGACGTCGGTCTTCCCCGCCATCGGCGATGACGGAGTGATGGGGTAGATCGCGGCAACTTCCGAGAAGGCGTAGGCGATATACGCCGCAGCCTCGTTACCGTCCACTGTCACAAAGGTTTTCTTGCTAGACATTTCGTGTGTACTCTCCTAGGTATCAGTCTTCCGGGAACCGGATGTCGAACAGGTTCGCGCAGGTCCTCCAGTAGATGTTTTCATATTCCTCGTCCGTAAGGCCGAGGGCCTCCATGTGCTCCAGTTCTTTCATGACCGGCCACATGGGGTAATCCGTCCCGAACATGACCCGCTCCGACCCGTACGCGCGGATGATGTCCCGCGCCGTGTCGAGGTCCAGTTCATAGAGGGACGAGGACGTGTCGACAATGATGTTGTCGTACTTCGGCAGCACTTTGGCCGCCTCTTCCCAGACGCTCCAGCCGCCGAGGTGGGGCCCGACGAATTTCAGTTTCGGGAAGGCCTCCAGCACGTTTTTCACGCGGTTCGGGTTGGAGTTGTCGTAGCGCTTGTCGCCCGTATGGACGTAGATGGGCAGGCCCCGGTCCTCGCACATGGCGAAGATCTCCATGGCTCTCGGTTCATCGATCTGAAAACCCTGGATGTCCGGGTGGAGTTTGACTCCGTGGAGACCGAGCGCTTCGATCTCGTCGAGGTCCGCCTCCTGGTCCTCCGAGTCGAGGTGGAGGGTGCCAAGGCCCGTGAATCGCCCGCCGGAAGCAAGTTCCTCGCCCGCGATATACGTGTTGATGCTGTGCACCTGGTGCGGGGTCGTCGCCACCGAAAAGACGATGTGGTGGTCCACGCCCGCCGCGCTCCCGCTCTCCACCAGCCGGTGTTTCGTGCCGTCATACGTGTCAAAGGGCAGGTCGCCGTAGAAGTGGCTGATGCCCCCGACCGCTTTCCGGGCAATGGGGTCCGGGTAGATGTGGCAGTGCGCGTCGATCAGATGTTTCATGTGTCGTTCTCTTTCTATGGGGCGATTTACGCCGTCTCGATGGAAGCGTCCGCCTGAAGGCCGAGCTTCTCGATGGCCTCTTCCCGCATTTTGAATTTCTGGATCTTGCCGGCGTCGTTCATCGGGAAGCTGTCGACAAAGTCGATGTACTTCGGCACTTTGTGCTTCGCCATGTGGTCCAGAACGAACTTCTTCATCTCGTCTTCCGTCATGGTCTCGCCCTCTTTGAGGATGATGCAGGCCATGATCTCTTCGCCGAGGCCCTTGTCGGGAACGCCGATGACCTGGACGTCGGAGACTTTCGGATGGGTGTAGATGAACTCTTCGATCTCTTTCGGGTAGATGTTCTCACCGCCGCGGATGATCATGTCTTTCAGCCGGCCGGTGATGCGATAGTTGCCCTCCGGGGTCCGGCAGGCAAGGTCGCCGGTGTGGAGCCAGCCGTCCTTGTCGATGGCGGCCGCCGTGGCCTTGGGCATCTTGTAATAGCCCTTCATGATGTTGTAGCCGCGGGCGACGAATTCGCCGATGACTTCGTCCGGGCAGTCCTCGCCGGTCTCCGGGTCGACGATCTTGCATTCGACGCCGGGGAACGCGGAACCGACAGTGTTGACGCGGACCTCGAGCGGGTCGGTCGTCCGGCTCATGGTGCATCCGGGGGACGCTTCGGTCTGGCCGTAGACGATGACGATCTCGGACATGTGCATTTTCTCAACGACGTCCTTCATGACGGCGACCGGACAGGGCGAGCCCGCCATGATGCCGGTGCGCATGTAGGAGAAGTCGGTCTTCGGGAAGTCGTCGTGGGCCAGCATGGCGATGAACATGGTCGGGACGCCGTGGAAGGCGGTGATGTGTTCATTGTTGATGCAGGCGAGGGACGACTTCGGCGAGAAGTACGGGATGGGCAGGATAGTGCCGCCGTGGGTCATGGTCGCCGTCATGGCGAGGACCATGCCGAAGCAGTGGAACATGGGGACCTGGATCATCATGCGGTCCGCGGTCGAGAGGTCCATGCCGTCGCCGATGGTCTTGCCGTCGTTGACGATGTTGTAGTGGGTCAGCATGACGCCCTTCGGGAAGCCCGTCGTGCCGGACGTGTACTGCATGTTGCAGACGTCGTTGACGTCGACGGCGGCCTGCATGCGGCGGATCTCCTCGATGGGGGTCTGGTCCGCATACTCGAGGGACTCTTCCCAGGTCAGAGCGCCGGGCATCCGGAAGCCGACCGTGATGACGTTGCGCAGGAACGGCAGGCGCTTCGCGTGCATCGGCTGGCCCGGTTTGTTGTCCTTCAGCTCGGGGCACAGTTCATTCATGATCTCCACGTAGTTGGAGTCCCGGTAGCCGTCGATCATGACAAGCGTATGGGTATCCGACTGACGGAGCAGGTACTCCGCTTCGTGGATCTTGTAAGCGGTGTTCATGGTGACGAGGACCGCGCCGATCTTCGTGGCGGCCCAGAACGTCAGGAACCAGGCCGGGACGTTGGTGGCCCAGATGGTGACCTTGCTGCCGGCTCTGACGCCGAGGGAAACGAGCGCTCTCGCGAACTCGTCGACGTCGTCCCGGAACTGGGAGTACGTTCTCGTGTAGTCGAGCGTCGTGAACTTGATGGCGGTCTGGTCCGGGGCCGGTGTGGGACTTGTTCCACTGAAGGTGTTTGAGATTGTAGCGGGTCGGGCGGAACCGGCGCATGCAGCTGTGGAAATGGGTCAGGATGATCTCGATTTCATCGATGCCCTCGATCCACGCGGGGTCCCACTGCAGGGAGATGAACCCGTCGTAGTTGACGGAGCGCAGGGCGTTCATCAGCTCCTTGAGGGGCAGTTCGCCCTCGCCGATGAGTTCGGGACGGATGGTGTCCCCCGCCTTGCTGTAGTCGTGGATGTGGACGTGGTGCACGTAGGCGCCGAGGTTCGTGATGGTGGTCTCGGGGTCTTCGTCCGCCTCGGCACAGGTGGCATACATGTTCCAGTTGGCGGCCAGTTCCTGGTCGTCGGCGAACTCGTTGAGGAGTTCTCTCAGGAGCGCGGTGTCCGCGTAGGTGCCGACGGTCTCGACGAGGATGGTGACCGGGAAGCCGTCCGACATCTCAAGAAGGATGGTCAGGGCTTCGACGCAGGTGTCGTGGTCCTCACAGGTCGTATGGACGCTGATGGACGGGACGCTCAGGTTCACCGCCACTTCCATGGCCTCGGTGAATTCCGAGAGGAAGTCCTCGGAGGTGAAGTCCTTCACGGTGTCCACGCAGGGGATGCTCAGTTCGGCATTCTGCAGGTGCCGGCGGGTGGCCGACGCGTATTCCGGGTTCGTCGGGGTCGACTTGCCCTGGAAGATGGGAGACTCGAGGTCGTACATCTCGACACCTTTCATCTTGGTGTCTTTCGCGACGTCGCAGAATTCCTGCCACTCGATGCCATCCCAGTTCTGGATGGAAAAAGAAAGTTTCATAGTGCTGTATGGCCCTCCTTACGCCTCGTCGTAGACGATCTTGTTCAGAGCGCTGACGTATGCGCGGATGGACGCGCCGATGATGTCGGTGGAAATGCCGCTGCCGGAGTAGACTTTGCCGTCGGCGCGGATCTTGACGAGAGCGGAGCCCATGGCGTCCTTGCCCTCCGTCACGGTCTGGATCTGGAAGTCATCGAGCTCGTAGTGGTGGCCGATGATCTGCTCGATGGCGTCGAACGCGGCATCGATCGGGCCGTCGCCGACGCCGACGCCGCGGATCTCCTCCCCGTCTTTCTCGACGAGGACGTTCGCGGTGGCGGTGATGACGTTGCCGGAGTTGATGACATAATTCTTGATGTGATAGCTCGAGGGGACCTGCATGGCGGTGGAGGCGATGATCGCGTCCAGCTCACGGGTGCCGACGAAGTGTTTCTTGTTGGCGACACGCAGGAAGGCCTCGTAGACTTTCGCGTTGTCCTCTTCGGAGAGGTCGTAGCCCATCTGCCGGACGACCGCGGTGACATCGCTGATGGTGTCGTTGGCGTCCAGGGTGACGCCGGGGACGTCGCCGAGCGCGACATTTTTGAAGCTGGACTCAGACTCCTCGACCGGAGCGAGGATACGGCTCAGCTGGGAAATGGTGCGCTGGAGGTCGGTGGTCTTCAGAGAAGCGGCGATGTCCATGTCGGCGCCCTTCTTCTGAACGAGGGTCGCGACCTGGTCGAGCGTCGGGTAACCGGCCGGGACGGCGGTGCACTTGACACCGTTCGCGCCGGCGGAGAGGGCGGCAGCCGCGCAGGCGATGCCCATGCCCATCTCGTCGGAGACCTGGACGTAGAGTTCGACGTTCTCCATCTCGGGGACGTTCTCTTTGAGACCGGTCACGAAGGCCGCGAACTCGTCCGGCAGGAAGATGCCTGCGGAATCGCACAGGGTGACGCGGTTGGCACCGGCGGCGATGGCGGTCTTCACGGCTTCATAGAGGAAGTCCGTTTCGGCGCGGGTGGCGTCGACCGCGGAGAACTCGACGTTCTCGCAGAAGAAGCGGCAGAGTTTGACCTGATCCTGGATGAGTTCCAGCATGGCAGGGGCTTTTTTATGGCAGGTGTACTCCATCTGCACGGTAGAAACAGGAACAAGGAGGTTTAGCTGAGGATGACGGGCGGTGCGGATGCTCTCCCAGGTCTCTTCGACCATGCCGCAGCCGATCTCGACGGCGGCGGACAGAGCGGTGCTGACCATCGAGGCGATGGTCTTGTTGGACAGCTGATCCGCTTTCGCGGTACCGATCGCAGGCAATTCGATCGTATCCAGTTTCAGGCGGTCAAGGGTCCTGGCAACTTCCAGTTTCTCCTTGAACGACATACTGGCGGCTTTGCGCTGGCCGGGTTCTCTCAGCGACATGTCAATGATCTTGATGGTGTTCATAGTGATTGCTCCTTGTTCTGTAGCGTTATTTTGTCCTGTTTTGCCGGGCTCCGGAAATTAAATTGTGTAAAATATTCTTTTGCTTCATCTAATTTCCGGAGAGCGACAGTGCCATTATTATAGTCTTTTTATCAATAAATGCAACCCCTTTTCTTTTAAAGTAATGAAAGGGGCTGCATAACAAAAGAGAGCCGGTCTCGCGACCGGCTCCCGATAAATTGACGATTCTGTTGTTTCGCCGCCGTTACATAAAGTTCGTGATCAACGTCAGTATGCGCAGGGCGAAGAGCACGAAGATGACCCACATGATGGGGCTGACTTCCTGAGACTTGCCGGTGCAGACCTTGAGGATGACCCAGGTCATGATACCGAACATGATACCGTTGGCGATGGAGTAAGTCAGAGGCATCATGGCGACTGCCATGAAACCGCCGACGGAGTCCGCGATATCGTCGCTGAAATTCATTTTGGTGACCGAAGACATCATCAGCATGCCGACGTAAAGGAGGGCAGCGGACGTCGCGAAGGTCGGGATGGCCAGGAAGATCGGGCCAAGGAACAGCGCGATAAGGAACATGGTACCGGTGGTGGCAGAGGTCAGACCCGTCTTGCCGCCGGCAGCGACACCAGCGCTGGACTCGACGAACGAGGTGACGGTGGACGTACCGAGCAGAGCACCGGCCGTGGTACCGATTGCGTCGGACATGAGGACAGCGCCTGCGCGGGGCAGATTGCCGTCTTCATCGAGGAGGCCTGCCTGGTCGGCGACGCCGACGACCGTACCGACGGTGTCGAAGAGGTCGACATACAGGAAGGACAGTACGATGGCGAGGAACTCGACGATGTGCGAGCCGGCCCATGCGAAGTTCAGATGGAACGCCGTGTTCTTGATGGCGTCGAGGTGCAGACCTTCGGCGAAGGTCGGGAACAGGCTGAGTCCTTCATACCAGCCCGCGAGCTGCGCGATCATGCCGAGAGCCCAGGTGATCAGGATGCCGATCAGGATGGCGCCGGTGATCTCGAAGTGGGTCAGGATGGCGATGACGATGAACCCGACGATGCACAGGACGACTTCGGGGCTCGAGAACGAGCCGAGGCCGAGGAGCGTGGCGTCATCCGCGATGACGATGCCGGCGCCCTTCAGTGCGATGATCGTGATGAAGAGGCCGATACCGGCGGTGATGCCGAGCTTCAGGTTCTGCGGGATGCCGTTGACGATCTTCTCACGGAACTTGAAGAAAGACATCAGGATGAAGATACAGCCCTCGACAAAGACCGCTGTCAAAGCGATGGTCCAGGGGTCCGGGACGTCTTTCAGTTCACCGAGACAGACCGTGAAGGCAAAGTAAGCGTTGAGGCCGAGGCCGGCGGACAGGGCGATCGGATAGTTCGCGACGAATGCCATCAGGAACGTAGCGAGAGCCGATGCGAGAGCCGTGGCGACGAAGACGCCGTTCGCGTCCATGACGTTACCAAGGATGCTCGGGTTGACCGCCAGGATGTAGGCCATGGCGAGGAACGTGGTCAGACCGGCGACGACTTCCGTGCGCACGTTCGTTCCGCGTTCTTTGAGCTGGAAAAATCTCTCTAAGGTTGCATTGAAAGTTTCCATAACGCTCATTTCTCCTTTCACAAAAAATACACTGGTATTTTATCATAAATCAGGGAGAAATGAACAGAGCATTTTCCAGAACAACTTCGAATGCTTCCGGGATCACATCGAGACAACGTCCTCCATCTGCTTCCGGATCAGTTTTCGATATGGTTCGCTGGAAGTGAGGAGTTCTTCATGGGAACCGGTCGCCACGACTTTGCCGTCTTCCAGCATGACGATCTTGTCTGCCGCGACGATGGTCGAGAGCCGGTGGGCGATCATGAGGACCGTCTTGCCCGCGAGCTGGGTCCGGAGCGTATCCTGAAGGTATTTCTCGTTTTCCGTATCGAGACTCGAGACCGCTTCGTCGAAGATGACGATCGGCGCGTCCCGCAGGAGGGCCCTCGCGATGGCGATGCGCTGACGCTGTCCGCCTGACAGGCGGAATCCCCGTTCTCCGGTCACGGTGTCATAGCCCTCCGGGAGGGCATCGATAAACTCCTCCGCGTTCGCCTTGGCAGAAGCGGAGGCGATCTCCTCATCGGTGGCGTCCAGCCGGCCGATCCGGATGTTGTCCCGGACCGAGGTGTGGAAAAGATAGGTCTCCTGCTGCACCGCAGAGATCATTTTCCGCACCGCGGAGATGCGGTAGTCCCTGAGGTCTCTGCCGCCGACCGTGATCCGTCCCGCGTCGGGGTCCCAGTACCGCAGGAGGAGGTTCGCGCAGGTGCTCTTGCCGGCGCCGGTATGGCCCACCAGGACGACCGTCTCATCCGGATCGATGGAAAAGGAGACATCGTCGAGGACCGGTTCTTTGCCCTCCCCTTCGCTGTACGAGAAGGACACGTGGTCGAAGACGACCCGGAAGTCACCTTCCGGCGCCGTTTCGGTGCCCTCGTCCTTAACAGTCGGTTCCAGGGTCAGCATGTGCTGGATCCGGTTGGAAGCGGCAAAGACAAGGCCCAACTCCTGGGCGATGGTCGTCAGCTCGTTCACCGGTCCGAGAACGACAGTGGAGAGCATGACTGTGACGGGGTACATCGCCATAGAGATGTTCCCGCGGGAGACGAGCACAGCCGCCGTCGCCATGACCGCCGCGGTGAACAGCCCTGAGATGACATGGTTCATCATCATTTCCGTGCCCTTGATCGTTCCGTACGAATACTGTGAGTCGTACAACTTTTGCATGCGGGTCCGGACCTTGTCCCGGAACCGGCCTTCGCTACGCAACGTGATGATCTCCCGGAGGCCCTGCACGCTTTCCACAAGAGCAGAGTTGCCTTCCGCCAGGTCCTCCCGCACCGTCGCGCCCACTTTCTGCGAACGCTTACGGACCGCGTAGGGTACCGACACCAGAAGCAGCGCCGCGAGAAGCATGAGCATCACCATGACCGGGCTGATCTGCCATAACACCACCGCGATGATGAGCGTGACGACCAGGGCGATGAAAAACGTGCTGAACGTGTGCGCCAGGAACAGTTCGAGCACTTCGACATCGGCGACGATCGCCTGCCCCAGCTGTCCGGTCTTTTTTCGAAGCGTGTAGGCCGGCGACACTTCGCAGATCTTCTCATAGAGGTCGAGCCGGAAGTTCCGGATGACCTTGAATGCCACGTCGTGGGCAAAATACATCTCTCCAAAGTAGGACAGTGCCCGAAGCAGGACACAGACCAGAAGGACGGCAATGAGTGTTCCGCTGCGATCGCCCAGCGTCCCGCTGAGTGCCAGACCCACGATGTAGGACGTGATGCCCGCCGCCGCGATGACGGTCCCCTGCTTGAAGAGCGCGGAAAGGATGGCCGCCGCCATCTCACCCCGGTAAGGCCGGATGCTTTTGGACAGGTTGGAGATGTTTTCCGAAATATTGTTTCTCATTGGCTGCTCTCCTCCTGCGCTCTGATCAGGGAGCGATAGACTCCGTCGGCGGCCATCAGTTCGCCGTGTGTCCCCTGCTCCGCCACCATACCGTCGTTCAGGACGATGATGTTGTCCGCGCCGCGGACCGTCGAGAGGCGGTGGGCGACGATGATCGTCGTCCTCTGTTTGGTGAGCTCGGAAAGCGCGCTCTGGATGAGCGCCTCGCTCTCCGCATCCACGCTGGAAGTGGCTTCATCGAGCAGCAGGACCGGGGCATCCTTGAGGATGGCACGGGCAATGGAGATGCGTTGCCGCTCTCCGCCGGAAAGGGTGACGCCCCGTTCCCCGACGATGGTCTCATAGCCGTCCGGGAACGCCATGATGAAGTCGTGAGCGTTGGCGGCCGTCGCGGCTTCCCGCACCTCTTCATCCGACGCGTCCGGCCGCGCCATCCTGATGTTCTCTGCAATGGTCCCGTAAAACAGGTAGGTGTCCTGGAACACGACGCCGATCTGATCCTGCAGGGCGCGGAGGGCATACCGGCGGATATCGGTCCCGTTGAACGTGACCGACCCTCCGGTCACATCATAAAACCGCAGCACCAGAGACAGGATCGTCGACTTGCCGGCGCCGGACGGCCCGACGACCGCGGTCGTGCTCCCGGGCGGTACCGCAAATGTGACGCCGTGAAGGACTTCCTCCTCGCGGCCCGGATAGGAGAAGCGGACCGCGTCGAACCGGATCTCCGGGAGCCGGTCCGAAACGTCGAGGAGGACCGGATCTTCCGGATCTTTGACCGGCGGATCCATCTCCATCAGTCCAAACATCTCTTTCGCGACAGACATGCCGAGGAAGCTGGCGTGCCAGGCGCTGTTCAATTCGATCATCGGCCTCGCGCATTCGACCGCGAGGAACAGGAATGCAGTCACAGCCGTTGCCGGGACGATGCCGTGCATCGCCCGAATGGCAGCAAGCACGACGGTGAGAGAAGACGTGACCGACGTCAGGATGAACATGAGGGCGGAATTGCTGAGGGAGATGCCCGTGTTGCGGATCGACCGCTTCCAGAACGCAGTCGCGTCCCGGCGCAGGACCTCGCCCATCGACTGCTCCGCATCGAGAGTCTTGAGCGTGGTCATACCCTGGATCGAGTCGATGTACTGAGACGTCAGTGTGGAATAGTCCGTCCAGTAGTCTGTGACCGTCCGGTCCATCGCCGGCACCGTCGCCAGCGGGACGACGACGCACAGCAGCATGGACGCGATGAGCGCCAGCGCGCTGACCGCGTCATATGATCTGTGGAACATATCGGACATAAAACGGTTCGAGCGATTCGATGCCGTCGAGCACCAGCGAAGTGACCTTGCCGCTTCGTTTCCCGGACATATAGCCCGGCCCGAGATCATAGATCTTCGAGAGAAGGGACATGCGAAGCTTCTCCTTGATGCGCGCCGCCATGATCCTGGTATAGGTCTCGATATACCGCAAAATGAAGCCCCGGACCAGGATGGCCGCCACGACGACGGCGACTCTCACGAGGATGCTTTTCAGACTGCCGTCCGAGAACACCAGGTTGACGACTGACGCCATCAGGATCGCCTGCAGGATATAAGTGGCCGAAGACGCAAGCAGGAGAAGCGTCTTGACCGCTATTTCTCGTTTGATCTCCGATACATACCAGAGCAGTTTTCCATAGACATTCATATTGAAAAAACACCAGACTGTTGCAGAGGGTCTCCCCTCTGCAACAGTCTTTCGATCATGATGGATTATGCGGGAAAGAATTCAGCGAACAACTTCTCGACCGAATAGGCCATCCGGTTTCCGGGAAGAACGCTCTCGAGCTGGATGGTGGCGAACCGGTCGTTCTTGACGCAGTCCAGCTGAGAAAGCACGGGGTTGGCTTTGATCTCTTTGATTTTTTCTTCGACAGAAGGGGCATCATAGTCATGGATCAGGATGATGTCCGGCTGTCTGTTGATGACTTCTTCGTAGCTGACCGTGACCCAGTCTTTTTCCTTGATGTCATCAAAAATATTCTTGCCGCCCGCGAGTCCGACCAGCAGTGTTTCAAAGTTGGTGCCCGAGCAGGTGAAGACGCCGTCATTGCCGCTGTCATAGATCAGCACTTTGACGGGTTCTTTCCCCTGGAGTTTTTCCTGAACGGCTGCGATGCGGTCTTTCTGATCCTGGACGAAGGCCGCCGCGGCGTCCTGCGCGTCAAAGATCTTTCCAAGATCTTCGATCTCCTTGTACTGGTCTTCCAGCGTCTTGGCACAGTTGACATAGACGTTCATGCCAAGGCCCTGGACCTCATCGATGACCAGGCCTTCCTCGCCGACTTCCCAGTCAAGGCTGTAGATGAAGTCCGCGCCCGAGGAGAGGATCGCTTCGCGCGTCGCGCTGCTGTGATTGAGTTCGGGGATGTTGTTGACGATGTCCGCATACTCATCCAGCGGTCCGCGGCTGTGGTTGACCAGGGATCTTCCGACCACCAGATCGCCCAGGCCGAGTGCCGCAAAGAGCTCGGTGCAGTTCGGGCCGAGGGTCAGGACTTTGGTCGGTCTCTGATCCACGGTGATCTCTCTGCCGTCAAACGTGTTGGTGACCGTTACGGGATAGGTGACTTTCCCTTCTCCGGCCGCAGCTTTCTGCTCAGTGTTGTCAGAACCGCCCTTGCACGCAGAGAACAGGGCAGCCATGAACGTGAGTACGAGCAGCAGGCTGACGATTTTTCTTACTTTCATCTCGTGATACCTCCATTGTTGAATTGTATTGATATCATTGCTGATTCACACGGTCTGTCATTCCGGGCTTCGCGCTTTCCGGAATATAAGTGATGGATATCTTGCCGGTGTCGGGGCGTTTTTCGACGGTGCAGTCGATGTTGTAGATCTCCCGGATCGATTCTTCCGTCAGCACCTCTCGCGGCAAGCACCGTGACTCCGAGCCTGCTGACAAAATCGAAGATCTGCAGCTGATAACTGATGTCCAGATGGTTCGTGGGCTCGTCGAGCACCAGGAAATCACTTTCCTGCGCCACTGCCCTCGCGATGATGACGCGCTGTTTTTCGCCGCCGGACAGGTTGAGATAGTTCCGCTTGGCCATGTCCTCCATGCCAAGGTGTTCGAGCGCGTGCCGGACGATCGCTTTGTCTTCTTTTGTATCGATCTCGAACATCTTCTTGTGCGGCGTACGCCCCATCGCGACGATCTCTTCGACTTTGAAGTTGAACGGCACGTCGTTTTCCTGACCGACGACCGCCATCTGCAGCGCCGACTCTTTGAACGGCATACTGAGCAGGTCGGTCCCTTTGAGGAGGATCTCCCCGCTGTCCGGCCGAAGTGCGCGATATACGTTTTTCAGCACAGTGGATTTGCCGCTGCCGTTCGGGCCTATGAGGCCGACGAATTCACCCTTTTCCACATCGATGGATACGTCTTCCGCCGCGAATTTGTCTCCGTAAGAGAACGAAAGATTTTTGATTTCCAGTACTTTTTCTCCCATATCATCCGTTCTCCTTTGTCGTTTTCTTGAGCATGGCGATGAAGATGGGTCCGCCGATGATGGCCGTCAATATGCCGACCGGCAGTTCTTCCGGAGCGATGATCAGTCGAGCCGCCACATCGACCCAGACCACCAGGATCCCTCCCAGCAGTGCGGATATGGGAAGGACTTTGCGATGGTCACCTCCCACGATCAGCCTCGTGAAATGCGGCACCATGAGTCCCACAAAGCCAATGGTCCCGCTGACAGCGATGGTAACACCCGCCATCAGCGACGCGACCAGAATGAGCTGCTTCTGAAGTGAGCGGACATTGATGCCGAGGGCGCCTGCGTTCTCCTCACCGAGCAGCAGAAGATTCAGTCCTCTGTAATTGATGAGCAGGTAGGCAAGGCAGAGCACCAGCACTACAAGCGGCAGCTTGAGATAGCCCCATTTCGCGCCGGCCAGCGAGCCCGACATCCAGAACTCCGCGTTGTGAAGGCCGAGAGCGTTCGGCGCGCCGAGTTTGATGATGCTCGTGACGCCGCTCATGATCATGGAGATCGCCACACCGGAGAGCAGCAGCTGTGTGATGTTGATGCGTCCCCGCACCCGTGAGAGCGTGTACACGAAAATGATCGTGATCGCGGCGCCGATGAATGCGCTGATCGAGAGAGAGTAGGTCCCGAGAAACGCAAATGTCCCGAACAGCATGCCAAGTGTCGCGAACGCGGCGGCACCGGAGGACACGCCCAGGATGAACGGATCCGCCAGGTTGTTTCTGACCAGTGCCTGCATCGTGACACCGCAGACGGCCAATGAGGCGCCGACGACCATGCCGAGACAGACTCGCGGCAGTCTCAGACCCACGACGATGTTTTCCGTGACGAGCGTCCAGTCATTCGTGATCCTGTCCTGGAACCACGGAAGCTTATGAAGAAGGATCCGCGCGGTCGTTCCAGGGTCGACAGAAACCGGGCCGATGCCGGTCGCGACAAACAGTGTGATCACGCTGACCACTGCCAGGAGAATGATGATAAGGCCCATTTTCGGGTCGCCTTCCGCGTCCCGAAGCAGTTTTCTTTTCTGTTTCATGAAAACCCCCTGAAGAATTGATGGCTTATGGTCTCATACTACAGGAGGCTTATATCCCTCACAAGCCTCCCCGGGGGATGCAAAAAGTCTCGTTTTTAAAGAGGTTTCCCCTTTTTACGCGATGTGCTACAATGGTGCGCAGAAACCCGAGAGGAGAAGGTTCATGGAGTTCAAAGGTTTATCGAAAGTCCACGCCGGTAAATTCATCGACCGGTATGACATCGTCTACGAGACCGCGGACGGCAACGAAAAGGTCTACGAGATGATCTCGCGGGACCACGACATCGACAAGGCGGACGACCCGTTCGCGCGCCTGACCCGGCCGTACAACGACTCGGTCATCCTCGTCGTCACGGACGAGTCCGGCGAGAAGCTCCTCATCTCGAAAGAGTACCGCATGGCCTGCGGCCACTGGGTCTACAACTTCGTTGCCGGCCTCATCGACCCCGGTGAATCGCCCGAGGAAAGCGCGAAGCGGGAACTGTGGGAGGAGACCGGTCTCGAACTCTACGAGATCGATGACATGCTGGACAAGTCCATCGCCGCCATCGGGTTCTCGAACGAGAAGAACATCAGTATCTTTGGCAAAGCGCGGGGCGAGTTCCGGCCGAGCACGTCGGCGGAGGAGGAGATCATTCCCGGCTGGTACACGAAGGAAGAGGTCCGGGAGCTCCTGCGCACCGAATACTTCGCGGCCCGCACCCAGGCATACTGCTACCTCTGGAGCAAAGAGTAAGAAAAGCTTTCACTTGTCTCCCGCACACCGTTGTGTGATAATGAAACATATTTTTGAAACAGAAAGGCACATTCCCCATGACTATGATCGACGTCAAGCCCGTCGAGGGCCTCGACATTGCTGTCGTCAACGCGGACGACGTATTGCTCAAGGATGAGGACACCGCCAGCCAGCTCTTTCTGAGCATCAAGACACAGGGCGGCACGAACCTCATCGCCATCAACCAGGAAGCGTTCCCCACGAAGTTCTGGGACCCGACGACCGGGTTCCCGGGGCGCGTGCTCGACCGGCTCATCCAGAACGGCATGAAGATGGCCGTCGTCGGCGACTTCAACGCCTACGCCAATGGACCGTTCCTCGACTTCATGGCCGAGGCCAACAACGGCTTCCACCTGTTCTTCGTCGCGGACGAGGACACCGCCGCTACCCGGCTGCGCAACGCGGTGGAAGATGACAAGAAACTGAACCGGGCGTAGATCGCCCTAGAAAGTGAGCATATCTATGTTCAACGCTCAAATCGCCTACGGGCTCCTCATCCCGTTCCTCGGGACGCTGCTCGGCTCCGCCTGCGTCTTCTTCATGAAGAAACAGATGGGGCTCATGCTCGAGCGGATCCTCGAAGCGTTCGCTGCCGGCGTCATGGTGGCCGCTTCGGTCTGGTCCCTGCTCATTCCGTCCCTCGAACACGCCGCGAGCAAAGGCACCTGGGCCTTCGTGCCCGCCGCCGTCGGCTTCTGGGCCGGCATCCTGCTCCTCCTGCTCCTCGACGAGGCCATCCCCCACCTGCACCCCGACCTCGCGGACCCCGAGCACATGGGGCACGGCGTCGAAAAAGGCGGCCTCTCGAAGACCATCATGCTCGTCCTCGCGGTCACACTCCACAACTTCCCCGAAGGCATGGCCGTCGGTGTCGTTCTGGCCGGCTGGGCCGGCGGCAA
>ONJD01000072.1:0-3986 GCA_900317985.1 uncultured Eubacteriales bacterium | reverse complement strand
GCCGCCCTCGCGCTGTCGATCGGTATCGCCATCCAGAACTTCCCGGAAGGCGCCATCATCTCGATGCCCCTTCGCGCGGCCGGCGGTTCCAAAGGCAAGGCGTTCCTCTACGGCACGCTCTCCGGCGCCGTCGAACCCGTCGCCGGCATCCTGACCATCCTCTTCGCGGCACAGGCCACCGCTGTTCTGCCGTACTTCCTGAGCTTCGCCGCCGGCGCCATGATCTACGTCGTCATCGAAGACCTCATCCCCGGCATGGCCGAGGGCGAGCACTCCAACTGGCCGACCATCTTCTTCGCCGTCGGCTTCAGCCTCATGATGATCCTGGACGTCGCGCTCGGATAACGACACAAAAAAAGCACCCCTTTCGGGGTGCTTTTTTACTTGATGTCCAGTTCCGGCGGCTCGTCCAGGTGTTCGGAGACGTACTTGCCGTCTTTCTTCCGCTGCCGGACGCACTCGGTCAGAAGGTACTCGATCTGACCGTTGACCGAACGGAAGTCGTCCTCTGCCCAGGCCGCGATCTGGTTATACAGTTTTTCGTTCAGCCGCAGAGGGACCTGTTTCTTTTCCGCCATGCTTTACTCACTTTCTCAATACAGGGATCCGGAGTTGACGACCGGCTGGGCGTCTCTGCCGGCGCAAAGAACGACGAGCAGGTTCGAGACCATGGCGGCCTTGCGCTCTTCGTCGAGGGTGACCATGTCGGACTCGTTGAGCTTGTCGAGCGCCATTTCGACCATGCCGACGGCGCCGTCGACGATCATCTTACGGGCATCGACGACCGCGCGGGCCTGCTGTCTCTGGAGCATGACCGCGGCGATCTCCGGCGAGTAAGCCAGATGCGTGATGCGGGCGTCGATGATCTCGAGGCCGGCCGCTTCGACCTTCGCCTGGATCTCATCTTTGATGCGCTTTGCCACGAGTTCGGTGGAACCGCGCAGGGAACCGTCATCCGCTTCGCCGTCGCCGGTGGTGTCGACGTTGGGCGCGATGTCATACGGATAGACCTTCGCGACGCTCCGGACGGCCGTGTCGGCCTGGAGAGACAGGTACTCTTTGTAGTTGTCGACGTCGAAGACCGCCTTCGCGGTATCGACGACACGCCACATGACGGCGACGCCGATCTCGACCGGGTTGCCGAGCGCGTCGTTGACCTTCTGCTTCGAGTTGGACAGGGTCATGACCTTCAGGGAGATCTTTCTGGACGCTCTCATCTGGGCGTCGAATTCCGCAGACGTCTCTTTCCCGGAGTTGCCTTTGGTCAGGGCGCCGAGGATTCCGCTGCCTCCGGCGATGTCGCCGGACTGGCCGAGCTGGGTGAACTGCGCGGGGTTGACGGACGTACAGAACGGGTTCACGAAGTAGAACCCTTCGCCCTTCAGCGTGCCTTTGTACTTACCGAACAGGGTCAGGACCAGCGCTTCCTGAGGCTTCAGGACCTTGAGGCCGGCGATGCAGATGGGCAGGATGACCCAGAGCAGGACGCCGAGCGCGCCGAGGGCAAACTGTCCGGTCGGGAACCCGACGATGATCAGGCCGGTCGCGACGATCAGGCCGACGATGATGACGAACAGCATCAGCATGCCGAGCTTTTTCGTGGTATAGATTTTCTCTGTCATGGAAAACACCTCTTTTATTGAAATTGCGTGTTTGCTATCGTCATGATATCAATTTGATATCACTTCCACCCTCGTTATACCACTCCGTCTGTCCCCTGTCAACAGAAAACCGGCAAATTTTTCCACCCTTCTTTTTGTACGTATCGATTTTCTTACAGTATCTTCTTTTTTTAAGGTTTATTTTGGGCTTCGGTATATAATGTGAATTGCTCAAAGGAGGTGAGGACATGAAAAAAACGCTCAACAACGGGCAGGAGACCCATCGCGTCAAGCTGCCGACCACCCGGTTCAACGAAAAACACGGCATTGCCGGGCCGGAACTGTTCTGGTTGTTTTTCTTCGGGAGTCTTCTCGGTGTCCTCATGGAAGGCGTCTACTGCAAATTCGTCCACGGCGCCTGGGAGACCCACGTCGTCTCCATCTGGGGACCGTTCTGCATCCTCTACGGCATCGGCGCGGTCGCGTTCTATGTCGGCAACGTCGTCTGGGAAGACAAAAAGAAGTGGCAGAAGTTCCTGCTCTTCGGCTTCCTCGGCTCCGGTCTCGAAGTCATCTGCGGCGCCATCCTCGAGTACGGCCTCGGCATGTACGCCTGGGATTACTCGGAACAGTTCATGAACTTCCGCGGCTATGTGAGCCTCAGCATGACCGCCGCCTGGGGCGCCATCGGGCTGCTCTTTAGCTTTGCCATCCCCCGCATCGACGCCGCCTACGGGTTCATGCAGACCCACGCGTGGCACATGGCGTACGTCATCCTGGCCATCTTCCTGACGATCGACCTCGCGTTCACCGCGCTCTGCCTCGTCCGCTGGGCCAACCGAAAGTACGACATCCCCGCCGCGAACCGCATCGAACAGTTCATCGACGAGCGGTACGACGACGATTTCATGCAGAACCGGTTCATCGAGTGGCACCCCATCGAGTGGAAACGGTGAATCGCGCAACAAACAACAAACCCCTGCCGGAACGTTCCGACAGGGGTCTTCTTCTGTTTTGTGGGCGATGTACCGCTCATGCTTTCGGGAGCGCCTTCAAGATCTGCTGCGCCATGTACTTGTGGCCGGCGTCCGTCGGGTGCGGGTCCCAGGTCTCGGTGCTGTTCAGGACCGTCTCCGTGCCGTGCATGTCGACGTAGATATATTCGCCGTACAGCGTCGGGCGCACGCGGGTGTAGGCGTTCATCGCCTCAAAGCTCGGCTGGAAGATGGCGAAGTAATGCAGGAAGTTCGTGGCGTCGAACTCGCCGGGGATGAGCGCGTCGTGGTAGCCGATGGAGACGATGGTAACATCCGGGTTCAGGGAGTAGATGCGCTCGATGATGGCGCGGTAGTTCACGAAGTACCGGGCCTTGGCCTCGATGCCGGCTTCGGTGATGACCGGGATGTAGGGCGTAATCTTCATGACGGTGTTCAGCGCGTCCTCCGCCTGCTTCAGCGCCTTGCCCATGCTGCCGAGTTGTTCCGCCTTTTTGAAGAGGGTCAGCTCGGGCGTGTCAGAGACCTTGCCGGTCTCACTCAGCTCGACCGCGGCCGCGAGGATGGAGAACCAGACATCGTTGAAGCCGATGCCGACCGTGATGAGGTCCGCCTCTTTGACCGCCGTCTGGTAGAGGGAGCGCAGTTTCTTATAGTCCCCCACCGGGTCTTTGCCCTTGTATTTGCCGCCGGGCGATGTATAGCCGTTCAGCGCGTTGGTGACATACGCTTCGTGGCCGTCGCCTTTGTAGTCGTCGCAGAGGAGCATCCGCAGTTCTTCGCTTCGCATGCCGGGCTGCGCCAGCGGATAGACTTTCTTCGCCTTCACCTTTTTCGCGACGCGGTCGACATAGGTGCCGGGCACGCGGACGAAGTAGTTCGTCTTCGCCTCTTTCGTCTCGTGAGCGGCTTTATAGGTCGAGGTAGAGACCCCGGCCGCCACGCTGTCGCCGAAGCTCGTGACGACGTTGTATGTTTTGACTTTGCCCCTGCCGGCTGCAGCGCTTTTCGTTTTCGCGAACGCCGACACGCTGCCGAGCGATGCCAGCATGAGTGCCGCCAGCAGGACCGCGATCAGTTTCTTCATGGTTCGTTTCATAGGGGGTCTTCCTTTCTGCCCTGTTTTTGCCTGCATTCTATTTGCTTTTTTTATTTTTGCCCGAATCAAATTTGTTTAATTATGTCAGCCATTCCTTAAATTATTATGGAATAACCGCTTTTATCTACATACTTTCCGAATACGGTCCCAGCCGTTCCTTGACCTGGGACTTGCCGAACCCTGCGCGGCCTCCCCGCCAAACTGAAAGTTGCTGGGGAGCCAAAAGACATATGGGACCCCCGTTTTTCGCCTTGACCATATGTCTTTTTCAAGCAACTTTTTCTTCTCCTA
>ONJD01000056.1 GCA_900317985.1 uncultured Eubacteriales bacterium | reverse complement strand
TTATGATTAAACGTGAAATGAAGTGGGAAACAAGTGGATAAGACTTGAATTATTTCGGTAAGGCTGAGGCGCCATACACGGAACCTGTTTCCCTGTATGTGCGCCTTTTTATTATTCGGAGACAAAGAAAGACCCCCGGGTACTCAGCGTACCCGGGGGTTTCTTGCGGGGTCTTACTTTTTGGTACTGTACACGACGATCTGGCGGATGATCGCTTCGACCATCTGGACCTCAGAGGGAGACAGCTTGTCGAGCAGGTCGTTGATGGCGCGGTGGCGGACATAGGAAACGCTGTCGGCGTCCTGTTCCTCCCAGCCCATCAAAAAACCGGGCGTGACACCCAAAGCTTTGGCAGCCGCTTCGATCTTTTCCGACGGGATATTGGTGACGATGCCGGTCTCGTACTTGTAAAGCGTCTGCTTGATGACTCCCATTTTCTGTGCAAGTTCTGTCTGCGAAATGCCTTCCCGTTTGCGGGTCGCACGGATGCGGTCGCCGACGGTCATTGCTGTATCGGACATGCCTTAACACAACTCCTCTCACATGTTGGTATCTCCATTATACAGATTCTGCTCCGAACTTGTAACCCTTCGTAACAGCTTATTGCCCGAAATTCACAACTTTTTCACAGGTGTTAAGTGGGCGCGTACAAATACTGGACATTCCCGGCCGCTTTATTTATAATCTTAAAGAAGATTTCTTGAAAGCCCCTCTCTGGGGCGATGAACCGGAGGTACATTTACTATGATCCAGGATTCCATCGTCACCCTCATGAATAAACAGGACCTGACCTTCGACGAGGCGGAAGCCGCCGTCGACGAGATCATGTCCGGGCGTTCCACGGACATCCAGATCGGCGCGTTCCTGGTCGCTCTCGCTCTGAAGGGCGCCACCATCGAGGAGTTCGCCGGCGCGGCCAAGGGCATGCGCAACCACTGTGACAAGTTCTTCAACGATGAGGACATCCTGGAGATCGTCGGTACCGGAGGGGACAAGTCCAACACGTTCAATGTCTCGACGGCTGCCGCCGTCGTCTGCGCTGCCGCCGGCATCAAAGTCGCGAAGCACGGCAACCGCGCCGCCACCAGCAACTGCGGTACGGCAGACGTCCTGGAAGCCCTCGGCATGAAGCTGGCCATCCCGCCGGAGCGCATCAAGGAAGTCCTGGAGAAGACCAACTTCTGCTTCCTGTTCGCGCAGAACAGCCACATCATGAACCGGTTCCTGGCGCCCATCCGCCGCCAGCTCCCCTGGGACACCGCGTTCGACATGCTCCGGCCCATCATCGACTACGCCGGCGCCGCGGAACATCTCATCGGTGTCACCGACGAACGGTTCGTCGAGCCTCTGGCCCGCGTTCTGACCCGTCTCGGCGCCAAACGCTGCATGATCGTCTACTCCGAGGACTGCCTCGACGAGATCTCCTGCGGCGGCCGCACCATCGTCTGTGAAGCCATCGACGGACATTTCCACACGTACGCGCTGTCTCCGACCCAGTACGGTCTGCCGATCTGCTCGAAAGACGACCTCTCCGGCGGCACTCCGAAAGTCAACGCCGCCATCCTGAACGACGTCTTTGCCGGCAAGAAAGGCCCGCAGAGAGACGCCGTCGTCTTCAGCGCCGCGCTCTGTCTCCATGTTTCGAAGAACATCTCCATGGAAGAGGGCATCCGGATCGCCGAAGAGATGCTCGACTCCGGCAAGGCCGCCGCAGTCCTGAAAGAAGTCGTCGAACTGACCGTCGACATGTAACGAAGACCCACCGGGCAACGAACTTGTTCGCTGCCCTTTTTTCTTGAGAGGAGTTTATGCCTTGGCACAGAACGCACTCAAATACTTTATGATCACCCTCGGCATCCTGATCGATGCCATCGCCCTGGAACTGTTCCTGATCCCGAACTCGGTCCTGGACGGCGGGCTCACGGGTATCTCCCTGATGATCCAGTACAAGACCGGCTGGCCGCTGGGTCTCATCGTCTCCGTATTCAACCTGCCGTTCATCTTTCTCGGCATGAAGCAGGTGGGCAAGCGGTTCGCGCTGGCCTACACCTACGCGCTGGCCGTGTTCACTCTGTTCACCCAGCTGTTCCACCACGTGGCGCCCGTCACGGAGAACGAACTGCTGTCCGTCGCGTTCGGCGGCTTCCTGCTCGGCGCCGGTGTCGGCCTCGTCCTGCGGGGAGGCGCCTGTATCGACGGCACGGAACTCGTGGCCCTGATGATCTCCCGGAAGAGCGCCGCCTCGACAGGTGTCGTCATCCTCGTCTTCAACCTGATCATCTTCACGGTGGCGTCGTTCCTCTTCGGTGTGGACCGGGCGCTGCTGTCACTCCTCACGTACTACATCGCCTCCCGCATCATCGACAAAGTGGAGGAGGGCCTCGACACGGCGAAGCAGGTCATCATCATCACGGACGACGCGGAGCCCATCGCCGACGCCATCTACAAGCGCCTCGGCCGCACCGTGACCATCTCGTCCGCCCGCGGCCTCGTCTCCGGCAAGAAAGAGATGCTCTACGTGGTCATCACCCGACTGGAACTGCCCGAGCTGCGTGAGATCGTCGAAGCGTCCGACGAGAGCGCGTTCATCACCATCTCCGATGTCAACGAGATCATCGGCAAACACGTCCGGAAAGTGGACGAAGCGGTCGTCGAGGAACTGGAAGCCTGACGGCTGACGGCAAGACGAAGACCCGAGAGAAAGGAGAGACGCACGTGTCTCTGGAAACCATCAAAACCGTGGAGGACCTGTCGCTCAACGCCTGGCCGTCGCACCAGATGCAGGTGTATGACGGGTGGATCCTCCGCTTCTCCTATTTCTATACCCACCGAACCAACTGTGTCGAGACCATCGGCCCGGCGCAGCTGCCCATTGCCGAAAAGGTGGCGTACTGCGAAGAGGTCTACCGGAAGTGGGGGACCCCCTGCATCTTCAAGATCTCGCCGCTGACCACGCCCGCCCTGGAACTCTTCCTCGAAGAGCGCGGGTACGAGGAACAGCACCGCGTGGACAACATGGTCCTGGACCTCGCCTCCTGCGGCGATGCACCGGTGAAAGAGCCCGCCCTCCCGCTCGTCGTGGGAGACCGGGTCGACGACGAATGGCTCGACGCTCTGTTTGAACTGAAAGCCGTCTCGAACGCGGACCACCTGCGGGTGGTGCCGTCCATGTATGCCGCCATCCCGAAAGACGAGATCACGGTGAAGGTGCTGGACCGCGAGGGCTATGTTGCCGGTACAGGCCTCGGCATTCTGGACCGGGGTTATGTGGGCGTGTACGCGATCCACGTCCGGGAGGACTGCCGCCGGCAGGGCCTTGCCGAAGCCATCGTGCGCACGATCCTGACGGAGGGCTCCCGGCAGGGCGCGACCAAGGCCTACCTCCAGGTCGTGTCGGACAACGAGCCCGCGCGGCGGCTCTACGAGAAGCTCGGTTTCGTGTCGGAATACGAGTGCTGGTTCCGGGTCAAAGAGAGCCTCTAAACCCATATATTGTGGAGAGTTATCCTACAATACACATAGATATTGTTATTTTCCCGCAACTTTATATTGAAAAATAGATAGTAATACTGTTATGATTATCATAATAGGGGTCGTCTGACTCGTGGACGACTCGAATGAAATGGGCGAGAAGAAAGGAGCTCTGAACGTGGAACAGAGCAGAAATATCCGAAACGGCTCCGGTACGACCGGCCGGCACATCAGTACCGACGCGGCCATCAACCAGAAGAAAGCAGCGCAGAAAAAGTCTGCCGCTGCCAAACGCCGTAGTAAGAAAGCCGTCAACAGCGTGAAGCAGGCGGCGAAGAAACCGACTTCGAAGAAAACGTCTTCGGGCAAGGCGAACAGTGCGGCAAAACGGCCCGCCAATCGCCAGGCCCCCGCGAAGCAGTCTCCGAACGCGCGGAAACAGACCTCGAACGCGAAGAAGCAGCAGAACGCGAAACGCAACGCGCAGCTGCAGAACGCCCGAGCGAACGGCCAGAAGAAACAGGCCGCCCGCAAGAAGAAAAAGTATAAAGTCAATTACCGGAGACTCATCACGTGCATCGTGGCGGCTCTCCTCGTATTCCTCCTTCTGTTCCTCATCATCCATGCCATCGCGCACAAGGGGAGCAAGAAGGGCTGGTACAACGTCTATGTGACGTCCGCCACCAGCGACTGCCGCCTCGGCCGTGTCACCGAACTCGATGAGAACGGTGTCCCCGCCAAGGTCGACCTCCTCGAAGAGGTCAAGGACGGAGTCTATCTCCTCCCGGTCCAGTGCGGCGGCACCTCGACCGTCATCGTCGCGGACAAGGACTACAGCTTCAACAAGGTGAACCCGTATAACACCGAGTATTACCTCGCTTCGGTCCAGGCCGAGTACTCCTCCGACGCCGCCAAGCAGGCAGAGTTCGAGGACAAGTACCAGCCGTCCATCGTCGAGGTCGAAGGACAGACCATCACGACGAGCGGTATGAAAGACCTGCCGGCCATCGCCCTCTTCGGCAGCGACCGCGTCAAGGACAAACTCGCCGATGCCGCAGTCGGTTCCCCGCAGCCGTCCATCCCGGTCAAGAAACTCGACTACAACGGACGCAAGCAGCCGGAAGCTCCGGCGAAGACCGATGAGACCGCTACCTTCACCTTCTCGGCGACCGGTGACAACCTCATCCACCAGAAGATCTTCCAGCAGGCTTCCACCCGCGCCGGCGGAAACGGCTACGACTTCAACTTCTGCTACGAGAGCGTCTCGAACTTCTACCAGCAGCACGACCTCAACTGGATCAATCAGGAGTCCCTGCTCTCCAGCAAGCTCGGCCCCGCGAGCTACCCGACCTTCTCCACCCCGGGTGAGAACGGTCAGGCCCTGTACAACCTTCTCAACATGCGCGTCTTCAGTGTCGCGAACAACCATATCTACGACCAGGGTGCCACCGGCATCGAGGCCACGACCGAGTACTACGAGAACGACATGGCGGACGATGTCCTGGCCACCGGTCTCTGGAAGAAGAGCGACCTCGACGACATCCCGGTGTACTCCTGCAAGGGACGGTCCATCGCCTTCCTGTCCTACACCTACGGCACGAACGGCATCTCCACGCCGGAGTCCGCGGAGAGACGGGTCATCTACACGAGTGAGACCGACATCATCAAGAAGCAGGTCAAGAGAGCCAACAAGCTCGCCGACATCGTCATCGTCGGCTGCCACTGGGGCGTCGAAGGGAGCCACGTCATCTCCGACGAACAGAAGAAGCTGGCTCAGAACCTCGCGGACTGGGGCGCTGACCTCATCGTCGGTACTCATCCGCACGTCGTCCAGAACGCCGAGTGGATCAACACCGAGGACGGCCGCAAAGTCTTCTGCGCCTACTCGCTCGGTAACTTCATCTCCACGCAGGCCCTCGCCGACCAGGTCGTCGGTCTGGTCCTCGACTGCACCATCGACACCGTGACCACTCCGGACGGAAAGGTCACTGTCGAGATCCGCAACCCGAAGCTCGTCCCGATCGTCACGGTCTACGGCGCGGACTTCTCCAACGTCCACGTGGTCTGGTACAGAGACTTCACCGAGACCGACGCCATGAACCACGGCGTGAAGATCAGCAACCAGAACTTCACGTACCTGTGGATCGGCACCATGCTGAAACAGTACGTCAACACCGACTACCTCGACCTTCCGGACTCCACCGCGGGCAACGCCCTGAACGGTGAGCTCAGTGAGGAAGAGACCACGGCCGATCCCACCGCGACCACGGCCGCCGGCGCTTCCACGAGCGCCACGAGCGCAGCCGCTTCGTCCACCGCGGCGACCACGACGGCCCGCACCACGGCGGCCACGACTACCGCCGCAACGACGACCGCCGCTCCGACGACCGCCGCGACGACCACCGGCGCCACCGTCGGTGAAGGCCGCATCACGAACGGCCCCGTCGGCCTCGCCGCTGCCGGCAACTGATCTCCGGTCAAAACTTCATAATAAAAGAAATCCCAGACTCCTTTCGGAGCCTGGGATTTTTTGTGTTCTGTCCGGGTCAGCGCTCGACGCGGCGCATGACCGGGATCTCGGACTTCATAGCGCCGGTGGGGCAGACCTCGACGCACTTGAGACAGGTGGCGCAGAAGGTGGCAGCCTTATCGGCGGGGACCATCGGGTTGACGATGGTGCTGAATCCGCGGTTGTACAGGCCGATGAACGTCTGGCCGACGACCTGGTCGCAGGTGCGGTAGCAGAGGCCGCAGAGCACGCACTTGTCCGGGTTGTGGCTGATGGGATCGGCCACTTTGATGATGGGACGGGCGTGGACTTCGCCGGGGAACTTCTCCGGTTCGACGTCATAGCGGTTCGCGTAGTCGATGAGACGGCAGTCATAGTAGTCATGGCAGCCGCAGTCGAGGCAGCGGGACGCTTCGTTCTTCGCCTGTTCTTCGGTGAATCCGAAGTAGATGGGCTTGAAGTTGTCGCGGCGTTCCTCGGGAGTGAGGCCGGGCATCTTCTCGCGCTGCTGTTTCTCGCGGTCTTCGAAGTCGGCTTCGGTCTTTTCGTCCTCGACGAAGTAGGGCTTCTTGTAGCGGACTTCATCGCCGGCGAGGTAATTGTTGATGCACAGCGCAGCTTTCTGAGCTTCGCCGATGGCTTCGATGGCGATGCCGGCGCCGCGGTTGGTGACGTCGCCTGCCGCGAAGACGTTGTCGATGTTGGTGCGGAAGGTCATGTCGTCAGCGACGATGGTGCCCTTCTTCGTGAGCTCGATGCCGTCCACGCCGTCGCACTTCGCGACCTGGCCGATGGCCATGAGGACGTTGTCGACTTTGATGTCTTCAATGGCACCTTCCACCGGGACCGGGCGGCGTCTGCCGGAAGCATCCGGTTCGCCCAGTTCCATGATCTGCAGCTTCATGCCGGCGACGTGGCCGTTCTCGTCTGCGTAGATCTCGGCGGGGTTGGTGAGGAACTTGAAGGTGACGCCTTCTTCCTCAGCCTCTTCGATCTCGATGTCCGCTGCGGGCATCTCGTTGCGGGTACGGCGATAGACGACGTAGACGTTTTCGGCGCCCAGTCGGACCGCGGTACGGCAGCAGTCCATGGCGGTGTTGCCGCCGCCGCAGACGGCGACGTTCTTGCCGAGGAGCGGCTTCTCGCCGAGGCCGAGCTTCTCGAGGAAGTAGATGCCGCCTTCGACGCCGTCGAGGTCTTCGCCCGGGACACGCATCGGGACCGAGGTCCATGCGCCGATGGCGAGGAGGACTGCGTCGTATTCGTTGCGGATGTCATCGAACTGGATGTCTTTGCCGAGCTTGACATTGTTCTTCAGGACGACGCCGGCTTTCTCGATGATCGAGATCTCCTGGTCGAGGACTGCCTTCGGCAGACGGTACTCAGGAATGCCGTAGCGGAGCATACCGCCCATCTTCGGCTGCTGGTCAAAGATGGTGACCGCATGGCCCCACTGACGCAGGAAGTAGGCGGCCGTCAGACCGGCGGGGCCGCCGCCGATGATGGCGACTTTCTTGCCGGTGTCGGGCTCGACGGGAATGACATAGGGGTCTTCCGCCAGGACTTTGTCCGCGGCGAAGGCCTTCAGGAACGCGATGGAGATGGGCTCTTCCACCAGCTGCCGGCGGCAGGCGTCTTCACACGGATGCGGGCAGACGCGGCCGATGGAGGCGGGGATGGGGAAGGCTTCGTAGATGGTCTCGACCGCTTTCTTGAACTCGCCGTTCTTGATCTCCTGGACGTACTTCTGGCAGTCGGTCATGGCCGGGCAGTTCAGTTTGCACGGGCCGCGGCAGTCGCCGGTGTGGTCGGAGAGGAGCAGCTCGAGGGCGGTCTTCCGGGCGCGGACGACACGGTCGGTGTCGGTGCGGACCACGTAGCCCTCCTGAGGTCTCGCGGAGCAGGCACGGAGCAGTTTCGGGACGCCTTCGACCTCGACGAGGCAGATGCCGCAGGCACCGTAGATGGCGGTGCGCTTGTCGAAGCAGAGGGTCGGGATGTCGATGCCAGCGCGGACCGCGGAGGAGAGTATGGTATCAGAAGGCTCTGCAATGACTTCGATACCGTCGAGGGTATATTTGATAGACATAGGTCAGGCCTCCTTTCTCAGTGTACTTCCACTGCGCCGAAGCGGCAGGCCGTGATACAGTTGCCGCACTTGACGCAGAGGTCGGGATCGATGGTGAACGGGCTCTTGAGCTCGCCGGTGATGGCGTCTGCCGGACACTGGCGTGCGCAGGCGGAGCAGCCGACACACTTGTCTTTGTTGATGCTGTAGGTGATGAGGTCGCGGCACTCGCCGGCGGGGCAGCGCTGTTCTTTGATGTGCGCTTCGAACTCGTCGCGGAAGTACCGGATGGTGGTCAGGACCGGGTTGGGAGCGGTCTGGCCGAGGCCGCAGAGCGCGCCGTCCTTGATGGCGTAGCACAGCTCTTCGAGCTTCTCGATGTCGCCTTCTTCGCCCTTGCCCTTGACGATGCGGTCGAGGACCTCGAGCATGCGCTTCGTGCCGAGACGGCAGTGGACGCATTTACCGCAGGACTCTTTGGCGGTGAAGTCCAGGAAGAACTTCGCCATGCTGACCATACAGGTGGACTCGTCCATGACGACCATACCGCCGGAGCCCATGATGGCGCCGGTCTTGCCGAGTTCGGCATAGTCGATGACGGTGTCCAGTTTCTCCTTCGGCACACAGCCGCCGGAGGGGCCGCCGAGCTGGACGGCTTTGAACTCTTTGTCGTTCCGGATGCCGCCGCCGATGTCGAAGATGACATCTCTCAGCGTGGTGCCCATGGGGATCTCGACGAGACCGCCGCGTTTGATCTTGCCGGAGAGGGCGAAGACCTTGGTGCCCTTGGACTGCTCGGTGCCCATCGCCGCGAAGGCGGCACCGCCGTTGTTGATGATCCAGGGGACGTTCGCGTAGGTCTCTACGTTGTTGATGTTGGAAGGCTTGAACCAGTAGCCGGACTGGGCCGGGAACGGGGGCTTCAGACGCGGCATGCCGCGCTTGCCTTCGAGGGACTCGATGAGGGCGGTCTCTTCGCCGCAGACGAAGGCGCCGGCACCGGCCTTGATGCGAAGGACGCAGGAGAAGTCGGAACCCATGATGTTGTCACCCAGGAATCCGCGTTCCGTGGCGTCTTTGATGGCCTTCTCCAGACGGACGATGGCCAGCGGATACTCGGCACGGACGTAGACGATCGCCGTGCTGGCGCCGATGGCATAGGCGCCGATGAGCATGCCTTCAATGAGGTTGTGCGGATCGCCTTCGATGACGGCGCGGTCCATGAATGCACCGGGGTCGCCTTCGTCGGCGTTACAGATGAGGTATTTCTCATCGCCTTCGGAGTTCTTGGCAGCTCTCCATTTGAAGGCGGTGGAGAAGCCGGCGCCGCCGCGTCCGCGGAGGCCGGAGATGTCGATCTGTTCGATGACATCGTCCTGGGTCATGCCGGTCTTCAGGATCTTCTCGATGGCCTTGTAGCCGTCGCGACACGGGTCTGAGCCTCGAGGAAGTGCGCGTCGTCGGGCGTGATGCCGAGACGGTCGAGGGAAGAGAGGTCACCGGCAGAAACGGCGGCATAGATGTCGTCCGCGTCTTTTTCCGTGACCTTGACATAACGGTGGAGGGTGCCCTCGTCATCGTAGAGGTCCACGATGGGTTCGAGGAAGCACATGCCGTTACAACCGGTGATGTCGAGCACGACACCGCTCGGGTTGTTTTCTTTCAGAAGGGTGTCCAGACGCTCATATACAGCGCCGGCGCCGGCGGCGAGACCGCAGCTGCCTTCACCAACTACGAGTTTCATGCGTCAGCACCTCCTTCTTCTTTGGCGATCTCCCGCAGGACCTTGCGGCACTTGTCGGGAGTCAGGGTGCTGTAGGTCTTTCCGTTGATCATCATGACCGGGGAAAGGGAGCAGCAACCGAGGCATGCGACATGCTCCATGCTGAAGAGACCGTCTTCGGTGGTCTCTCCGTCTTCGATGCCGAGTTCGTCCGTGATGGCGGCGGAGATGAGCTCCGCGCCGTTGACGTGGCAGGCGGTACCCTGGCAGAGCATGATGAGATGCTTGCCGACGGGCTCGAGACGGAACTGCGCATAGAACGTGGCCACACCGTAAATGGTCGCCGGCGCGGTGCCGGTGACTTCGGCGATGTGGTAGATCGCCTCTTCAGGCAGATAGCCGTAGGTGGCCTGCGTCTGCTGAAGGATGGCGATCAGGCTGCCGGGAGTATCCTTGTACTCTTCAAGGACCGGTGCGATCAGCCCGAGATCGACCGTGGTTTTCTCAGCCATAGAGAAACCTCCTTTTTACACAATATGCTAGAATATGGTTTTTATACCCGTATAAGATTATAGCACAAACACCCGAATGATAATGCAGTCCTCAGAAAAAAATTACAGATTGTTCGAAGTGGCCAAGTTTTATATAATAAAAGAGATATACACTTAAAGTGAGTGGTGAGTTATGGGATTCAATCATTTTGACGAAAACGGAAACGCTGTCATGGTCGATGTCTCCGAAAAAGCGGTGACGTCTCGTACCGCTACGGCCAAAGGCACCATCGTGGTCTCTCCGGAAGTCATGAAGGCGATCCACGAAGGCACCGCCAAAAAGGGCGATGTACTGGGCGTGGCCCGTGTCGCCGGCATCATGGCCGTCAAGAAGACGCCGGAGTTCATCCCGATGGCGCATCCGCTGCCGGTGACCAAGGCGTCCGTCGACTTCGAGATCGATGACGAACAGCATAAGATCACCGCGTTCTGCACCGTCAAGACGGACGGAAAGACCGGCGTCGAGATGGAAGCCCTGACCGGAGTCCATGTAACGCTTCTCACCATTTATGACATGTGCAAGGCGATGGACAAACGCATGCGGATGGAGAACATCCACCTCTGCGAGAAGTCCGGCGGCAAGTCCGGCGACATCGCCTACGGTCCGCAGCAGCCCGTCATCGCCATCTGCGGCATCAAGAACAGCGGCAAGACCACGGTACTGGAAAAGCTCATCCCCGAGCTGATCTCCCGGGGGCTCAAAGTGGCGGTCTTCAAGAACGGCGGCCATTTCACACCCGACATGCCGGGCACCGACACCTATCGGTTCCTGCAGGTGGGCGCGTCCGGGACCCTTTTCTTTGACGATGAGCAGTACCAGATCTCCCGCAAGCTCCTGCCGCCGTACGAGGAACTCTTCATCCAGTTCCCGGAGGCAGACCTGCTCCTGGTCGAAGGACTGCGGGGAACCGAGCTTCCGAAGCTGGAGATCATCAAACCGAACGACGAGCGTTCTCCCGCGCTGAGCGAAGACAAGGTGCTGGGGTACATCGCCGAAAACGGTGCCTACACCTCTTCCAAACCGGTGTTCGACCGGGACGATGTGAAGGGCATCGCGGACTTCATCATGGAACTCTATGAGAGCGGCGCTCTGGAAGGAGCGGTGTTATGACGGACCGGTACGGAAGAACCATCGACTATCTCCGGGTCTCCGTCACCGACCGCTGCAACTTCCGCTGTGTCTACTGCATGCCGCCCGACGGCATCCCGTCGGTCTCCCACGACGATATCCTGCGTTACGAAGAACTGCTCAGGATCATCCGTCTGTTCGCGGAGCTCGGCATCAAACACATCCGCCTGACCGGGGGAGAGCCTACGGTCCGCCGCGGCCTTGTGAAGCTCATCCGGGAGATCCACGACATGCCGGGCATCGAGACCATCTCGATGACCACGAACGGACTCCTGCTGCCGGAGATGCTCGACGACCTGAAAGACGCGGGGCTCTCCAGTGTGAACATCAGTCTCGACACGCTGAAGGAAGAGCGGTTCGACGAGATCACCCGCACCACCGGAAACCTGCCGAAGGTGCTCGAAGCCATCGGTCTCTCCGAAGAGGCCGGCTTTTCGACCAAGGTCAACTGTGTGGCCATGCGGGGCGTCAACGATGACGAACTGGCAGACATCGCCTCCCTGGCGAAAGACCGGGACATCGGTGTGCGCTTCATCGAATACATGCCCATCGGCAAGCACGACTACGAGCAGGCCATCTATAAGGACGAACTGCTCGACCTTTTGCGGAGTGCGTTTGGGGAACTCTCGACCGACCCGAAGGTCCGGGGATTCGGCCCGGCGGTCTATTATAAGCCGGAAGGCTTCACGGGTTCTGTCGGAGTGATTTCCGCGATGAGCCACTCGTTCTGCGAGACCTGCAACCGGGTCCGCATGACGCCGGAAGGGTTCCTGAAACTCTGTCTGCAGTATGACGTGGGCGTCAACCTCAGAAGCCCTGTCCGTCAGGACCTGACCGATGACCAGATCAAGCAGCTGATCCTGGCGTCGCTCGACCGGAAACCGGAACACCATACGTTCCTCGACTACGCGGAAAAACAGGATATCGATACACGAGACATGTCTCTGATCGGAGGATAATGATATGAGCGAAGAAAGACGCATTTTCAAAGCGGCCATCCTGACCGCCAGCGATAAAGGTTCCCGCGGAGAGCGGGT
>ONJD01000049.1 GCA_900317985.1 uncultured Eubacteriales bacterium | reverse complement strand
GGTCCGAGATGTGGACGATCAGCGGATTGTCCATCGGACGGCCCTTCGCCTTGAAGATGTTGGCGACGGCCTCCCCGTTCAGGGCATCCGCCGCGAGGCCGTACACGGTCTCCGTCGGGATGGCAACCAGTTCACCGTCTTTCAACAGCTTCCCGGCTTTTGCGATATCCTGTTTGGAGTTGGTTAAGAGCTTTGTGTTCATTCGTTGTTCCCTGCAGCCTCAAGCTTGGCGGCGGTGTCCGCCGTGATGAGCGCGTCGATGAGCTCGTCGAGGTTGCCGTTCATGATGGCGTCGATCTTGTACAGTGTCAGGCCGATGCGGTGGTCCGAGACCCTTCCCTGCGGGAAGTTGTAGGTCCGGATGCGCTCCGACCGGTCGCCGGTGCCCACCTGGGCGCGCCGGGCCGAGTCGATCTCGTCCTTGTGTTTCTGCTGTTCGACTTCAAGGAGCCTCGCCGACAGGATCTTGAGGGCCCGCTCCTTGTTCTTATGCTGCGACCGCTCATCCTGACACTCGACCACCGTGCCGGTCGGCAGATGGGTGATGCGGATGGCGGAGTCCGTCTTGTTGATGTGCTGCCCGCCGGCGCCGCTCGAGCGGAACGTGTCGATCTTGAGTTCGCTCTGGTTGATCTCGAACTCCACTTCGTCCGCTTCCGGCAGGACCGCGACGGTGGCGGTGGAGGTCTGGATGCGCCCCTGGCTCTCGGTCTCGGGCACGCGCTGCACGCGGTGCACGCCCGACTCGAATTTGAAGCGCGAGTAGGCGCCGTCGCCGGTGATCTCGAACGAGACCTCCTTGTACCCGCCGAGTTCGGTCGGGTTGGAGCTCAGGACTTCCGTCTTGAAGCCCTGGGCCTCCGCGTACATGGTGTACATGCGCAGGAGAGAACCCGCGAACAGGGCGGCCTCTTCCCCGCCGGCGCCGCTTCGGATCTCGACGATGACGTTTTTGTCGTCGTTCGGGTCCCGCGGCAGCAGCAGGATCTTGAGTTGTTCCGCGGTCTCTTCCAGAGTCTCCTTCGCGGCGGCCATCTCCTCCTGGGCAAGGTCCCGGAACTCTTTGTCCGAGCCGGAGTCGTCCAGGATGGCCTTCGCCTCGTCGAGGTCTTCCTCCGCCTTCTTATAGGCGCGGTACGTCTCCACGATGGGCGTCATATTCTTGTGCTCCTTCAGGAGCGCGGTGTACTGTTTGATGTCGGAGACGACTTCGGGGTCCGCGAGCTGCTGCTCGAGCTCCAGGAAACGGCTCTCGACACCGGCTAAGTTCTCAAACACCGGGGTCCGCCTCCTCTGGAACGGTCAGGACCTTCTTGATGGCCTTCTCCGCTTTCTTCCGGGGGAGCATGACTTCTCTGCCGCAGGTCGCGCACTTCAGTTTGACATCCATGCCGACGCGGGTCAGGGTGAACTCTCTGCCGCCGCACGGGTGCGGCTTTTTGACTTCGACGGTACTGCCGAGCACGAGGTCCATCGCCACCGCTCCTTCCTGTAAACTATAATACTGCCGTGAATTATAGCACATTTACAATTCCCGTGAAAGTGTTATAATTTCGGAGTAAGGTTTCGTGGGCGATGCACCGCCCGCAATCAACACGAAAGGAAATGAATCCAAATGAGCGAAAAAACCACAGCTCCGGTCGAAGAAGTCGCGGTCAAAGCACCGAAAAACAAAGGCCTTGACTGGCTCCTCGACATCGTCAAGGGCTTCATCGTCGGTACCGCGAACGTCATCCCCGGCGTCTCCGGCGGCACCCTGATGCTGGTCCTCGGCATCTACGAGAAGGTCATCGGTTCCATCTCGAACATCTTCAAACAGTTCAAGAAGAGCGTCCTCACGCTCCTGCCCGTCCTCGTCGGTGTCGCGGTCGCCATCCTCACGATGAGCCGACTCATCACCTACTGTCTGGACGCCTACACGTTCGCCACCATCATGCTGTTCGTCGGCGCGGTGCTCGGCGGTATGCCCATGCTCATCGCCCGCGTGAAGAAAGACCCGGTCAAGCCGCTCTACGTGGTCATCGGCCTCATCACCTTCGCGCTCGTCATCGGCATGCTGTTCCTCGGACAGGGCAGCAACGCGGACCTCAGCCACATGAACCCGATCAAGTTCCTCGTCGTCATCTTCATGGGCGCCATCGGCTCCGCCACCATGATCATCCCCGGTGTCTCCGGCTCCGCTCTCCTTATGACGTTCGGCTACTACAAGCCCATCTACGGCGCCATCGGCGATATCACGAACTCCGCATCCACACAGCGCGGCAACGACATCATCATCGCCATCGCGTTCGTCATCGGCACCGCGGTCGGCATCTGGGCCGTCGCCAAGCTGATCGAGATGCTGCTCAAGAAGTTCGAGATCCAGTCCTACTGGGGCATCATCGGCTTCGTCCTGGCCTCCGCCATCATCATCGTCCTGCAGAACTTCTTCATGCTCGACGGTGCCTGGGCCCCCGCCGCCACGGTCCTCGCCGGCACCCCCGTCTGGGAGTACATCCTCGGCGTCGCGCTCGCGGCCCTCGGCTTCTACGGCTCCTACAAGATGTAACGTTTCAGAGCTCTCGTCCCTGACATCTTCGGATGTCAGGGACTTTTTTGTGCCCAATCGGGTTCCGCAGAAAAGGTCCGTCTGGCGCTTGCCAACCCGAACCCCCGCCCGCTTATAAAGCATCGCGCTGCTCCCCCCTGCGCGCCATCCGGACAGCTTTTCTGCTCCCCTTGCCTCATTTCTAAGGTGGGGCACAAAAAGCCCCTACAAAATGTCCAAATTGACTAGGGAAAATACTCATAATTGCGGATGTGAAAAGTTTGACGAACCTTTATAATAGAGAGTGACAAATCATGTTGCCCGGGCACAGAGCCCACGTTCGAAAGGAGAACCAACCATGAAAGAAGTATGTGTCATCACCGGCGGCGGCTCCGGCATGGGCCTTGCCACGGCGAAGTACATCAAAGACCGTCTCGTCATCATCTCCGGCCGTACCGAGAGCAAGCTCGCCGCGGCCTGTGAAGAGCTGAAAAAAGAAGGCGTCGAAGCCATCTACAAGACCTGCGACACTTCGAGCAGAGCCAGCGTCGCCGAACTCGCGAAGTTCGCGTCCGAACAGGGCGTCATCAAGCAGGTCATCAACTGCGCCGGCATGTCCCCGTCCATGACGAATGCCGAAAAGCTGTTCCGCATCAACGCGATGGGCACCGTCTATGTGAACGAAGAATTCCAGAAATACATGGACAAGGGCTCCGTCATCTGCGACGTCGCCTCCAACTCCGCCTATGCTCTGCCCGGTTTCATGACCAAAGCGGTTAAATTCGCTTACAAATGGGCCGACAAGGACGAAGACAAGTTCGTGAACTTCTTCATGAAGCTCGCCGGTAAGATCTCCGACGATTACATGTCCGCCGGCATGGCCTACAGCTTCTCGAAGAACTTCGTCACCTGGTACGCCGCGAAGTCGGCCTTCGATCTTGGCCCCCGCGGCATCCGCGTCTGCTCCGTCTCCCCCGGACTCATCGCCACTGCCATGGGCAACGCCGAAGTCGAACACGGCGGAGACCTCATCAAGAAAGCCTGCGAAGAGCGCATGGGCGAAGCCGACGAGCTCGGTTACTGCATCGCCACCTGCGCCGACCCGCGCAACGGTTACCTCGCAGCGGTCGACGTCCTTGCGGACGGCGGTTCCACCCGCGGCAATGCGGAGTTCAAACACGACCCGCTCGCACCGCTCAAGATGGCCGGCATCATCAAATAATCTGAACCCTGACACTCCCCGGCACATCGTCGGGGAGTTTTTCTGCTCTTTTGGAAAAGCCCCCTTGTTTTTTGTCTCTCCCGTACTATAATTGCCTTTAGTAATGACTTATCTATATGTGACTTTTACATCCGTCAAAGGAGCTCCCATATGAAGAAGACATCCATCGCGGCACTCATCGCCGCCGCACTGGCCGTGCTCGTCATCTTCGGCCTGCTCGTGTTCCGCATGGTCACCACCATGTCGAGCAGAGCGCCTGACGACGTCGACACGAAACCGGGCCTCGCCTACCTGCAGGCGCAGGAAAAGGCGGACGTCGCGAAAAACGAGAACGCGCTTCGCTCTCAGCAGGCGACCACCGCTGCCGCTGTGCAGACGACCAGCGCCATCCGGGACGGCAACTTCCGCGCCGCGTTCCGTGACACCCTCATCTGCGGCGACAGCCTCGTCAAGGCGCTGACCGAGTACAGCATCCTCGACAAGACGCAGGTCATCGCCGAAGTCAGTGTCGGCACCGAGCATCTCGAAAAGAACATGGGCACCATCGTCGCCCGCAACCCGCAGTACCTCGTCCTCCACTACGGCGAGAACGAACTCGACCACATGGACCGGGCGCCGTACTTCATCAAGTCCTATAAGGAGTGTCTCGAGACGCTGCAGAAACGGCTCCCGAACACGAAGATCTTCGTCGACAGCATCTGGCCCGTCACGGAACGAGCCAACAAGAGAGAGCCCCTCACCGTGTACATCCCCGACTACAACAAGCTCATCAAAGAAATGTGCAAAGAGGTTGGCGTCACCTATGTCGACTACGACCCGATGTTCCGCTCCTTTACCGAAAACTACTACGACCCGGACGGCGTCCACCCGAAGTACAAGTTCTACACCGAACAGTACCTGCCCTTTGTCTACACGGAGGTGCGCCGATGAGCCGTAAACTGTACCCGCTCCTCGAAGTCCTGTGTGTGGCGGCCCTCATCGCCTTCATCACGTTCCTGGTCCTGTCCCGCTCCGGCGGCACGGAGAAACCCGTGGGCGATGTAGCCTCCCCCGTTCTGGCCACCCTCGAAGAAGGACAGATGACGGAGCAGTCGAACGCCGACGCCGCGAAGGCCTTCGGCTTCGACCTCTCGAAAGCGGAAGGCCTCGTCTACTATGAGAACGAGGACATCATGGACGTCTCCGAACTCCTGATCGTCAAGCTGAACGACGCGGAGGACGCGGAAGGCTTCCGTACGGCGGTGGAGACGTACATCGCCAACCAGAAAAACCTCTACAAGAACTACGCGCCGGAACAGTACGCGCTCCTCGAGGACAGCATCCTCGACGTGAGCGGCAACACGCTGTTCTATTGCACCGCCAAAAACGCGGACGCGCTCTACGACGCGTTCCGGACCGCACTGTGACCCGATCATTCACCAAAGGATAAGACGATATGGTATTCAGTTCCTCGACCTTCCTGATGGCGTTCCTGCCGCTCACGCTGCTCCTCTACTACGGGGTCGGCGTGGCGCTGACGAAGAACGTCACGGTCAAAAACTGCATATTGCTCTGCGCCAGCCTCGTGTTCTACGCATGGGGCGAGCCGGTCTATATCCTGTTGATGCTCCTCAGCATCCTGTTCAACTTCGCGGCCGGCCGGGTCATCGACAACGCCCGGGACAGCGGACGGGACAAGGCGGCGACCGCCCAGTTCGTTCTCGCGGTCATCTTCAACCTCGGGGTCCTCGGCTTCTTCAAGTACGCGGACTTCCTCGTCGACAACGTGAACGGCATCTTCGGCGCGCACATCCCGCCGCTCGAACTGCCGCTGCCGATCGGCATCTCGTTCTACACGTTCCAGATCCTCTCGTACATCATCGACCTGTACACCGGCAAGATCCGCGTCCAGAAGGACCTCCTGTCCTTCGCGTTGTACATCTCGCTGTTCCCGCAGCTCATCGCGGGCCCCATCGTCAAGTACCGGGACATCGAGGCTCAGCTGACCGGACGCAAAGAGAGCTGGAACAAATACTCCCGCGGAATGGCCCGCTTCGTCGTCGGCCTTGCCAAAAAGCTGATGCTGGCGAATACGCTCGGCGCCGTGTACTCGGGCATCCAGGCGATGGACGTCGGGTCCCTCAGTGCGCTGGCCGCGTGGACCGGCATCGCCTGCTACACGCTGCAGATCTACTTCGACTTTTCCGGGTACTCGGACATGGCCATCGGCCTCGGCAGCATGTTCGGGTTCTCGTTCAACGAGAACTTCAACTACCCGTACATCGCCACGTCGATCACCGACTTCTGGCGCCGGTGGCACATCTCCCTGTCCTCCTGGTTCCGGGACTATGTGTACATCCCGCTCGGCGGCAACCGGCGGAAGACACCGCGGGTCATCTTCAACCTGCTGGTCGTCTGGCTGCTGACCGGCCTCTGGCACGGCGCCGCCTGGAACTTCGTCCTCTGGGGCGTGTTCTACGGCGTGCTGCTCATCTTCGAGAAATACGTTTTGGGCGATCGACTGAACCGCATCCCGACCCCCGTCCGCGGACTGGTCACGATGCTGCTCATCATGTGCGGCTGGGTGCTCTTCTCAGCGCCCGACCTCACCGGCGCGCTCCTGTACCTGAAGGCCATGTTCGGCGGCGCAGCCGGCTGGACCGACGGCAACGGCGCGTACCTGCTTTCCACCAACCTCGCGGTGCTTCTGGCCGGCGCGTTCTGCGCGACACCCGTGTACCGCAAAGTCCTGGACCATGTCGACCCGAAGTGGGTCAGCCGGGCCAAGGTCGTCGCCTACCCCCTGCTGTTCGCCCTCTGTGTCGTCTTCATGGTCAGTGAGACCTATAATCCGTTCCTGTATTTCCGCTTCTAAGTTCGCAATCCACTTCTGACAAGGAGTTCTAACCATGGCTGACAAAGCTCGCCAAAAACAGAATAGCAACGCTGCACGGCGGGAAGACCGGCTCTGGGTGTTCCGCGCCGCGGTCCTCGTGACCCTGATGATCGTGCTCCTGAGTGTCGGCTCGCTGATCGCCAAAGACCGGGAGTACAGCCCCAACGAGAACCGGTACCTGGCGGGACGCCCCTCGTTGAGCCTCTCCTCGCTGACGTCGGGCAAGTTCATGGAGGACACCGAGGCATACCTCTCTGACCAGTTCGTCGGGCGGGACCTCCTCGTGCGCACCCGCGCCGGCGTCGACCGGTTCGTCGGGAAACGCGAAGTGAACGGTGTGTACGTCGGGAAAGACCACTTCCTGTTCGAGAAGCCTTCCACGTGGGACGACGCCCGCATGACGCGGACCCTGAACACCATCAACCTCGTGACGGCGAAGAGCGGAGACATCCGTTCTTACATGGCCATAGCGCCGAACGCCACGGAGCTTTTGAAAGACTATCTGCCGACGGGCGCGCCGGTGACGAACCAGACGCAGCAGATCTCGGCGATCTATAAAAACCTGCCTCACGTGCAGTGTGTCGACCTCGTCTCGCCGCTGAAGGCGGTGAAAGACCCGACGACGCTCTACTACCGGACCGACCACCACTGGACGGCTGCGGCAGCCGAGGTCGCGTTCCGCGAGATCGCCGTGACGATGGGCCTCGTACCGGACGCGGTCTCCTACAGGACCATGCCCGTGACGAACTCGTTCCGGGGCACCATGGCGTCTTCGTCGGGCATCTTCAAGGCGAGCGACACCATCTCGATCACGGTCCCCGAGAAAGAGCAGACGCTCGTCGTCACGTACGTGAACGAGGACAAAAAGACATCGACCCTGTTCGACGCGTCTAAGCTAAAGGAAAAGAGCCAGTACGACGTGTTCTTCGGCGGCAACTTCGCGGAAGTCCGCATCGACACCGGCGCGGACTCCGACCGCGTCCTGCTCGTCCTGAAGGACTCCTACGCCAACTGTGTCATCCCGATGATGACCCCGTTCTTCAAGACGATCGTCCTGGTCGACCCCCGCTACTACAACGACAACCTGCCGGACACCATCGCCAAAGAGGGCGTCACCGACCTCCTCTGGTTCTACAACGTGAACACGTTCCTGAACGACACGTCCATCGGCGACAAACTGGGGTGACCGAACCACAAAAACAAAAGCACCTCGCAAGAGGTGCTTTTCTTTGTTGGTGATGGTGACGGGACGTCTCATTCCTCGGGGACCGAGGACAGACGCGCCATGAGGTCCCGCATCTTTTCTTCGAAAAAGTCCGCGCGGATGAGAGCGACTCCGTGTTCATCGCTGGCCACGATGAGCCGGTCGCCGCCCTGCAGCCCCAGATGGTCCCGGGCCGCCTTCGGGATGACGATCTGTCCCCGGTCGCCCAGCGTGACGGAGCCCCAGATATTCTTGCCGGCAGGCGCCGGCGGGACGGTCCCGACGCCTTCCAAGGTCTCGGTCTTCAGAAGGCTGTCGATCGTGACGCCGTATACCTCCGCGAGCCGCGCCGCCTTTTCGAGGTCGGGCGTGGTCTGGCCGTTCTCCCACTTCGCGTATGCCTGGCGGGAGATCTCGATCTTTTCGGCGATCTGCTCCTGTGAGTAGCCGTTCAAATTGCGCAGGATCCGCAGGTTTTCTTTCAGCATAGCCGTTGCCTCCTATAAGTCGATCCGTTCAAAGTCCTTGCATGCTTTATTATACGACAGGAACGTCAGGACGACAAAGGCGGCGGCTCCGGCGAGGAGCGTCAGGAGCTGCAGGCCGATGTGGTCGAACCCGAAGGCATTCAGCGCGCCGAGGCCGGGCACGTGGTGTGCAGCCTCCGCGAGGAAGATGACCACAAAACAAACGGCGATAAAGATCACGAAGTATTTCCCCAGTTTGTATGCCGTCTTCAGGAACCCGCCGAGGAAGATGGCGTTGAACAGCCCGAAGATCAGAAGCACGCAACCGAGAAAGAAGAGGTTCGCGTTCATGAGAGCGTTCTGCCGGTAGATGACGGCATCCGCCAGCACGGTCATGCGGACCAGTGTGAGGACCGCCATGACAGCAAATCCCGCAAGCTCGATCAGCGCCGTGAACTGATACTTCCCTTTGACGACATCGCGCTTCGCGATGGGGAGCAGCGCTGAGAAGACGATATCATTGGCTTCCCGGGCACTCTGAAAACTCTGGAAGATGCCCAGCGTGATGAAGAAGGTGCCGCACAGGATCGGGTAACCGGGAACCAGTGTCATGACCCCAAAGCCGATAAACAGATAGGTCAACAGCAGCGCGCTCAGGCGCATTTCTTTTTTCAGCAGCGCGTTCATGCCCTCGCCTCCTTTTCCAGTCTCAGGAAGATCTCTTCCAGCGTCTCTCCCGGCTCGCTGTACTGCTCGAGGAACGCCTGTTTCGAGCAGGCGGCCTGTATGGTCCCGTTGCTGATGTACACGAGATCGTCTGCGCATTTTTCGATGTCAGACGTGATGTGGGTAGAGAACAGGATGGTCACGCCGTGTTCCTTCAGCGTCATGAAGAGCTCGAGCAGTTCGTCTCTGGAAAACGGGTCCAGCCCGCTGGTGGGCTCGTCCAGGATGAGCACCTCGGCACGGTGCGACAGAGCCAGCAGGAGGTTGAACTTCACCTTCATGCCCTCCGACAGTTCGATGGGCTTTTTCGATTCGTCCAGCCCGAACAGCTCCAGATAGTTCCGATAAGCCTCCTCATCCCAGCTCGGGTAGAACGCCTTCGTGACGGAGACGATCTCCCGGATGGGTTTCCTCGGGTACCAGCTCACCGTTCCGGTGGAATAGCCGATCCGCTGCTTGATCTCCATCTCGTGGTCCGAAAACGGCAAACCGAAGTACGAGATCTCCCCGTTGTCCGGATGCACCAGATTCAGCATGGACTTGATGGTCGTGGTCTTCCCGGCGCCGTTCCGGCCGATGAAACCGGTGATCTTCCCCGCTTCGAGCGAGAACGACACGTGGTCGAGCCGGAACGCCGGATAGGTCTTGCAGACTCCCGACAGTTCAACGATATTCATAGTACACCTCTTCTCCGAATGCCGGCGCATTCGTGTGATTTCTATGATTATTGTAAAGTTTGGTTGCGCATCGGACAACCAACCAAAGATAACATGTTTTGGCGATTTACGTTGCGTTTGGTTGCGAAAAAGAAAAAGGACGCCAAAAGGCGTCCTTTTTTAGTGGTGGAGATGAGGGGAATCGACGTGCTTTTCGCTCTGCTCCGCCGCGAAAACCACACCGAGCTGCTGCCGCAGCTCCTGCAACTAAAAACAGTCCACCGGACTGTTTTCTTTACGCCGCAGTCCGAGCTGCCCTCCATAAAACTTTCTACGAGCGTATTCAGTCTATTGAGATTCCCCCGGGTGTGAGCCGGCTGACAGGCTTACACCGTCGGTAGTTCCGAAGTCATGATGGCGACTGGAACGGATCGCCATTCACGTTCACCGCTGAAATGACACCGTCCCCGGGCCGCGGTACTCCCGGTTCCGATGCAGGCTACTTAAGCAGCCTGAAGTTCGTAATTAGAGTTGTCGTTTATTTTAGACAATTTGAGGCTTTTACGAGATTCCTCAGCTCGGCTCGCTTATCTTACTTCCAGACCCCCGTCGAAATCCTTTCATCCCCCTAGTAGCTGTTTCGGGAGCGAAGCTCTCTTGCCGCTTCGCGTTCCGCGTCTTTGCGGGCGATGGACTCGCGCTTGTCGTAGTTCTTCTTACCTTTGCACAGCCCGACCTGGATCTTCAGGCGGCCGCGGTTGAAGTACGCCGACAGCGGGATGAGGGTGAGACCCTGCTGCTTGAGCTGCCCGTACAGGCGGTTGATCTCCCGCTTGTGCATGAGGAGCCGCCGTTTGCGCATGGGGTCCCGGTTGAATATGTTGCCGAATTCATAGGGCGATATATGCATCCCGTTCACATAGATCTCGCCTTTTTCGATGCTGCACCAGGCGTCTTTCAGGTTGACCTTTCCCTGGCGCACCGACTTCACTTCGGTGCCGAAGAGTTCGATGCCGGCTTCGAAACTTTCGAGAACAAAGTAATCGTGGTATGCCTTTTTGTTTCTCGCGACGGTCTGAAGACCGTTGTCTTTTTTTTCGGCCATCAGATCTCCCTCCTGCCTTCCATGGCTCGGGCGAGAGTCGTCTCATCCGCGTACTCGAGGGTGGCGCCCACCGGCACGCCGTAGGCGAGGCGGGTGGTGCGGATGCCCATGGGTTTCAAGAGGCGGGAGAGGTACATCGCCGTCGCTTCGCCCTCTACCGTCGGGTTCGTCGCCATGATGACTTCCTGCACGCCGTCGAGCCGGGCCAGCAGTTCCTTGATGGTCAGCTGGTCGGGGCCGATGCCGCTCATGGGCGAGATGGCGCCGTGCAGCACGTGGTACGTGCCCTTGAACTCGTGGGTGCGTTCGAACGCGTCGACGTCCCGCGGGTCCTCGACCACACAGACTACCGTCTGGTCGCGGGCCTCGTTGCTGCAGATGGAGCAATATTCGTCTTCGGTCAGGTTGCAGCACTTTTTACATTGGTGGATCTTCTGCCGGGCGCCGAGGATGGAGTCCGCGAACTTCTTCGCGTCCTCTTCCGGCAGGTTCAGGACGTAGAACGCCATTCGCTGCGCGCTCTTGTGCCCGATGCCGGGGATGCGCTCGAACTGTTCCACCAGAGTGTCCAGTGCGCCTACATTGTAGCTCATGTTATGTCCTTAAAAGAGTCCGTTCAGACCGGGGATGTTCATGCCGCCGGTCGCGCCGTCCATTGCTTTTTCCATGGCTTCTGCCGCCTTGCGGTTCGCCTCGTTGAGGGCTGCGAGGAGCAGGTCTTCCAGCATCTCGACTTCTTCGGGGTCCATGACCTCGGGGTCGATCTTGATGCCCTTGACTTCATGGGCACCGTTGACAGAGACTTCCACGACTCCGCCGCCTGCGGAAGCGGTGAACTCGGTCGCCTGCACTTCGGCCTGCTTCTGTTCCATCTCTTCCTGCATCTTCTGGATCTGCTTCATCATGTTGGCCTGGTTGCCGCCCATGCCGCTTCTCGGTACGTTTGCTTTCATATCTCTCAGTCCTCCAGTTCGTAATCCACCCCGAGCTTGTCGAGGTTGCCTATAAAGTCGTCCAAGGGGTCCTCTTCCCGAGTCTCGTCGGCCGGGTCGAGGGGCTCTGCCTGCGCGTCGGCCGGCTCCTGTGCGGGAGGCTCGTCCGGGCCGAAGGCGTCACCGAGCAGTTCCTGGTCCGCGAACCGGAAGCTCACCGCTTCGTCGAGTTCGGGATACAGATCTTCGACCGGCGCCGGGATGTCGGCGTCGTCCGGCTGCGGCGGGACATCGTCGTAGTCTTCCTCGTCGTCATCCGGCTGGAAGCGGACGTCGTCGATGTCGGGCAGAGTAAAGGTGGTCGTGTGGGGACGGTCGGCGTCCGGATCGTCCGGAAGCTCGAGTGCCGAGCCCAGTGTATTGAAGGTCGGTGCGTCAGCCGTGAAGCCCTCTTCTTCGGTCAGGGGACCGTTCGGGGCCTCGTTGTGGAGTTCCGCGACCTTGACGTCAGTGTCGTCTTCGGCGGGTTTTGCTTCCGCCAGTTTTTCCTCGGAGAGTTTGACCTCATAGAGGCCTTCCGCGTCCTCGTCTTCCACGAGTTTGCGCTCCGGTTTGTGTTCCTCGGTCGGGTTCGTGAGGTCGGTCGGGAAGGCATCTGCCGGGGCGGTGTCCTCCGGCGCTTCCGTTTCCGCCGTGTCCTTCTCCGGTTCATCGAAGGAAAGGATGTCGTTCTCATCCACGAGCCGCGGAGTCAGGGGCTCGCCCAGGACTTTGCGGGTGGCTTCCATGATGGCGTTCTTGTGGACGTCCTGTCCGATGACCGCCTTGAAGAGGAAGTTCGACGTGGAGATGAGGAGCGCTCTGCCGCGCTTGATGGCCTTGGCGTCGGACATGCAGCCGATCAGCGGCTTGTCGATGGCCGTAGCCTCGCGGATGATGGAGTTCCAGACCGCGTCCTTCAGCGGGCCGTCCTCATAGGACTTGAGGACCCGGACATCGGCGTTTTCCGGTGCCGGCGGCTCTTCATAGGAGAGGTCTTCGTCATCGTCGTCGGAAGACGGCTTGGGCTCCGGCTCCGGTTCCGGTTCTCGTCATCGTCGTCGGAAGACGGCTTGGGCTCCGGCTCCGGTTCCGGTTCGGGCTCTTCGGCCTCGGCTTCCGGTTCTTCGGCCTCGACTTCCGGCTCAGCTTCGGGCTCTTCGACCTCAGCTTCCGCCTCTTCGGGCTCAGCTTCAGGCTCAGGCTCAGACTCCTGCTCGGCGGGAGTTTCCTCCTCGGCGGGCTCTTCTTCAGGAGTTTCCTCCTCCGGAGCCTCTTCCGGTGCCTCTTCCCCAGTCAACGCCAGCTGGCCCTCGAGTTCTTCTTCAGGCTCTTCCGGCTCTGCTTCAGGCTCGGCGGGAGCTTCCGGCTCTTCCGGCTCGGGTTCCGGCTCCGGTTCGGGTTCGGGTTCGGGCTCCGGTTCGGGTTCGGGCTCGGGTTCCGGCTCCGGTTCGGGTTCGGGCTCCGGTTCGGGTTCGGGCTCCGGTTCGGGTTC
>ONJD01000042.1 GCA_900317985.1 uncultured Eubacteriales bacterium | reverse complement strand
CTACGAGGTAGATAGGCCGCAAGTGTAAGCATGGTGACATGTTCAGCTAGGCGGTACTAATCGGTCGAGGGCTTGTCTAAGTGAAAGTATTAGGATTTATGAGTAGATGTTTCTTTGTTCAGTTTTCAGGGTACGCAAAAGATCGAGTCAGCACTCGATCTTTTTCTTTTTATAGCGTGTTGTCTAGTGTCTGGAAGGCTTCGGAAATACCCTATCTTGTGGGTATCGAAATGCTATATATAATATTATTAAATTAATAAAAGAAAATCCTTGAACCCCGGCATGAGATATGGTAGAATTCCTATACCTCTTGCGAGAGGGTTCTTTTTTTGCGCGCTTTTTTAAGGGAGTACGTCACAAAGAACTTTGTGCAAATCGCCCGAGAAGCTGCATAAGAAGAACGCTCAGAGAGGGAGGCAGATGCTTCTGCCCTCCCAGGCAGAAGACAAATACTATTGATCCATAATTGGAGGTGCCGACATGAGAGTACGTGTTACTTTGGCCTGCACAGAGTGCGGTCAGCGCAACTACAACACAATGAAGAACAAAAAGAACACACCCGACAAGCTGGAGATGAATAAGTACTGCAGATTCTGCAAGAAACACACCCTCCACAAAGAGACGAAGTAAGGAAGGCAGTTGTAATGGCGAAGAATAAGAAAAAGGCCACTTCTCCGGAGAAGGCCGCAGCTAAAGCCGCTGAAAAAGAAGTTCCCGCCTACGCAGCCAAGAAAAAGGAAACTCCGAAGAAGGAGAAGAAGACTGAGAAAGAATCCAAACCCGGTTTCTGGACCAACTTCAAGGACTTCTGGAAGGGCCTTTTCAAAGAGCTGAAGAAAATCAACTGGTCCAGTGCCAAAGATACGTTCAAGAATTTCCTCGTAGTTCTCCTGGTCATTCTTGTCATCGGTATCGGTGTCTGGGTCTTTGACGCCCTCTTCGTTAAGATTCGGGAGCTGATCTACAACTATTCTCCTGCTGACGCAGAGGCGGCGGTCATCCTTCTGAAGGCCCAGATCGGGCTGCTGTAACGGAGGAGGACAGTCCTATGGCAGGAATCACGAAATGGTATGTCGTCCATACCTACTCCGGCTATGAGAACAAAGTCCAGGACAACATCAAGAAGGTCGTGGACAACCGGAACATGAACGACCAGATCCTCGACGTTCGCGTCCCCACTGAACTGGTCGTGGAAGTCAAGGACAACGGCGAGACCAAAGAGGTCGAGCGCAAGATCTTCCCGGGTTATGTTCTCGTCAAAGTCGCTGTCGAAGCAGAAGACAACGAATACGTCATGTCAGACGATGCCTGGTATGTCATCCGCAACACCCGCGGTGTCACCGGTTTCGTAGGTCCGGAGAGCAAGCCGGTCCCCCTGACAGAACAGGAAGTCAAGAACCTCGGCGTCGAAGACGAAGAGGCAGAAGTGGCGACCAGCGTCGAAGTCAACTACAAAGTGGGCGACTTCGTCCGCATCACCGGCGGCAACCTCGCCGACTACTCCGGCGTGGTCCAGGAGATCAACACCGAAACAGGTCGTGTCAAAGTCACGATCTCCATGTTCGGTCGTGAGACATCCGCCGACCTTGCTCTCAATCAGGTAGAACTTGCCTGAGTGTAAAAACCGTAACATTGGTAATAGGCAGTCCGCTGCTTTTGTTACAGGGACTTTTCCAGGTCCCGTGGGAGGAACGCCCCCGCAAAGGGAAACACCGTTCCGCCAATTACCACATTTTTTTGGAGGTGCAAAACAATGGCACAGAAGGTAATCGGTTTCATTAAACTGCAGATCCCCGCAGGTAAAGCGACTCCGGCACCGCCCGTCGGTCCGGCTCTTGGTCAGCACGGCGTCAACATCATGTCGTTCACCAAGGAGTTCAATGAGCGCACCAAGAATGATATGGGCCTCATCATTCCTGTCGTCATCACGGTTTATGCAGACCACAGTTTCACATTCATCACCAAGACCCCGCCCGCAGCGGTCCTCATCAAGAAGGCCTGCGGTATCGAGAAAGCTTCCGGTGAGCCCAACAAGAACAAAGTTGCGACCATCACTATGGACCAGATCAAACAGATCGCCGAGACGAAGATGCGCGACCTCAATGCAGCCAACATCGAGTCGGCCTGCTCTATGATCGCAGGTACCGCACGTTCCATGGGCGTCGTTGTGGAAGACTAACGCGGGAGGTAAAGAAGAATGAAACACGGCAAGAAATATGTCGAGAGCAAGAAGCTCATCGACAAAACCAAAACCTATGAAGTAGACGAAGCTCTGAAGCTCGTCTGCGATACAGCGAAAGCAAAGTTCGACGAAACCGTCGAAGCTCACATCCGTCTGGGTGTCGACTCCCGTCACGCTGACCAGCAGGTCCGTGGTGCAGTCGTTCTCCCGAACGGTACCGGTAAGAGCGTCCGCGTCGCCGTCTTCGCCAAAGGCGATATGGCCAAGGCTGCGGAAGAAGCCGGTGCAGAGATCGTCGGTGCCGAAGATCTTGCAGATCGCATCCAGAACGAAGGCTTCCTGGACTTCGACGTCGCTATCGCCGCTCCCAACATGATGGGTGTCGTCGGTAAGCTCGGTCGTGTCCTCGGTCCCCGTGGCCTCATGCCGTCCCCGAAGGCCGGTACGGTCACTCCGGACGTCGGCAAGGCTGTCACCGAAGCGAAAGCCGGTAAGATCGAGTACAGACTCGACAAGACCAACATCATCCACTGCCCCATCGGCAAGGCTTCCTTTGGTCCTGAAAAGCTCCAGGAGAACCTTGACACTCTGATGGACGCCATCGTCAAGGCGAAACCCGCCGCGGCAAAGGGCCAGTACCTCAAATCCTGCGCTCTTGCTTCCACCATGGGCCCCGGCGTCAAGTTCAACCCGGCGAAGTACACCAACGTCCAGTAAACGACGTAACACTGCTACTTGACAGGGGGTCACCCCTGTGCTAGTATACCAATGCTGTTTCTTTACCTAAGACAGCAGGTGTGTCGCAAGACACGTAACAGGTCCCGTCCTACCTGCCGAGGAAAGAGCCATCTCAACGACTATAACGCCATTGCGTTTTGTTTACAGAAATGCTCTTCCTTGGAAAAGGAAGAGCATTATTCTTTGTTTCAGGAGGTGAAACGTAAATGGCAAGCGAAAAAGTACTCGAAATGAAGAAAGCTCAGGTCTCGGAACTCGCAGGCAAGCTGACCGACTCCGTCGCCGGCGTTCTCGTCGAATACAAGGGCATCAACGTCGCCGACGATACCAACCTTCGTCGCGAACTTCGTGAGGCCGGCGTCGAATACACCGTCATCAAGAACTCCATCCTCGGCAGAGCCGCGGAAGAAGCAGGTCTTGACGGACTGAAAGACGTCCTGACCGGCACGACCGCACTCGCGATCTCCAAGGAGGATCACGTCGCCGCTGCCCGCATCCTCAAGAACTTCTCCAAAGGTCACGATTTCTTCCAGATCAAGAGCGGTTACCTGAACGGTGAGGTCGTCGACCTCGCAACGGTCAACTCTCTGGCTGACCTGCCCACTTATGAAGTTCTTCTGGCCACCGTCTGCAACGCTTTCAACGCACCCATCGCGTCCTTCGCACGGGTCATCCAGGCTGTTGTCGACAAGAAGGCTGAAGAGGGCGATGTCGCTCCGGCCGCCGAAGAGGCTGCACCTGCAGCAGAAGAGGCACCGGCAGAGGCACCCGCAGCTGAAGAGGCTGCACCCGCAGAAGCTCCCGCTGAAGAAGCTGCTCCCGCAGAGGAGGCTCCGGCTGAGGAGGCTGCACCCGCTGAAGAAGCTCCGGCTGAAGAGGCTCCCGCCGAGGAGGCTCCCGCTGAAGAAGCTCCCGCAGAGGAATAATCAAACTACTATCTTACAATTAATTTAATGGAGGAAAATACCATGGCTTCTGAGAAAGTTACTGCTCTCCTTGAAGAGATCAAAACCATGTCCGTTCTCGAGCTGTCTGAGCTCGTTCACGCTGTTGAAGAAGAATTCGGCGTTTCCGCCGCTGCCGCTGTTGCTGTTGCCGGCCCTGCTGCCGGTGGCGATGCTGCTGCTGAAGAGAAATCCGAGTTTGACGTTGTCCTGAAAGAGGTCGGCGCCAACAAGATCAAGGTCATCAAGGTCGTCCGTGAGATCACCGGCCTTGGCCTTGCCGATGCGAAGGCCCTCGTTGACGGCGCTCCCAAGACCGTCAAGGAAGCTGTCGCCAAGGAAGAGGCAGAAGAGATGAAGGCAAAATTCGACGAGGTCGGTGCTACCATCGAGCTTGCGTAAGTTTGTTTTCACAACTTTACAAAAAACAAAAGGCATCCGGTATTTACCGGATGCTTTTTTGTTTGTTTAGGGGAATGTGCTCACTTCTTCTTTTTGCTGAGACCCAGGATGAAGTCGGTGGATACGCCGTACAGCTTGGAGAGGCTGATGAGGTGCCGGATCGGCATCTCGCTTGCTCCTCGTTCATACCGTGCGTACATGGTTTGTGAGGTTCCAAGATATTGCGCCACCTGCTCCTGAGTCATGTCGTGATCTTCTCTCAGATCGCGAATGATCTTCTGATACGTACTCATGGTGATACCTATGCCCTTTTGGTTGTCGGGTTTCGAGGTGGTCCTACGTGAACAGCAGAGATGCGGCTCTCTTTTCGAGGCCCCCAATCGACCGCGTCCCTTTCGTCAGTAGTATGGTATCATTCCGCCACAGTCCCTCGGCGGTTTAGTAAACAAGATTACTGTAAAACACCCCCTTTTCGTGCGATTAAGAAACATGTTTCCTAGAGTTTGACGTGTCCCTGTGCGGTGCGGTTCTATTTACTTTTATAGCGGATTCCCTTATAATATTAAGAACCATTTTTTGTGAGGAGCGGTTTTTTTGACAGACTACATGAAACTCGCAGCACTGCTGTTCCCGGATGTGGAAAAGACCCCGGAAGACTATGAGGCGATGTACCCCGAGAGAGGTCTCGCGGAAGGCGCAAGAGTCACGCGATTCGCGCCGAGCCCGACCGGCTTCCTGCACATCGGCGGCCTCTTCGCCGCGTATGTCGCAAAGCTGACGGCGGACACCACCGGCGGCGTTTTCTACCTTCGCATCGAGGACACCGACAAGAAGAGAGAAGTGGAAGACGGCGTCTCCGGCATCGTCAAAGGCCTCGCCGACTTCGGCGTCACCATGGACGAAGGCGTTACCGGGTTCGAACAGGAGACCGGCGACTACGGCCCCTACCAGCAGAGCAAACGCAGAGACATCTACCGCTGCTTCGCAAAGAAACTCACCGAAGAAGGTCTCGCGTACCCCTGCTTCTGCACGGCGGAGGAGCTCGACGCCATCCGCAAACAGCAGGAGGAAGAGGGCGTGAACCCCGGCTACTACGGCAAGTACGCCAGAGACCGGGAGATGCCGCTTGCCGAAGTGGAGCGGCGCATCGCCGAAGGGCAGCCCTATGTCCTGCGTCTCAAGTCCCAGGGCGACCCCGAAAAGAAGGTCCGCTATCAGGATATCATAAAAGGCAAGATGGAGCTGCCGGAGAACATCATGGACATCGTGCTCCTCAAGACCGACGGCATCCCGACCTACCACTTCGCCCACTGTGTGGACGACCATCTCATGCGCACGACCCACGTGGTCCGCGGCGACGAGTGGATCTCCTCCGTGCCGGTCCACCTGCAGCTGTTCCAGTACTGCGGGTTCCGCGCTCCGAAGTTCGCGCACATCGCCCCCATCATGAAACTCGATGACGGCAACAAGCGCAAGCTCTCGAAGCGAAAAGACCCGGAGGCCGCGGTCAGCTACTATGTGGAAGAGGGCTACCCGAAGGAGGCGGTCCTCGAGTACCTGCTGACGCTGGCCAACTCGAACTTCGAGGACTGGCGCCGTGCCAACAAGGAAGCGCCGCTCGCGGACTTCCCGTTCAATCTCAAAAAGATGAGCGTGTCCGGCGCGCTGTTCGACCTTGCGAAACTCAACGACGTCTCGAAGAACGTCATCTCCGTCATGAGCGCGGAGACCGTCCTCGACCGGGTGCTCACCTGGGCGGAGGAATACGACAGAGACTTCTACGACCTTCTGACCGCCGACCGCGACAAGGCACTGCGGATCCTCAGTGTCGACCGCGGCGGAAAGAAGCCGAGAAAAGATATCGCCAAATGGTCCGAGGTCCCGGACTTCGTCGCCTACCTCTATGACGACCTCTACACCGAGAACTTCGACCAGCTTCCCGAGAACGTGACGCCGGCCGACGCCGCCGCCATCCTCGAAGCATACATCGACGTCTATGACGAGAACGACGATCAGTCCGAATGGTTCAACAAGGTCAAGAGCCTCTGCGAGCCGCTCGGCTACACGCCGAACGTCAAGGAGTGGAAACAGGACCCGACGGCATTCAAAGGCCATGTCGGCCACCTGTCCACCGTCATCCGGGTCGCCATCACGTCCCGGACCAACACGCCGGATCTGTGTGCCATCATGCAGATCCTCGGGAAAGAGGAATGCGTGAATCGCCTCCGGAAGGCGGCAAACTACTATAAGGGGTGAACCGAATGGAAGAAAAAACCTTGAATGCGCCCGCAGCGGCCTCGAACTTCATCCACGACTTTATTGACGCGGACCTCGAGTCCGGTGCGTACGACCACGTCCAGACCCGGTTCCCGCCGGAGCCGAACGGCTATCTGCACATCGGCCACGCGAAGGCGATCTACATCAACTTCTACACATCGGAGAAATATAACGGCATCTGCAACCTGCGGATGGACGACACGAACCCCGGCAAGGAAGACACCGAATACGCGGACGCCATCGCCGAGGACATCAAGTGGCTCGGGTACAACTACGCGAACCTGTACCACGCCTCCGACTACTTCGACTACATGTACGAGAAGGCCATCCTTCTCATCAGGAAGGGTCTGGCCTATGTCGACGACCTGTCGGCCGACGAGATCCGTGAATACCGCGGCACGCTGACCGAGCCCGGCAAGAACAGCCCGTACCGGGAGCGTTCCATCGAGGAGAACCTCGACCTCTTCGACCGCATGACCAAAGGCGAGTTCGCCGACGGGGAAAAGGTGCTCCGCGCGAAGATCGACATGGCCTCTCCGAACATGAACATGAGAGACCCGGTCATCTACCGCATTGCGCACATGAGCCATTTCCGCCAGGGCGACAAGTGGTGCGTCTACCCGATGTACGACTTCGCCCACCCGCTGGAAGATGCCTGTGAAGGCGTTACCCACTCGCTGTGCTCCCTTGAGTTCGAGAACCACAGACCTCTTTACGACTGGGTCTGCCAGGAGTGTGAAGTGGACAAGCCGGCACCGCGGCAGATCGAGTTCGCCCGTCTGAACCTCAACTATTGTGTCACCAGTAAACGCCGCTGTCTCTATCTTGTCAACAACGGCTATGTCGACGGCTGGGACGACCCGCGTATGGTCACCATCTCCGGCATGAGACGCCGCGGCTTCCCGCCCGCAGCCATCCGGGACTTCTGTGCCCGCATCGGCATCTCCAAGGCGTACTCCGTCGTGGACTTCGGCCTGCTCGAAGCCTGTGTCCGGGACGACCTCAACGAGAACGCGCCCCGTGCCATGGCGGTCCTCCGCCCGCTGAAGGTCATCATCGACAACTACCCCGAGGGGCAGACCGAAGAGATCGAAGTGGAGGTCCATCCGAAGAAACCCGAGATGGGGACCCGGAAGGTCACCTTCTCGAGAGAACTGTTCATCGAGCAGGACGACTTCATGATCGAGCCTGCCAAGAAATACAGACGGTTCTACCCCGGCAATGAGGTCCGCCTGAAAGGCGCCTACTATGCCACCTGCACATCCTACGAGACCGATGACGACGGGAACGTCACCTGCATCCATGTCGAATACGACCCGGAGAGCAAGGGCGGCGAGACCCCCGACGGCAGAAAGGTCAAGGGTACCATCCACTGGGTCAACGCGGCCGACTGCATCCCGGCGGAAGTCCGGCTCTACGACCGGCTCTTCAACGTGCCGAATCCGTCCGACCCCGCGGAACCCCTGGAGAACTACCTCAATCCGAACTCCCTGGAAATCCTTCCGGACTCGGTCATCGAGGGCGACCTCGTCGACCTGAAACCCGGCGACACATTCCAGTTCATGAGAAAAGGTTATTACACGGTCGATAAGTACTCGACGGCAGACAAACTCATCTTCAACCGTACGGTCGACTTAAACTCGAGTTGGAAATAAGAAAGAGAGTCTATTATGGCGCAGGCACTTGAAACCAAAAAACTCTCCGGCAAGGAGAAAACCAGTTACGGTCTCGCGGCGGTCGGCAAAGACCTCTGCTACATGCTTTCCGCGAGCTATGTCCTTTACTACTTCCAGGACATCATGGGTGTCCCGGCTGCGGCGATGGGCGTCATCCTGCTCGCGGCCCGAGTCTTCGACGCGTTCAACGACCCGATCATGGGCATCATCACCGCGAAGACCCGTACCCGCCTCGGCAAATTCCGCCCCTGGCTCCTCATCGGAACACTGCTGAATGCCGTCATCCTGTATGTCATGTTCTCGGCACCGCCGAGCCTCACCCCCTCGGGCCTGACCGCCTACGCGGCCGTCTTCTACATCCTCTGGGGCACGACCTACACGATGATGGACATCCCTTACTGGTCCATGATCCCCGCCTTCACCGAAGGCGGCAAAGAGCGTGAGAACCTCACGACCCTGGCCCGTTCCTGTGCCGGTGTCGGTTCCGCCCTCATCACCATCGTCACGGTCATCGCCGTCCAGGCCCTGGGTGCCGGCAACGAGCGGATCGGCTTCTCCCGGTTCGCCCTCATTATCGCCGCCATCTTCGTCCTCTTTGAAGTCATCGCGGTGGTCACCATCAAGGAGAAATCCACCGTCAACGTGAAGACGAATTCCGTGGGCGACCTGTTCCGCGCGCTCATCCGCAACGATCAGACCATGGTCGTCGTGCTGGCGATCGTCCTCGTCAATACCGCCGTTTACATCACCTCGAACCTCGTCATCTACTTCTTCAAGTACGATGTCGGCGGCGACGCGTGGTACAACAGCTACACGCTGTTCAACACCTTCGGCGGTGCCGTATCCATCCTCTCCATGATGATCCTGTTCCCGCTGCTTCGGAAGTTCTTCTCCACCACGAAGATCTTCTATCTCGGCGCAGGTTCTGCCATTCTGGGTTACGCGCTGCTCATCGCCATCGCGTTCCTGACCCCGATGAACAACATCTATCTGCTGCTCATCCCCGGGTTCCTCATCTTCGCCGCCAACGGTATCCTTACGGTCCTCGTCACGGTCTTCCTCGCGAACACCGTCGACTACGGCGAACTCCAGAACGGCAGCCGGGAGGAAAGCGTCATTTTCTCCATGCAGACGTTCGTCGTCAAACTGGCCAGCGGTATCGCCGCTCTGGCCGCGTCCCTGACGCTGTCCATCAACCACATCCAGAAAGACAGCGCCGATGCCGATTCCGTCGCCATGGTCATCGACCAGTCCGCGCGGACCGGCCTCCGTCTTTCCATGACGGTCATCCCGATCATCCTGATGGTCATCGCCATCCTCATCTTTGCAAAGAAATTCATCCTGACGGAAGAAAAAGTCGCGGAGATCACCGAAGAGCTCCACGAGAGACGTCAGGCCCAGGAAGAAGTGAACTAAATGCCGATCAAGATCCCGAACGATCTCCCCGCCGCGCGAGTTCTGAAAAGTGAGAATATCTTCGTTATGAAGGAGACCCGGGCGAACACCCAGGCCATCCGTCCTCTGCACATTCTCCTTCTGAACCTCATGCCGAAGAAGATCGAGACCGAGACCCAGCTGAGCCGCCTGCTCGGTAATACACCGCTGCAGATCGAGCTCGAGCTCATCATGACACAATCTCATAAATCGACCCACACTCCGGAAGACCACATGCTGTCCTTCTACAAGACCTTCGACGAGGTCAAGGACCGCAACTTCGACGGACTCATCATCACGGGCGCGCCGGTCGAGCAGATGCCCTTTGAAGAAGTCGACTACTGGGACGAGCTGTGTGAGATCATGGAATGGAGCACGACGCACGTCTACTCCACGTTCCATCTGTGCTGGGGCGCGTTCGCGGGTCTTTACTACCACTACGGCATCCCGAAGCACGACCTTCCGGCGAAGCTCTTCGGCGTCTACCCGCACACGGTGGACAAGAAGAACTCCATGCTGTTCCGCGGCTTCGACGACATCTTCAACGTCCCCCAGTCCCGTCACACGACCATCTGGAGGGAAGAGGTCGAGGCAGTGCCCGAACTGAAGATCCTGGCCTCTTCGAAGGAGGCCGGCGTCTTTGCCATCTCGACGAAGCACGGCCGTCAGATCTTCATCACCGGCCACACCGAGTACGACGCCGACACGCTGTACAACGAGTACAAGCGCGACCTCGACGCCGGACTTCCGATCGAGATCCCGGTGAACTACTTCCCGAACGACCGGGTCACGAAGCGTGTGCCGAACACCTGGCGCTCCTGCGCGAACCTCCTGTACTCGAACTGGATCAACTACTTCGTGTACCAGGAGACTCCGTACGACCTCGCCGAGATCGACATGATCGCGGAAAAGAAAAACAAGAAATAAGCGCACATGATAAACACAAAGCGGAAGCTCTGCTCCATGCAAAGCTTCTGCTTTTGCTTTACCCCACACAAACTTGTATTTGTCTATGTTTTTTCCGGGGAAGGGGAAGCCAAAGAGCGTCGGAGAAAGCCACCTTCCCCTGTCCCCGGACCCCTACCCCTTTCGG
>ONJD01000058.1 GCA_900317985.1 uncultured Eubacteriales bacterium | reverse complement strand
ACCTATGTTACAGAAGAAGCTGTCCCCGAGGGCTCTTATACGGTCCGTGTGGAAGGTTTCTTTGATACAGATGAGAATGGTAATGCAGTCACTCGAGACGGATATGTCATTCTTAATGATGGCCTGACCGAAGTTGGTTCTGATGCGAGACCGACCAAGGAATTCACGGTTGACATCATCGGTCTTAATGAAAATGAGGTTACTCCTTATAACGAGATCCAGTTTGTTGGACCTGCAAAAGGTATTACAGGAACGATCCCCGGAGTGGATCTTCTGAAACCGCTTTATGACACAACCAAGGAAAACCTGAATAAACTGGAAAGTGTTAGAGCTGAATTACAGCAAAAATTTGCGAATTTGATTGCATCGATTCCTTTCGGAAGCAATATAGAGGCATGGATGACCGAAAAGATTCCAGGCTATGGGTTCTTGAAAGATTGGACTGTACCTCAGATTACTGCCGAACTTAGTTCTGATTACACTATCGGGTTCCCCGGTCTTTGGTGCGTAGAACTGGAAGCAGGCTTCGCATTCACCGATGTCGACGTTGCTGAGACCGGTATCGCCGGTTCTGAGTACCTGCTCGTCAATCGCGATGAACTCATCGACGTCCTGAAGTTCATGAAGGAACTTGGTAAGGACGCGTTCCAGGGCGCTCTTGCAGCGACCTTCGGCGGCACTGCCACCTATGCGGACGGTACGGTCAAAGATTACGACTCCATCGTCAACCTGTACTTCGAACTCGTCAAGAGTGAGGACGGACAGCTGAGCCTCGATTATGACACGGCGTTCGCCATCCTCAAGACTTACCTCGGCGTCATCTCCGACATGAACCTGTTCGACCGCGTGGTCGACACCGACACCGGAGACATGGTTCCGATGAAGCTCAAATATCCGATTCCCGCATTCCTGCAGGCGGCCTCCGATGAGAACGGCATTGTCAAGTTCAATCGTGACAGCAATGTCACGCTCACCTGGATGCTCCAGATCATCCCGCAGATCACCGAAGCACTTAAAGGCACGAGCTACGTCGAAGAAAACAAAGTTGTCAATCTCCTTGTCCAGGTTGCAGACTATTCCGCAGACCTCATTGATACGTATGGTAGCAAGATCATCAACACCCTCGTCTATCCGTTCGCTCAGAGACTCGGTCTCGTCGGCAAGAAGATGGCCAGCGGCAACTACATCATGTTCCAGACCAAGGCCGCAGAAGGCTACTGGATCACCATGATCCTGACCTGGGAGAACGAGACCTGGCTGTATGTCACGGTCGCCGACCTCGGTCTCATCAAGCCGTACTTCGCGGCAGGCTTCTATGACTTCGTCCGCGACACCACGTTCGCAGGCACGATCGACAAGTTCATCAACAGCATCGCTGGTAAAGATGTAAATATCATCACCGGTATTCTTGATCCTGAAGGAATCGACATCACGAAAGAAATGGGCAAGGTCGTCACCGGTGCCCTGACCGCGTTCGTCGGACAGATCGGCTTCGAGAGCCTCGGTCTCGACACCATCTTCTCCACGAAGTCTGAATTCGTCGCAGGCCTCAACAAGTATCTCTATGAGAACGGCCGCACCGCTCAGAACCTGATGATCTATGTCAACAAGCAGGCGATGAGAGCGAAGTCCGTCTATGCCGGTTATGTCACCGAAGACTGGTACTTCTACAACATCGACAAGAGCCCGACCACGACGGCTACCAAGCTCATCGACAAGTCCACGAAGGACCTTGCGGCAGCGTTCGTCAACCCGACCAAGTCTGAGATCATCACGAAGACTGGTAACACCGTGAAGTCCATCGTCGGTAGCATCGGTTACAAGGTCGAAGAAGTGGCTCAGAACATCCGCACGCAGATCAAGAGCACCATCGGTGCCGCGGTCAAGTCCGTCGTTCAGAAGGCATTCGACTCCGTCAAGACTTCGATCACGAACTTCGCGAAGGACATGTTCTCGAGACTGATCAACGGCTAAACCAAATGATGACTACTTACTGATTTTCATGTTCAGTCATCCATAGTGGGTTCGTGACCCACGAGTGAAGCCCCGGCTACCCCGCCGGGGCTTTGCTGTTGTTTTTTTCGCCCGAAGGGACTCGACGTGTCTTGCTTCGCAAGCCCGTTTCTTCGCCCGAAGGGACTCGACGTGCTTTCGCTTCGCGAAACCACACCGAGCTGCTGCCGCAGCTCCCGTCGCTAAAAACAGCCCACTGGGCTGTTTTCTAAACGCTCCGGCCTTCGGTTCGAGTCCCTTCTGGAAACAAAAGAAAAGAGAGCCCTGCGAGAGGACTCTCTTTTCTTTGGCGCGCCCGAAGGGACTCGAACCCCTGACCTTCTGGTTCGTAGCCAGACACTCTATCCAGCTGAGCTACGAGCGCGTGTGCTCAGTGCTGTTCAACAGCGAGACTTATATTAACACAGCGAGGGGTAAAAAGCAAGTATAAAATCACAGATTATGCTATAATCTGAACGGAAAAGGAGGGAATCGAAATGACCAGTACTTTCGAGCTCATCTACGATGTCGTAAAGCAGATCCCGAAAGGCAAAGTGGCCTCCTACGGGCAGGTCGCCGCGCTGGCGGGGAACCCCCGCTGGGCAAGGGTCGTCGGCTACGCGCTGCATGTGAATCCGGACCCGGAAGGCATCCCGTGTTACCGGGTCGTCACGAAGGACGGACGTGTCTCAGACGCATTTGCGTTCGGCGGGGGCAACGAGCAGATCGCCCTTCTGAAAGCGGACGGCATCGAGTTCATCGACGAGACCCACGTCGACATGGAGCGCTTCCAGTGGCGCACGTAATCAAGAGCCCTCAGACGAGGGTTCTTTTTTTATTGGGCGTTTTTTCAAAATATGCGGTTGATTGTAGGGAAAGTTTTCGTTAATGTAAAGATAGAAAGGGGTGATCCACGTGACAATCAACGCGTTATTAATGGACCCGAGAGACAACGTCGTGACCTGCGTCAGGGAAGTCCCGAAAGGCGAGACCGTCGCCTACCGTGACGGGGACGACATCAAAACCATCGAGGCAAAGGACACCATTCCTTACTGCCACAAGATCGCGCTGGTCGATATCGACAAGGGCGATGAAGTCATCAAGTACGGAGAACTCATCGGAGAGGCGGATACGTGTATCGCCGCCGGGCACTGGGTCTCCCATGAAAACATCCACAGTGTCCCAAGAGACTACGACAGCGAACTGGTCGAAGACACCGGGGAAGAGGCTGCCGACTTCCCGGTCGTGAAGACCGACGAAGGGCTCAAGTTCTGGGGCTACCGCCGCGCGGAAGGCCGGCCCGGCATCCGGAACCACGTCCTCATCCTGCCCGGTTGTGCCTGCGGTTCCGAATCCAGCCGCGTCGTGGCGAGCCAGGTGCGGGGCGCGGTCAACATCGTCTTCAACACCGGCTGCTCCGACGTCGCGGACAACACGGAGATGAGCCAGAAGATCCTGACCGGCTTTGCCTGCAACCCGAACGTCTACGGCGTCGTCATCATCGGCCTCGGCTGCGAGACGGTCGGGCACAAGGAACTCAAAGCGAAGATCCAGAAGATGACCTCCAAACCGGTCGTCTCCTTCGGTATCCAGGACGAGGGCGGCACACTGAAGACCATCGAAAAGGCGACCCGCGCGGCCAGAGACATGGCGGCGGAAGCCGGCCTTCAGCAGAAGGAACTCTTCGACATCTCCGAACTCTTCATGGGCATCGAGTGCGGCGGTTCCGACGCCACTTCCGGCATTGCGTCCAACCCTGCGGTCGGTGAGCTGAGCGACCGTCTCGTCGATCTCGGCGCCACCACCATGATGAGTGAGTCCATCGAGTGGATCGGCGGGGAACATGTCGTCGCCAGCCGCGCCGCGACCCCGAAAGTCCACAACGAGATCATCGAAGTCTGCCGCGAATACGAGGAACATCTGAAAGCGGCCGGACAGGACTGCCGCGCCGGCCAGCCGACCCCAGGCAACAAGGCGGGCGGCCTCTCCACCCTCGATGAGAAGAGCCTCGGCTGCATCCGCAAGGGGGGCACGCGTCCCATCGTCGAAGTCCTCGAACAGGCCAAACAGCCGACGAAACACGGCTCGGTCGTCATGGATACGGCAGGGTACGACATCTCTTCCGTGACCAGCATGGTCGCCGGCGGTTGTCAGGTGATCGCCTTCACGACCGGCCGCGGCACGCCCACCGGCAACGCCATCGTCCCGGTCCTGAAAGTCACCGCCAATGAAGTGACCTACGGCAAGATGGAGGACAATATGGATGTCGACCTCTCCGCCATCATCCGCGGCGAAAAGACGTACCAGGAGATGGGGGAGGAACTCCTCCACATCGTCCACGACATCTGCAATGGCAAGCTGACCAAAGCGGAGGCTTACGGCTTCTCCGACATCGCTGTCGACCATGTTTGCCGCTTTGTATAATACTCCTTCTAACTGTCTTAAGAGCCCTCGAACGAGGGCTCTTTTTCCGTGTGTTTTTGCCGCCTGTTGTCCTGTCTTTATCGGATGTTCGTACGTTATTATCACACATTTACAAGTGTCTAATTTGTGGAAAACGGAGAATTTGTACGTTATAAAAAAATAAGGATGGATTTGTCTTAGTTTTTAGTGCATAGTGGGTGTATGGGGAGTAAAAAAGAAAGGCTATTTATACAGTTTATCACTGTACCAGGAGGCTCAAATGAAACACACAAACAAATGGATCGCATTTCTGATCGCGATCGTCATGATCCTGACCGCGGGCATTGGCGCGCTTGCGGAAGAGCTCACCGATCAGACTGCGGAAGAGGTCGCAGAGACCTCTGCACAAGCGTATGAAATCAAGGGCGCGACCGTCGAAAAAGCGGACGAAGGCCCCTACTACTCGAACTACGTCTCCATCGGAGACAGCTGCGGGTCAGGCCTGGGTCTGCCCCAGTACGTTGCCCTCTCCAAGGAGCGTAAACAGCGCTGGATCGCCTGCGAGAAGATCGAGGGGTCCTATCCGACGCTGGTCGCCAAAGCAGTCGGCGCGACCAATTTTGGTCAGTACCATTTCCCCGGAGCCCGCACGGCGGACATCCGCTATCTTCTCGATGAACACTACTACGCGGACTGGGTCCTTCTGGGCCAGGCCATGTACCTCTCGAACGGGGTCGTCTCCAAGGCGAACCTCGACTCCTACCGCGAGGAAGTCACCGCGGCCATCCGGAACGCGGACCTCATCACGATCGACGTCGGTATCAACGATGTCTGGCTCCCGGTCATCGCCGCCATTTATGACATCGCCGAAAAAGGACGCGTATTGGAGCGCCAGCTCACCATTCCGGAACTGGTCGCAGAGTACGGCTCGATCGCAACGGTCGTCGACAACGCCGCGTCGTTCGTCAGAGCCTGGACCAATCCGCTGACCTGGCCGGGCAACATCCTGAAACTGTCATCCGCGCTCATCAAATGGGTCATCGACTACCAGGTCAACACGACAGCCATCATGAACCGGATCCGTCAGCTGAACCCGAAGGCGACCGTCGTCGTCTGCGGACTCTACAACCCGGTCTACCATTGGGATCTCATTCCCTTCAGCGGAGACCATTTCATCGAACACGTCCTGCAGCCGTATTACAGCGCGCTCAACCTGAAGAAGCGGGTCGACGCCCTCTTCTACTGGGGCGATGCACGCTATGTGCCGATGGACGATATCGAACTGTTCTCGGACGGCTTCGCCATCCCGCTCTTCGAGTTCACGATCGAAGACGGCGGAACCATCGGATACAACCCCCATCCGACGCTGGAAGGCGCCAAACAGCAGGCAAAGAACATCCTGAACGCACTCGGGGTCCCACTGGGATAAAACAATAAGAAAAAGAGCCCTCAAACGAGGGCTCTTTTGTTTTGCTGTTTCGCAGGCGGGCGATTTACGCCATGCCGGCCGTGATGATCGCCATCTTGTAGACTTCTTCGGCGTTGCAGCCGCGGGAGAGGTCGTTGATGGGAGCGTTCAGACCCTGAAGGATGGGGCCGTAGGCTTCATAGCCGCCGAGACGCTGCGCGATCTTGTAGCCGATGTTGCCGGCCTCGATGAGCGGGAAGATGAAGGTGTTGGCCTGGCCGGCGACCTTGGAGTCGGGGCACTTGGTCTTCGCGACTTCCGCGGAGACTGCGGCGTCGAACTGGAACTCGCCGTCGATGACGAGATCGGGGTCGATGTTGCGGGCTTCGATGACCGCGTCGTGGGACAGCTGGACCGTGCCGCCTTTCCCGGAACCGTAGGTGGAGAAGCTGAGGACAGCGACCTTCGGGTCGATGCCGAAGAAGGATGCGGTCTTGGCGGTCTCGACGGCCACTTCGGCGAGCTGGCGGGCGCCGCTCAGAACGACGTTGCCCTCTTTGTCGAGGCGGTCGGTGTAAGCGAGGTTGATGGCGCAGTCGCCCATGGCGATGCGCTCTTCCACGCCGTCCTTCTCCCGGAAGAGGATGAAGGAAGAGGAGACCAGGTTGGAACCGGGTTTGGTCTTGATGATCTGGAGCGCCGGACGGACCGTGTCCGCGGTGGAGTAGGTGGCGCCGCCGAGCAGGGCGTCCGCCTTGCCGGCTTTGACGAGCATGGTGCCGAAGTAGTTGGACTTCTTCAGAAGCTCACGGACTTCGTCTTCGGTCATCTTGCCTTTGCGCAGTTCGACCATCTGGGCCACGAGGGCTTCCATGTCGCCGTAGGTCAGCGGGTCGAGGATCTCAGCGCCGTCGATGTCATAGCCGCCGGCCGCAGCCGCTGCTTTGACTTCGTCGACGTTGCCGCACAGGATGACTCCCATGAGGTCTTCTTTCAGGATGCGGGCAGCGGCGTCCAGGATGCGGGCGTCAGTGCCTTCCGTGAAAACGATGGTCTTGCGGGATGCCGCGAGGCTTTCGAGCAGTTTATCGAACATTCCCATTGTGTGTACCTCCTGAGGAACTTGGTGGTTTGGGTTTTACGGATATTACTTTAACATAAACAGAACCTTGTAACAAGGGGCGATTCACCGCGGTTGTATTACTGTTCGTCGTCGTCCGGGAACAGCTGTGCACGGATGTCATCAGCCTCCTGCAGAGGCATGCCGTCCGAGTCGAGCGCCTGCTCGATGATGCCCCCGACTTCGGCATCCATGGATGCCGGACGGGTGGCGGCGAGCTGCTCTGCTTTCCCAAAGAACTCGAGCGCTTCGGTCTGCCGGTCCTGCTGCTGCAGGAACACGCTGAAGTCCCGGTAGACCTGGATGAGTACATCGCCGATATCCTCTTCTGTTTCGGTCTGCTTTTCGAGAATGGCGACCGCGTCGCGGAACAGCTGTTCCGCTCTGGCCGGCTCTTTCTGCGCGATGACACTCGCGAGAGTTTCTTCGCCCATGGCGGCGTCCGCCCAGTCATAGGGGTGGTCGAACTCCTGCGCGATGGCGATCTTCAACTCTACGGTGTGCTCCAGGGTCTCGAGGTACTTCTCCTCGTACTGCATCTTCTGGTAGAGACCGGTGAGGATGAGGAATTCCTGCGAGAGCGTCTGCTTCGCGTACTGGGACGCCTCCGGGTCGAGGTCCTGTTCGGTGACCTGGATCTGGCGTTCGATCGCCTTTTTATACCAGGCTTCCGCGGACTCGTAGTTCTCTTCGATCTCATCTGCCTGGCCGAGCTGCAGGTAAACCGATGCGAGGTAGAAGAGGGTCTCGAGACCGACCTGTTCTTCCAGGACGCCTTCGAGGTAGTTGGTCCCGGTGCGGGCGCAGTCCCGGAAGGACTCGAAGTCCTGCATCATCTGGTAGACCGAACCGAGGTTCAGGCAGGTGATGCCGTAGAAGTTCCGGTTGCCGACGGACGGGTCCGCCTCCATGATCCTGCGCATGGCGTCGTTGGCGACGACCAGGTCCTTGAGGGCCTGGTGGACGTCTCCGTCCTGCAGGTGCATGGCACCGCTTTGGGTGAGTTCGTATGGATTAGCTCGATTGCTCATGGTTCGTTACATTTGCATCATTTCGGCCTGCATCTGCTGCATGGTCTCCGGAGTGACTTCGACGGTCTTCGGGTCGGCGCCGCCGATGACGAGGTACAGGAAGTTCATGACTTCGTTCATCATGCTGTCCATACCCTCTTTCGCGTCCATCATCCGGGTCATGGCCGGGGTCTGATAGATGGTCTGGTACATGGCAGAACCCTGTTCCTGAAGGTCATTCAGGAGTTTTTCGTCGGGGTTCTCTTTGACGGCTTCTTCGTCGAACTGGGCCTGAAGCGCCTGAAGATTGTCGCTGAGCGCTTTGACCTGCTCGTCCTCGGCGGCAAGGGCCGAGGCGTCGCGGTAGTCGGCGAAACGGGGGTCTTCCTGGATGGCGGAGCCCAGCAGGCGGGCAGCTTCCATAACGGTCATAGTGGTAGTCTCCTTTTTCATTACGTTATTATTCCACGTCCACCTGTCGGAACGTGCCGCCAAGGTCATCACCCATGAAGACTCTGGCGAGGTTGTCGACGCCTTCGGCGTCGTCGGATACGAAATATTTGCGCTCGCTTTGAGCGGCTTCGGTGTTCTCGTTGCAAGTGCCGTTCTGAATGAGGGTGCCGAGCATCTTTGCCGCGGCGGCATCAGACGAACTGATGATATTCAGAGAGGGGTAGAGGTGAGAGATGGCCTCCTGCAGGAGCGGGTAGTGCGTGCACCCGAGGACCAGCGTGTCGATGTCTTTCTCCACGAGCGGGTCGAGGTACTCTTTCAAGACGATCTCGATGACCGGGTCTCCGGGCCGAAACCGGCCGTTCTCGACGAGAGGGACGAGCAGCGGACAGGCTTCCATGAAGACGGTGGCGTCTTCATTGTACTTGGCGATGGCCCTTTCATAGGCGCCGGTCTTGACGGTGGCGTTGGTGGCGATGACGCCGATCCTGCCGTTTTTCGTCTGGACAGCGGCGAGGCGGGACGCGGGGTCCACGACGCCGAAGACCGGGAGGTCCGGGTTGACTTCGCGGACTTTCTCTTTGGCCACGGAGTCGGCCGTGTTGCAGGCGATGACGACCGCCTTGATGTCGAACGTCCGAAGGAAGCGGACGTCGGCGAGGACGTACTCGGTGATCTGCCGTTTGGAGCGGGTGCCGTAGGGCACGTGCGCCGTGTCGCCGAAGTAGATGATGTTTTCTCCCGGCATGCACTCGACGATGGACTTGACGACGGTGAGGCCGCCGATGCCCGAGTCGAAGACGCCGATGTAACGGTTATCTGACATGTGTTGGATCCTTTTGGTGGTTACAGTTCATTGACGAGTTTCTTGAAGTGGTCGCCCCGTTCCTCGAAGCAGGTGTACTGGTCGAAGGAACTGGTGGTGGGGGACAGCAGGACCGTGTCGCCGGACTCGGCGATCTTCACGGCCTCCGCGACCGCTTCATCGAGGGTGGTGACGACGATGCCGTCCTCTCCGACGGTGTCCGCCACGAGCCGCGGGCCGCAGGCGCCGTAGCCGATGACTTTCTTCACACAGCCGAGGTGGGCTTTGACGTCGTCCATGGGCAGGCCCTTTTCAAAGCCGCCGATGAGCAGGATGACTCCCTTGTCGAAGGCTTTCAGCGCCGTGACAGTGGCGTCGGTGTTGGTGCCCTTCGAGTCGTTGTAATAGCGGACGCCGTCCTTTTCCCGGACGAACTCGATGCGGTGCTCGACGCCGGTGAACCCTTCGACGACTTCCCGAATGGTCTCGTTCGCGATGCCGAGGACTTTGGCGGCGGAAACGGCGATCATCACGTTCTGCAGGTTGTGCTTGCCCGGCAGGCGGATGGAGCTCAGCGGCAGGACCGGTTCATCGCCCACGTACAGCTGTCCGTCTCTGACGCAGTTGTCGGTGTCGGTGCGGTCGAGGCTGAAGGACCGGACGGTGGCCGGGACCGGGTATTTTTTCACATACTCCGCGAGGACCGGGTCGTCCGCGTTGAGGAGGAAGGTATCCTCCGGAGTCATGTTGCGGTACACTTCGGTCTTCGACTTGTAGTAGGCTTCGAGCGAACCCATGAAGTCGACGTGGTCCGGGGTCAGGTTGATGATGGTGGCGACGTCCGGACGGAACCGGTCGATGTTGACGAGCTGGTAGTTGGAGATCTCGAGGGCGATGTAGTGGTCGCTCTCCTCCATGAGGCCCTCTTCCATGACGATCTCACAGAGCGGGATGCCGATGTTGCCGCACAGGTGGGCTTTTCCGGGGAACGCTTTGTCCAGGATCTCGTAGACGAGGGTGGTCGTGGTGGTCTTTCCGTTCGTGCCCGTGATGGCGATGTAGTGCTGCGGCT
>ONJD01000055.1 GCA_900317985.1 uncultured Eubacteriales bacterium | reverse complement strand
TCGGAGGTCCATGGAGTCGGGGCATATGGCCCCTTGGTCCAGGACCTGCGGTGCCTCCTCGCTCCGGCTGAAGTTTTCTCCCGACAGGCGAGAAAGCCGAAAGGGGTAGGGGTCCGGGGACAGGGGAAGGTGGCTTTCTCTTACACTCTTTGGCTTCCCCTTCCCCGGAAAAAACATAGATAAATACAAGTTTGAAGAGATTTCTGGGTGGTGAGAGGCTGCAAAAAAGCTCTGGCCGAAAGGGCCAGAGCTTTTGGTTTCATTGAGAAATGCCTGGGAACGGAGGTCGTCCAAAACGTGAGGGAAGAGGGCCCGCCGAGGTGGTTCAGATGAGATAGATGAGGTAGGTGTTCCCGGTGGGGTAGACCTGCAGCCCCTTTGCGGTCTTCTCTTTGACCGCGAGGCAGGTGCTCTCCTGGGTGACGGGAAGGACGATGGCGTTTTTCGTGAGGTACTCTTCCGCGGCGAGGCAGTAGCCGGTGACCGTCTCATCGTCTCTGGCGGAGGCGGCGAGGGTCAGGAGGTGGTCGTACTCGTCACTGGCGAGGTTCATGAGGTTCAGCTCGGTGTCGCCGGTGAACTGCTGCAGCATGCCGATGGCCAGGAGCTCGGAGCAGTGCAGGGGCGCGAACGCGACGTCGAACCCGCCGGCGATGAGCGCGTCCTGCAGTTCCGCTTCGGTGTCTCTCGTGTCGATGGAGATGGAGAGGGCGGTACCGAAAACTTTCTGCCAGTTCTGGACGATCGACTGCGCCGCCTGCTTGTCGTGGCTGAGGCACAGGAACGAGATCTGGAACGAGGTGGGTGCCGGTTCGTCTTCCGTGGCTTCCGCCTCGAACTTCTCCATGGCGGCCGCATAGGCTTTCTTCGCCTTCTTCAGACTGAAGCCGGGGCCTTTTGCCGGGCCGGCGGCCTCCCGGTACAGGGTGCCGCTGACCGCGTTGCAGCAGTCGGGGATGAGGCCTTCCGCAATGCTGTCGCCGGTCGCGGACAGCTTGGAGACGTCAGTGGCGGCGGCCAGGGCGAGGCGCAGGTCTTCGTTGCCGGCGAAGTCGGAGTCCATATTGAAGAGCAGGACATTGACGATGTTCGTGTAATTGGTGACCTCGAAGGTCTTCGGCAGGCTCTGCGCGGCTTTCGCGCTGAGGACCGCGCCGTCCAGGACGCCTTCATCGGACTTGAAATCGGCCAGGATGTCGAGGCTGTCCGAGCCCTCTTCCGGCGACTCTTCGCCGAGGACCAGCGTGCACTGCTCGATGTCTCCCGGAGTGAGGCCGACGTAGTTCTCGTTTTTGACCATCGTGAGCGATTTTCCGTTCGGGTCCATGTCCGAGAGGTAGTAGGGGCCGTTGCAGAGGAGCATGGAGGCCGTGAGGCCGTAGCGTCCGGCCGTCTTGTTGAAGAACGTCCGGTTGCAGGGCATGGCGCAGGGGGAACCGAGCGCGGTCAGGAAGTTGCCGTCCGGCGCGGAAAGCTTGATGCGGACCGTTTTGTCGTCGACCGCGGAGACGCCGAGCTGAGAAGTCTTGAGCTCGCCGGCATAGACGGCGGGAGCGTTCCGGATGCCGAAGAGGCGGGTGGCGCCGGGCGCCTTCGTGTTCTTCGCGACGGCGCGCTGGAGGCCGAAGACGAAGTCGTCCGCGGTCATCGCGGTGTCAAAGTTTTGGATGAAGTCCTGCCCGAGAGGGTTCTTCGAAGAGGCTTCGGTGCTGTCCATGTCGGGGAGGCGCCATTGGAGTCCGTCCCGGAGGATGAACGTGTAGGTGAGCCCGTCGTCGGAGATGCTCCAGTGGTCGGCAGCGCCCGGCTGCACATTTCCCTTCTCGTCGATGCGGACGAGGCCTTCGAAACAGTTGGCGGCGACGGTCGACATGGCGGCTGTGTCGGAAATGGCGGGGTCGCAGCTGGACGGGATGGCGTCGACCGGGAGACGAAGGGTCGTCTCTTCCGGTGAACAGGCCGCGAACAGCAGGACCGTCATCAGGACTGCCAGAAGGCAGGACAATACTTTCTTCCACATGGGTGCGGGGCTCCTCTCGGTATATCGCGATACACGGTACAAAATCAGTAATATTCTAGCACAGCGGCGCCCCAAAGAAAAGCGCGGAAAAAGCAAAGAAACGGTCGAGAACTTTGCCCGCATTTTGTTGAAAAGGAGGGGGCGCGTGTGTATAATTTATGTGTATATGTAAAATTCCCCGGAGAAGTAATAGGAGGAATCGAAATGGAATTTGAACTGAGCGTAAAAAAGATGACACTGCGCGAGCAGATCAGCTTTCTTACCGGTAAAGACTTCTGGCACACCGCCTCAGTCGACCGGCTGGCTGTCCCGTCCGTCATGGTGTCCGACGGCCCCACCGGCCTGCGGAAGATGAACGGTCTCGGAACCATCAAAGCCATCTGTTTCCCGTCCGCGGCGGCCATTGCCAGCGCATGGGACAAAGAGGGCACCAAAGCTTTCGGCGAAAAGCTGGGCGATGAGTGCCGTGCGGAGCGTCTGGCCGTCCTGCTGGGCCCCGGCATCTGCATCAAACGTTCTCCGCTCTGCGGCAGAAACTTCGAATACTATTCGGAAGACCCGTTCCTGGCCGGCACTCTGGCCGCGAACTACATCAACGGCGTACAGTCCAAAGGTGTCGGCACTTCGCTGAAGCACTTTGCGTGCAACAGCACCGAGGACTTCCGCTTCAAGGCCGATTCCATCGTCGACGAGAGAGCACTCCGGGAAATCTATCTCCGCGGCTTTGAGATCGCGGTCCGTCACGCACAGCCCTGGACCGTCATGATGGCCTACAACAAGATCAACGGCAAATACTGCACCGAAAACAGCTATCTCATGCAGGACATCCTGCGCGGCGAATGGGGCTTCAAAGGCCTGACCGTCAGTGACTGGACGGCCACCGCCGACCGTGTGAGAGCGCTGAAAGCCGGTCTGGACCTCGAGATGCCCGGCGCCGGTTATTACACCATCAGCAAGGTCGCCAAGGCGTACAGAGACGGTGAGGTCTCCGCGGAGGAGATCGAGACCAGCGCCCGCCGCGTCCTGCATCTTCTCGACCAGTCCACCGAGGGCTCCCTCGGCGGCGCCAACGTGCTTTGGGACAAGGAAGCCGACCACGCCTATGCGGTCGAGCTCGCCAAGAAGTGCCCGGTCCTTCTGAAGAACGACAACGGACTGCTTCCGTTTGCCAAGACGGACAAGGTCGCCATCATCGGCGCCCGTGCCAAGAACCCGCTCGTCCAGGGCGGCGGCTCGGCACACATCAACGCTTACCATATCGACAGCCCGTACGACGCGTTCGAGAACCGCGGCATGGATCTCTCCTATGCCCCGGGTTACGACCTCAGCATGCTCGATGAAGTCAACCAGGGTCTCCTCGCCGAAGCGAAGGCGGTCGCGGAGAAGGCCGACAAGGTCCTGCTCTTCGTCTCCTGCTCCGACATGGATGTCCAGGAAGGCTTCGACCACACCACCATGGATCTCCCGAGAGCGATGAACGCCCTCGTCGACGCCGTGGCGGCCGTCAACAAGAACGTCGCGGTCATCCTGTCCACCGGCAGCGCCGTGGTCCTGCCCTGGGCCGACAAAGTCGGCGCCATCCTGCAGACCTATCTCCTCGGTGAGGGCTTCGGCTCCGCGCTCCCGGCGCTGGTCCTCGGCGAAGTTTCCCCGAGCGGCAAGCTCGCGGAGACCTACCCGAAGGCGCTGAGAGACGTCCCCTGCCTCGGAGACCTCAAGGTCGACCACAACTGCAACCTGAAATTCCGCGAATCCATCTTCGTCGGCTACCGTTACTATGACACCGCTGACAAGGAAGTCGCTTACCCCTTCGGCTACGGCCTGTCCTACTCGAAGTTCGAGTACTCCGACCTCAAGGTCGTCAAGGCGGACGACGGGAAAGTCGCAGTCTGCTTCAATATCAAGAACGTCGGCGACATGAAGGCGGACGAGATCGCTCAGGTCTACGTCGGCGCCTGCTTCCCCTCGAAAGTCTATCGCGCCAAAAAAGAACTCAAGGAGTTCGCCCGCGTTTCCCTCGAGCCCGGTGAGACCGCCAACGTGGAACTCTGCCTCGACAAGTGCGCGTTCGAGTACTACAGCGCGGACCTCGACAAGTGGGTCACCGAAGCCGGTACCTACAAGATCATGATCGGCGCCTCCTCGAGAGACATCCGACTCAACGCGGACGTCCAGATCGACTCCGCGGACGACCTGTCCAAGGAAGGCGATTACGCAGACTTCGCTCCCCATTACTTCAAGGCGAACATCGCCGAAGTCTCTGACACCGAGTTCTACAACGTCCTCGGTTATGACCTCGACGCTTACCTGCCCGACTCCAGCGACCTCCGCCTGACCCAGGCCGACGCCATCGCCGATGCCACCGCCAGCAAGCCCGGCAAACGCATCAACAACGCGCTCGACATGGTCGCGTCCATCCCGTTCATTCCGGAGAACTATAAGAAGCTCGTCGTCGACTCGGTCAAGACGATGCCGCTCAACAGAATGGTACACGCCTCCAAGGGCATCTTCTCCGACAACATGGCGGACGGTGTCGTCACCCTGCTGAACGGCGGCACGGTCGTCGACATGGCAAAACTCATGGCCCTCGGCCTTCCGGCCTCTGCGAAAGCCATCGTGGTCCCGTTCCTCCAGAAGAAGGCCACTCCGAAGCCGAAGAAGAAAAAGGGTATCTAAGTAACATACACGGAAAGCCGCCAGCCCGTTTGGCGGCTTTTCTTTTAAGGAGCATCCCATGAACCAGACAGTCAAAACGTGTCTGATCGTAACGTCGCGCGTCGACGGCGCGGAACAGCTGACGATCGATCTCTCCGCATACGACGCGGTCATCTGCGCGGACAGAGGCCTGCAGGTGGCGGAAGCCCTTGACCTGTTGGGCGATGTACCGGTCTACCTCATCGGCGACTACGACTCCGGCTCTCCGCCCACCGAGGCGGAGCGGGCGGCGGCCTCCGGCCTCGTCGTCCTGCCGACGGTCAAGGACATGACCGACAGCGAAGCGGCCATCGACCTCGCGGTCTCCAAAGGCTTTGAGCGCATCCATGTCCTCGGCGGCCTCGGCGGCCGGTTCGACCACTCGATGGGCAACCTCGGCATGCTGGCGAAGTATGTCGAAGACCCGCGTGTGAGCGAACTGTGGTTCGAAGACGGGCAGAACCGGGTCTTCCTGAAGACGCCCGGTACGTTCCGCGTCCCCGCCCGGGGTCCGGAGAACCGCTTCGACTTCTTCGGGCTCATCGCCTACGGCGGCCCCGTCGAAGGGCTGACGATCACCGGAGCAAAGTATCCGCTCGCCGGACACACGCTGACGCCGGACACCACGCTCGGCGTCTCGAACGAAGTGGCGAAGGACGCCGCATTCGCCGAAGTCACTCACACGAACGGTCACCTTCTGGTGATCCTTTCCAAAGATTGAAAAAAGGCTCCTGCCATTGGCAGGAGCCTTACTTGTTTTACTTATGCGTCCTGAGCGTCGAGCGCGTAAGCGGCTTCGAGTGCCACTTTGATGGCGCCTTCGACGGCATGGACGGCGTCCGGGGTCAGCAGTTCCGCGTCGTCGTTTTCGCTCCGGTAGAACGCGGGAGCGGTATCCGGCAGCGTGGAGATCTGGGCGGCGGAGAGGCCGGCCTTGTCGTAGATCTTGAGGTCGCCCTTGTGATACTTCGGGTTGTGGTCGGTCAGCATGACGCCGGCGTTGGCGGCCGCTTCGTCGATCAGCTTGGAGACCTTGCGGCCCTTGGTGACCGCGTTCAGGGCGTCCGGATCGTAGATGGAATCGAAGCACAGGATGGTGGTGTCGAGCGCGTCGAGGTCCGCTTTGAAGTCGCGGACGAACGCTTTGGCGCCGGCGTTCTTCGCTTCCTTGGAGGAGGTCAGAAGGACGCAGAGCTCGGTGCTCTCGAGGCGCAGGTCCTGTTCCGCCATGTAGCGCATGGCGCCGCAGGCGGTGTAAGCGCCCAGCAGGTTGTCGGCGACGCCGGGGAACGAGGAACCGATGGAAACGGTCCGGCTCAGGATGAGCGGGAAGATGACGAAGATCGGAAGGACGTAAGCCGCGTACTCGAGTTCGTCCTGGAAACCGAAGTTCAGGGTGCCGTTGTCGACCAGCAGCATGACCACGCAGAAGGCGATGTACAGAAGGACGCCCAGCAGGGTCAGGAATTTAAGGAACGCGGCGGTGCCGCGGGAGATGTTCCGTTTGAAGGGAGCGTCGAGGTTCGCTTCAAAGATGATGCGGGCCGCGGGTTCTCCGGTGGCTTTCCGACGGGCAAAGACGTTGACATCTTCGACACTCTTGGAGGTGCCGCCGAACACGCCGAGAGCGGCGAGCAGGGACAGGAGCGCCGTGACCAGAGCGGCCAGGATGAAGTAGGGGTTCCAGATAGAGAACAGGATGCCGAAGACGGCGGTGGCGAGCAGGAAGATGAAGGTGAGGGCGTTCGAGGTGATGTACGCCTTCTGCTTCGCATAGAAGCTGACTTCATCGACTTCGTCACAGAACTCTTTGAGATCGCTGGTCAGCTGTTCGCGCAGCAGGAGTTCTGCCTTGCCGCCGGGCTGACGTTTGTTGGTGTCCGCGTTCTCCATGAAACTCTTGGAGGAACGGACGGCGTAGTTGCAGCACTCGCGGACTTTGCCGTCGTAGCGCTCGAAGGTCTCGCTGGCTTTCATAGTATTATGCCTCCTCTTCGTCGAAGTCGTAATCGTCGAAGTCATCATCGACGTCTTCCTTCGCGCCGCAGACCGCGCAGTCGTGACGGTGGGTCAGATCGATCTTGTCGATGGTGGCGTTTGCACAGTTGTAGATGAACAGCTTGCCCTTCATGGCGACCGGGGCGCCCAGCAGATACTGCAGGACCGAGGTGGACATGAGAGCGGCGATGGTGGAAGAAACTCCGCTGACACTGCCGTAGTTGTCCTCCGGCGGCATCTCTTCGCCGTAGAAGCAGGCGAGACACGGAGTCTCGTGAGGCAGGACGAACCCTGCGGTCCCGATGAAGCCGTTGGTCTTTCCGGTGACGAAAGGCTTGTCGAGTTCGACACAGGCTTCGTTGACCAGCATGGCGGTCTGCGGGTTGTTGACGGCGAGCACGATGATGTCGTACTGGCTGACGATCTCATAGACGTTGTCCTTGTTGATGGCCGTGGCATGGGGGATGACGTTGATGAGACTGTTGTAGGCCTTGAGTTTCCGGGTGGCGGAAATGACCTTCAGGGTCCCCAGGTCTTCCTCGAAATGGATCGGGGCATTCAGGTTGGACGTGCCGACGATGTTGTGGTCGGCGACACCGATGGTGCCGATGCCGGCAGAGGCCAGGTTGTACATGAGAGTGCTGCCGATGGAGCTGGCACCGATGATCAGTACGCTGGCGTCTTCCAGAGTCTGCTGTCCTTCGCCGCTGAATTCCGGGACCATGCCCTGGCGGGAATATCGTTCAGAGTTCATACAGATGTTCCTTCCGGTTACTTTGATATAACGGTATAGATTATAGCAGTTGACCTGTTGACTGTAAACAGATTATTTTGTAAAAATCGGACTTTTGTTGTCGCAATTGTCCAAGAGCAACAAAAAAAGAGCCTCCCAAACGGGAGGCTCAGATTTCTGAGGAATGACCTTAGTGGTCGATCCAGTCTTTGGCTCTTTCGATGGCTTTCTTCCAGCCGCTGTAGAGCTCGTCGCGGGTGGCGGCATCCATCTTCGGATAGTAGATCTTGGAGACTTCGCGGTTCTCGGCGATCTCGTCGAGGTCTTTCCAGAAACCGACGGCAAGACCGGCGCAGTATGCGCAGCCGAGGGCGGTGGTCTCGACGATCTTCGGACGGTTGACTTCGCAGTCGAGGACGTCGGACTGGATCTGCATCATGATGTCGGAGACGGAAGCGCCGCCGTCGACACGGATGGACTTGATGTCCATGCCGGAGTCTTCTCTCATGGCGTTGACGAGGTCAGCGCACTGATAGCAGATGGCTTCGATGACCGCGCGGCAGAAGTGGGCGCGATTGACGCCGCGGGTGAGGCCGACGATGCAGCCGCGGGCATACATATCCCAGTACGGAGCGCCGAGGCCGGTGAATGCGGGAACGAGGTAGATGCCGTTGGCGTCCGGGACGGACTCGGCGAGTTCGTCGCAGCGGGGAGCCTTGTCGATCATCTGCAGTTCATCGCGCAGCCACTGGATGGTGGCGCCGCAGTTGAAGGCGGAGCCTTCGAGGCAGTAGGTGATGTCGTCATCGGACAGTGCCCAGGCGATACCGGAGATGAGGTTGCTCTTCGACTCGACTCTCGTCTTGCCGGTGTTCATGAGCAGGAAGCAGCCGGTGCCGTAGGTGGACTTGACGATGCCTTCCTGGAACGCGCACTGACCAAAGAGGGCGGCGGGCTGGTCGCCGATGGCGCCGGAGACCGGGGTGCCTGCGAGGCCTTCGAGGCCGGCGATGCCGGGCGCGACGAGACCGTAGACCTGGCTGGAGGGGACGACCTTCGGCAGGATGCTCATGGGGATGTCCATGAGTTCGCAGAGCTCTTCATCCCAGGACAGGGTGTTGATGTTGAAGAGCATGGTGCGGGTGGCGTTGGAATAGTCCGTGACATGGACCGCGCTTTCCGGATGGACGGCGCCGCCGGTCAGGTTCCAGATGAGCCAGGTGTCGATGGTACCGAAGAGGAGTTTGCCCTCGTCCGCGAGTTCCTGTGCTTCGGGGACGTTGTCGAGAAGCCAGCGGATCTTGGTGGCGGAGAAGTAGGCGTCGACGATGAGGCCGGTCTTCTGTTTGATCGTCTCAAGATGTCCTTCTGCCTTCAGTTTCTCGGCATAGTCCGCGGTACGGCGGCACTGCCAGACGATGGCGTTGTGGACGGGACGGCCGGTCGTTTTGTCCCAAAGGATGGTGGTCTCACGCTGGTTGGTGACGCCGATGGCGGCGATGTCGGCGGGATCGATCTCGCCTTCGCCGAGGATGGTGGCGACACACTGGAGTTCGGTCATGAGGATGTCTTCCGGACGGTGCTCTACCCAGCCTGCATGCGGATAGATCTGCTCGAATTCTCTCTGGGACTTGGTGACGATCTTGCCATACTTGTCAAAAATGATCGCTCTGGAACTGGTGGTACCCTGATCCAAAGCCATTACATATTTGGCCATAGCAAAGTTCCTCCTTTATGAAACAATTTTTATAATCCGACTCAAAAAGAAAGGCGCTGAGTGAAGACTCAGCGCCACTTCTATTAATATTCTAGTACAGCAAAAATCTTTTTACAAGTACTTATTCTTCCGGAGCGTACAACGCGACGAGACGTTTGAGATACTCGAGACGTTCTTTCGCTTCGGTGGCACCCTGATCGAACAGAGCGTCGGCCTTCTCGGGGAAGGAACGCTTGAGGGAAGAGTACCGGACTTCGTTCATGATGAAGTCTTTGTATTCCTCGGTCGGGTCTTTGCTGTCGCGATGAGAGCCGGGTTGTACCGGAACAGGTTCCAGTAACCGGAGGCGACAGCCTTCTTCTCTTCCGTCATGGCGATGGTCAGACCGCCCTTGATGCCGTGGTTGATGCAGGGAGCATAGGCGATGATGATGGACGGGCCCTGATAGCTCTCAGCTTCATGGATGGCCTTCAGGGTCTGGTTGTAGTCGGCGCCCATGGCGACCTGTGCGACATAGACATAACCATAGCTCATGGCGATGCCGGCGAGGTCTTTTTTCTTCACGGTCTTACCGGAAGCCGCGAACTTCGCGATGGCGCCGGTGCGAGTGGACTTGGAGGCCTGTCCGCCGGTGTTGGAGTAAACTTCGGTGTCGAAGACCATGATGTTGACATCTTCATGGGAGGCGAGGACGTGGTCGAGGCCGCCGAAACCGATGTCGTAGGCCCAGCCGTCGCCGCCGAAGATCCACTGGGACTTCTTGGCGAGGTAGTCTTTGTCGCCGAGGACTTCTTCCACGGCCTTCTGCGCTTCCGCGTCATCCAGCTTCACGCCGGAGAGGATGGCGGCCAGCTCGGCAGCCGGAGCCGCGTTCGCGGTGGAGCTGTTGTAGGTCTCCATCCAGGCCTGAGCCTTCTCTTTGACGTCTGCCGGAGCGACAGCGGCGATCTGGTCGACCTTCTCAAGGAGGCGCTCACGGATCTGCTTGTTGGCGAGCATCATGCCGTAGCCGAACTCAGCGTTGTCCTCGAACAGGGAGTTGGACCATGCCGGACCCTTGCCTTCCGCGTCTTTGCAGAACGGGGTGGAGGGAGCGGAGTTGCCCCAGATGGAGGAGCAGCCGGTGGCGTTGGCGATGTACATCTTGTTGCCGTAGAGCTGAGTGACGAGCTTCGCGTACGGAGTCTCGCCGCAGCCGGCGCAGGCGCCGGAGAACTCAAGGTACGGTTTCTTGAACTGAGAACCCTTGACGGTGGTCTCTTTGTATTTCTCGAGGACTTCCGCCTTCTCGGGCAGGCCCTGAGCATATTCGAATGCGAAGTGTTCGGTCTTCTGGGCCTCGAAGGGTTTCATGACGAGAGCCTTTCTGGCCGGGTCTTTGGCGCCTGCCGGGCAGATGTTCGCGCAGGAACCGCAGCCGGAGCAGTCGTACGGGGAGATGACGATGCCGAACTTGTAGCCTTCGACGCCGCGCAGGTCGACGAGTTTGGTGGAGGCGGGAGCCGCTTCGGCTTCGGCCTCGGTCATGGCGACCGGACGGATGACTGCGTGCGGGCAGACATAGGCGCACTGGTTACACTGGATACATTTGTCGGGCTGCCACTCCGGAACGAAGAGGGAGACGCCGCGTTTCTCGAGTGCGGAGGAGCCGAGGGGCTGTTTGCCTTCGACATAGTCGGAGAAGACGGAGACGGGGATGTCGTCGCCGTGCTGGTCGTTGGTCGGGACGAGGACGTTGTCCATGAACTTCTTGAGCTCGGGGTCCTTGACTTCGAACAGCGGCTTCTTCGGGGTGTCGGTGGCGTCGGCCCATGCGGCCGGGACGTCGACTTTCGACATGGCGGTGAAGCCCTTGTCGATGGCCTCGTGGTTCATGCGGACGATGTCCTCACCCTTCTTGGAGAAGGACTTGGTGGCAGCGTCTTTCATGAGCTGGAGCGCTTCGTCGCCGGGGATGATCTGCGTCAGGTTGAAGAACGCGGACTGCAGGATGGTGGAAACGCGGTTGCCGAGACCGACTTCCTGTGCGATGGAGGAAGCGTCGATGGTGTAGAACTGGATGTTGTGTTTCGCGATGAACTGTTTGACCTTCGCGGGGATGTGCTCATCGAGCTCTTCCTGGGTCTTCCAGAGGCAGTTGAGCAGGAAGGTGCCGCCGTCCTTCAGATCCTGGACCATGTCATAGCGCTCGATATAGGACTCGTTGTGGCAGGCCACGAAGTCGGCGCTGTTGATGAGGTACGCGGAGTTGATGGGGGCGTCGCCGAAGCGAAGGTGGGAAACGGTGATACCGCCGGACTTCTTGGAGTCGTAGGCGAAGTAGGCCTGGACCTTCTTGTCGGTGTGGTCACCGATGATCTTGATGGAGTTCTTGTTGGCACCGACAGTACCGTCAGAGCCGAGACCCCAGAACTTACAGGAGTAGGTGCCCTTCGGGACCGTGTCGAGGACGGGGGCGATGGGCAGGCTCAGGTTGGAGACGTCATCGTGGATGGCGATGGTGAAGTGCTCTTTCGGCGCATCCGCTTCCATGTTCTCATAGATGGGGATGATGTGGGACGGGGTGGTGTCCTTGCCGCCGAGGCCGAAACGGCCGGCATAGACCGGGACGGAGTCGAACTCGGTGCCCTTGAGGGCGGCGACGACGTCGAGGAAGAGGGGCTCGCCGAAGGAGCCGGGCTCCTTGGTACGGTCGAGGACGGAGATCTTCTTGACGGTCTTCGGAAGAGCAGCAACGAGGTGCTTCTGGGAGAACGGTCTGTAAAGATGGACTTTGACGAGACCGACTTTGGCGCCGTGGGCGTTCAGGTAGTCGACGGACTCCTGGATGGTGCCGTTGACGGAACCCATGGCGATGACGACGTACTCGGCATCTTCTGCGCCATAGTAGTTGAAGAGATGATAGTCAGTGCCGATCTTCTCGTTGACGGCCTGCATGTAGTTCTCGGTGACTTCGACGATGTTGTCGTAGGCCGGGTTGCAGGCTTCACGTGCCTGGAAGAAGATCTCGGGGGACTGAGCGGAACCTCTCTGGTCGGGATGCTCCGGGTTCAGAGCCTTGCGACGGAAGTCGGCGATGGCGTCCCAGTCGACCATCTCGGCGAGGGTGTCGTTGTCCCAGACTTCGATCTTCTGGATCTCGTGAGAAGTACGGAAACCGTCGAAGAAATGCATGAAGGGGACACGGCCCTTGATGGTGGAGAGGTGAGCGACAGCGCCGAGGTCCATGCACTCCTGAACAGTGTCGGAGCAAAGCATGGCAAAACCGGTCTGGCGGCAGGCCATGACGTCGGAGTGGTCGCCGAAGATGTTCAGCGCGTGGCTCGCGACGCAGCGGGCGGAGACGTCGAGGACGCAGGGGGTCTGCTCACCGGCGATCTTGTACATGTTCGGGATCATCAGGAGAAGGCCCTGAGAAGCCGTGTAAGTCGTGGTGAGAGCACCGGCGGTAACGGAGCCGTGGACGGCACCGGCAGCACCGGCTTCGGACTGCAGTTCGGCGACACGGACGGTCTGACCGAAGAGGTTCTTCACACCGGAGGCGGCCATCTGGTCGGTGACTTCAGCCATGGTGGAAGACGGGGTGATCGGATAGATAGCGGCTACTTCCGTGAACGCGTAGGACGCGGTGGCGGCAGCAGTGTTACCATCCATGGTTTTGAGTTTTCTGCTCATAATATGCCTCCAAGCTATAGGTTTCATTGCTTACACAAAGTATTTGCACAAAGTATAAACATATATTATGCGTAATAATTATAATACACCTATTCGCATTTATCAAACAGGTTCTTGACAACGATTTCACAAGATTTTTCGGCCTTTTTCCCGTTTTTCAAGTAAATATGTATAAAACGGGAAAATTGACAGTCTTCCGCTCTGTAAATATAATGAAATTACCAAAAAAACGCGGACAAATCGCGTACCGGAAGGAGACAAACATCCATGGATGACCCCGGGTCTATTGGCTATCTGGTCGCCATCATCATTCTCATCGCCATCCTCATCATCGAGGAGGTCGTATACCTTGTGCGCTCTGCCCTCGCCGCGCTGACCGATTCCCGCGCCGAGGAACTGCAGGAGCACCCGAAGAAAAACGTACAGAAACTCATCGCCCGCAAAGATGACGTGTTCCTCGCCATCTCGCTCACCAGCAGCCTCATGACGACGCTGTTCGCCATGACCGCCACGCTGGCCTTCGCCCGTCCGCTCATGGACTGGCTGCGCGGCCTCGGCGTTCCCGCCGTCTGGTGCACCGTCCTGGCGCTCATCATCATCCCGGTCCTCTCGGCCGGCATCCTCATCACGCTCACCGGCATCATCCCGCGCAAAGTCGGACAGAAGCGCCCCTACGGCGTCATCACCCGCTTCGCGGGCGTCGCCTGGCTCATCTATACCCTGCAGCGGCCGGCCGTGGCCATCTGCTCCGGCGTGTCGAACCTGCTCATGAAGCTCTTCGGCCTCGAACGCATGAAGGCGGAAGACTCGGTCACCGAGGCCGAGATCCTTTCGCAGGTCGAGACCGCCGGGGACACCGGCGCCATCGATGACGAACAGCGGGAGATGATCAACAATATCTTTGAGTTCGACGACGTTTTCGTCTCAGACCTCATGACCCATCGGACCGACGTCACGGCGGTCGCGGACAACGCGCCCATCGCCGAGGTCCGGGAGCTGGCCATCGAAGAGGGCTACTCCCGCATCCCGGTCTATCATAAGACCATCGACGACATCGTCGGCATCGTCTACGTCAAAGACCTTCTGACCTACGTCGGAGAGGGCATCCCGCCGCGGCTGTCCGCCCGGGACGTCATGCGGGAGGCGTTCTTCGTGCCGGAGACCATGCGCTGTGACAAGCTGTTCCGGACGATGAACGACAAGCGGACACAGATCGCCGTCGCCGTCGACGAATACGGCGGGACCGCCGGCATCATCACGCTCGAAGACCTGCTCGAAGCCATCGTCGGAAACATTCAGGATGAGTACGACGAAGAAGAAGACGAGGAGATCGAACAGATCACCGAAAACGTCTTCGACTTTGACGGCACCACCGACATCGAAGAGGTGGCGGAAGTCCTCGGCATCGACATCCCGGAAGGGGAGTACGACACCATCGGCGGCTTCATCATGGCTCTGATCGACCGCATCCCGGAAGACGGGACCGTGTCCGAAGCCGACTTCGAGAACATCCATTTCACCGCGTCCGAGGTCGAAGACCGGCGGATCGGAAACGTGCGTGCGGAAGTACTTTGAGCAAATCGCCCAAAAAAAGCCCGCTGCAGCGGGAAAAGATGTCTGAATAATTCGCACGAGATTGGCCGAAACCCCTTGAATAATTCGTGGGGTCAAGTATAATTAATTTGTAGCCATTGACAATTATTTGTCATAAGCAAATACATGTATTTCTATATTGGAGGTTTTTCCCATGGTTAAAGTAGCTATTAACGGATTTGGCCGTATCGGCCGTCTCGCTTTCCGTCAGATGTTCGACGCTGAAGGTTACGATGTCGTCGCAATCAACGATCTGACCGACCCTGCAATGCTTGCAGATCTTCTCAAATATGACACCGCTCAGGGCGGTTTCTGCGGCCGTATCGGTGAGGGTCTCCACACTGTCGAAGCCGGTGAGAACTACATCACCGTCGACGGCGACAAGATCACCATCTATGCCGAGCCGGACGCTTCCAAACTTCCGTGGGGCGAACTGGGCGTTGACGTCGTCCTCGAATGCACCGGTTTCTACACTTCCAAAGCCAAGGCTCAGGCCCACATCGACGCTGGCGCCAAGAAAGTCGTCATCTCTGCTCCGGCAGGCAACGACCTTCCCACCATCGTCTACAGTGTCAACAACGAGACCCTGACCAAGGAAGACAAGATCATCTCCGCTGCTTCCTGCACCACCAACTGCCTCGCTCCCATGGCCAAAGCCCTCAATGATTACGCCCCGATCGTCTCCGGTATCATGTGCACCGTCCACGCTTACACCGGCGACCAGATGATCCTCGACGGTCCGCACAGAAAGGGCGATATGAGAAGAGCCCGCGCAGGCGCTGCCAACATCGTTCCGAACAGCACCGGCGCTGCCAAGGCCATCGGTCTTGTCATCCCCGAACTGAACGGCAAACTCATCGGCGCTGCTCAGCGTGTTCCGGTCCCGACCGGTTCCACCACCCTTCTCTTCGCAGTCGTCGAAGGCAAGGACATCACCGTTGACGGCATCAACGCTGCCATGAAGGCTGCTGCTTCCGAGTCCTTCGGTTACAACGAAGACCCGATCGTTTCTTCCGATGTTATCGGCATGAAGTACGGTTCCCTCTTCGACAGCACCCAGACCATGGTCACCGAGATCGGCGACGGCAAATATGAAGTCCAGGTCGTTTCCTGGTACGACAACGAGAACTCCTACACCAGCCAGATGGTCCGTACCATCAAGTACTTCGCCGAGCTTGGCTAAGTCACGCTGAACGAGCTTCTCACACTGCGGTCAAATCCGTAGTCCTGAAAAGGCACGACAAAGATCCCCCGACTTTCGGTCGGGGGATTTTTTTGTCTTCAAAATACACACTGCCTCCAACACAACCCTGCAAACTTGTATTTGTAGTGGCGATTTAGTTCATAAACTCAATGCCACGACGAAGCTTCTTCGATAACATCCGCGTTCAGCATAGCTGTCCGCGTGCTTAGGGACTAAGCCTCCCGCTTCGGGGTTGACAACGGGCCCCTGGCGGTACGGCTTAAGCCTGCCGGGGCCAGCCCCACAAAAAAGAAACGGGGCAGGCCGCCAAACAGGCTGCCATACCGCCTCCCCATTGTAAACCCGCTTCGCTGTGGTACCTGTGAACGTGTTACCCCACATTAGCTGCGTGTCAGTCGGAATATGTGGGGTTTTCTGCCTTAGAAAAGCATATGCTCCCCATATTTGCGTTCTTGAACCTTTCAGTTGTGGGGTTTTTATCCCTTTTTTCTGGCTCCAGTCCCCACAAAACCCTTCTCAGACAACAATTCTGTAGGAGTTTTAATGGGCGAAACCGGGTGAAAACCCCACAGTATAAAGCTCACGGGTCTGAGCTGTGGAGGTTGACGCTTGGAAATGACGCTGTTTTTCCCACATTCTGCCGGAGTCACATTGCAATTGTGGGAAGTGGCTGTTGTGATCCTCTGAAAACTCCCCACAAATAACACTTCCGAAACCATTCTTGTGGGGGCGAAGGAGTACCGCTTAAACCAAAACTACATTTATCGTCGAAAATGCTTGATCATGTAGTGGTTTTGATGAGATGCCTGTAAGAGAAACTACACATATGTGAGCACATCATTAGAACTGTAGTCTCTTTATGCTTCTTTTGCGCAGAGAAGGAGAAAAGTTCAGCAGGCGGGGCAGTGGAACGCCGTTGGGGTCGGAGGCCGGGCACTATAGCCCGGGCTCTCGGCCCCTTCCACCATCCCGCCCGCGTCAAAAGGTGTGCGC
>ONJD01000071.1 GCA_900317985.1 uncultured Eubacteriales bacterium | reverse complement strand
TGTATTATAGATAACGTAAGCCGTCAGAAATTGGACAAAAAGTCTAAAAAAGCAACTTTGAGGTTTTTGATATGTCTAATCGACTTTTCCAGGGTGTCATCCATCAGATGAGAGACGCCATCGACCGCACCGTCGGTGTCATCGACGAGTCCGGTACCGTCATCTCCTGCAGCGAACTCGAGCGTATCGGGGAGCAGAACAAGACCCTGATCACCGATATTTTCAATTCCAACGACCCCATCATCCTCGATGGTACGACCTACCTGTCCTTCGACTCGAGACTGCGTCATGAATACGCCATCTTCGTCGACGGGGAAGACGAGCTCGCGGAGAAATATGCCCGCATCCTGTCGGTCTCCTTCGGCAGCATCAAGCAGTTCTACGACGAGAAGTATGACCGCAGCAACTTCGTGAAGAACGTCATCCTCGACAACATCCTGCCGGGAGACATCTATATCAAGGCAAGAGAACTCCGGTTCAACTCCGACGCCACCCGTGTCGTCCTTCTCATCCGCATCACCGGGTCCGAGGACGCCACCGTCTTCGACGTCATCCAGAACCTGTTCCCGGACCGCAACAAGGACTTCGTCATCAACATTTCCGAGACCGACATCGCCCTCGTCAAAGAGGTCAACCCCGATGTCGACCCGAAAGATCTTGAGAACCTGGCACACTCCATCGCCGACGCCCTCAGCGCCGAGTTCTACAGCAGTGCCCAGGTCGGGATCGGCACCACTGTCGTCGGGCTGAAGGACCTGTCCCGCTCTCTGAAAGAGGCTCAGGTGGCCCTCGAAGTCGGCAAGGTCTTCGACACAGAGAAGGACATCATCAGCTACGACAACCTCGGCATCGCCCGTCTCATCTATCAGCTGCCGACTACCCTCTGCGAGATGTTCCTGTCCGAGATCTTCAAACGCGGCTCCATCGACAGCCTCGACCAGGAGACCCTGTTCACCATCCAGCGGTTCTTCGAGAACAACCTGAACGTCTCCGAGACGTCCCGGAAGCTGTTCGTCCACCGGAACACGCTCGTCTACCGCCTCGAGAAGATCAAAAAGATCACCGGTCTCGACCTTCGCGAGTTCGACGACGCCATCGTGTTCAAAGTAGCGCTGATGGTCAAAAAATATCTCGATTCCAACCCTACAAAATTCTGATCAGATATGTTATAATGCTTCCTGTTTTATGCCGGGCAAGGTCCCGGCACGAAACGGGAGCATTTCTTTAAGTTTATATTTAGGTAATAAGTCTATAGTAAAATACCAGATATTGTAGAATACCAGAAGTATTTCTGAAACAATAAGGAGTTATGCCAACGTGATCGAATTCAGAGATGTATCCAAGGTTTACGACAACGGAACCGTGGCTTTGAAAGACGTCAACCTGCGGATCGACCGCGGCGAGTTCGTCTTCATCGTCGGCGCTTCCGGTGCCGGTAAAAGTACCTTCCTGAAAACCATCATGCGGGAAGAGGTCCCCACCAGCGGCAGCATCATGATCAACAACTACGACCTGACCAAGATGAGCACACGGGAGATCCCGTACTACCGCCGGACCCTGGGCATCGTGTTCCAGGACTTCCGCCTCATCCCGAAAATGACCGTCTATGACAACGTGGCGTTCGCCATGCGCGTCATCGGCGCCAGCGAGAAAGAGATCAAAAAGCGTGTCCCGTACGTCCTGACTCTGGTCGGTCTGCAGGACAAGGCAAACAACATGCCGAACGAGATCTCCGGCGGCGAGCAGCAGCGAGTCGCTCTGGCCCGCGCGCTGGTCAACAACGCGAACACCATCATCGCCGACGAGCCCACCGGTAACGTGGACCCGGAGATGTCTTATGAGATCGTGGAACTGCTTGACCGCATCAACGAGAACGGTACCACCATCATCATGGTCACCCATGAACACGAACTGGTCAAACAGTTCGACCACCGCATCGTCGTCATCGACAACGGCGAAGTCGTGTCCGACATGGCGAACGGCGGTGTCCTCCACTATGACAGCAAGACCGGCTACCAGCCCGTCCCGAACGTCACGGAGATGAAGACCATCACGCTTCACAACGTCAATGTCTCTTATGAGAATTCGCCCGTCACCCAGATCATCGAAACCGAAGTACCGGTGAGACCGTCCTCTTCCAATGTCCCTGACATCCCCGATATGCCGGAGATGAAAGACCTGATCGAAGAGGAAGCGGAGCCGAAGGCTCCGGAGCTGTCCTTCACCGAAGCCACGCTCCGGGAACTCGATCTGGAAATGGGCTTCACAAAACCGGAAGGTGGTGAGGGCAATGGCTAAAGCGGAAAGAAAGCAGAGCGCTTCATCTACGAAAACTCCCACCAGGACCCGCCGCCGTTCCTTCAACGTCGGATACCTGACGAAGGAAGGCGTCCGCAACGTCTGGTCCAACCGGCTCATGTCCGTCGCCTCCGTCGCGGTCCTGACGTCCTGCCTGCTCCTCATCGGTGTCGCTATCATGCTGTACGCGAACATCGACATGGCGCTGGACGACGTCCAGGAGCAGAACATCATCATGGTGTACCTCGACGACAACATTTCGGAAGAGGATATCAACACCGTCGGCCAGGACATTCGAATGATCTCTGACATCGAGTCCGCCGAATTCGTGTCCAAAGAGGAAGCCTACCAGTCTCAGCTGGAGAGCCTCGGCGACGACGCCAAGCTCATGGAAGGCCTCGAAGAGAACCCTCTTCCGGACTCCTATGAAGTCTACCTCAAGACCCTTGACCACTACGACAGCGTTCAGGAAAGCCTCAAATCCATCGACCACGTCGCCAGCGTCCGCGGCAACTCGGACCTCGCGGAACAGGTCCGGCAGCTTTCCCGCGCGGTCACCATCATCAGTGTCGGCATCATCATCATGCTGCTCGCCGTGTCGCTGTTCATTATCGCGAACACGGTCCGCGTCACGATGTATAACCGCCGCCTGGAGATCTCCATCATGAAGGCCGTCGGCGCCACCAACTGGTTCATCCGCTGGCCGTTCATCATCGAAGGTATCATCATCGGTATCGTCTCCGGCCTCGTCTCGGAAGGCCTCGTATGGGCTCTGTATTCCATCGCCCTCAAGAACATCGGCAGTGTCTTCTCGATGCTCGGCAGCCAGGCCATCCCGTTCTCGGCCTATGCCGGCAGGATGCTCATTGCCTTCATCTTCGTCGGTATCCTGGCCGGCGCGGTCGGTTCCATCGTCTCCATGGCACGCTATCTCAAGGAACAGGGGAGTGTGATTTCGGATGACAACTAACAGGAACCGTCTTCTGAGCCTTCTCCTGGCCTTCGCCGTGTTTGCGGTCCTCGCCATCCCGACACCGGCCGGCATCCAGGCTTACGCGGCCGACAGCGCCGTCAGCCAGAAGATCGCCGACCTCGACGAGAAGATCGCCGCGAGTCAGGAAAAGATCAAAGAGAACGAAGCCAAGAAAAAAGAGGCCCAGCAGAACGCGGACACCATCCAGGAAAGCGTCGACCTGCTGCAGTCTCAGATCAATGCCTATAACTCGAAGATCGACGTGCTGAACAGTCAGATCTCCACCCTCAACAAGGACCTGACCAGCACACAGGAAAAGATCGCGAAGACCGAGGCGGACATGGCGGTCCAGAAAGAACAGATCGCCGCCACCCAGAGCCTCTATGCCGATCGTCTTCGGGCGATGTACGTCACCGGCAACGTCTCGAACCTCGAGATCCTGCTGGAGGCGGACAACTTCCGCGACTTCCTGAACCGTCTCGAGATGCTGACCCGCATCAGCAAGCACGACAACGCGATCATCAAGACGCTCCAGGACGAGATCGCCGTCTATGAGAAGACGGAAGCCACCCTCAAAGAGAGTGAAAAGAAGCTCGTCTCCGACAAGGAGCAGATCGAGAACTCCAAGTCCATGCAGCAGGAAGCGAAGGCCCAGGTGGTCAGCGCGAAGGGCGACCTCGACTCGAAGGTCAACACGCTCGAGACCTACATCAGCGGCCTTGACAAGAACAGTGCGGAGCTGAACAACTACATCGCCAAAGCGCGCGCACAGCAGCAGGCCTACATGAACCAGGTCAATGCGAATCTGGCAGCCACGGCCTCCACCGGTAACGGCGCCTACTCCGGCACGTTCATCTGGCCGGTGGCCGGGGGCGGCACGTACGTGTCCTCCGGCTACGGCTCCCGCTGGGGCACGTTCCATTACGGCATCGACATCACCAGCAGCAGCGGGAACAACCCGATCGTGGCTGCGGCCGCGGGCCGGGTGACCATCGCCAGCAATACCTGTTCGCATAACTACCGAAAGGACTACAACTGTGGCTGTAACGGCGGTTATGGCAACTATGTGGTCATCGACCACGGCAACGGTCTTCTGACCTATTACGGCCATATGTCCCATGCCTCGGTCGCTGTCGGCACCTACGTCCAGCAGGGCCAGCAGATCGGCAACATGGGCTGCACCGGTTATTCGACCGGACCGCATCTCCATTTCGAAGTCCGTGTCAACGACGGCACCTCCCGTTCGGTCGCGGCTCGAAACCCGATGAACTACTTCTAATAAAAAGAACCGCCTCGAAGCGTTTGCTTCGGGGCGGTTTTCTGTTTTGGCGATTTACCCGAGGAACGGGAATTCGAGGATGTGGGTCGGGATGACGAAGCTGACGAAGTTCGCGGCTTCCTCGATGCCCTCAAAGTACATCCAGCGCTGCAGTTCGACGACCTTCTCGGTCGCGTCGATCTCGAACATCTCCATCTCTTTCTGAGAGGGGTCGCGGACGATCGTGCTCTGGTCGAACCGGCGGATGGGGTTGTCTTCGACGTTGGTCAAAAGGTTGTGGGCGAGAGACCCTTCGAACTCGTTCTGGTCGAGCAGATTGAAGATCTCCGGCAGATAGTAGTTGTCTTCGAGACCGAGGACCGTGTTGTCCGACTTGCGGATACGGACCAGGCGATGGACGACTTTGCCGGGTTCCCAGCGGTCGAGGACGCTGTCGGCGGGAACGGTGTATTCATCGTTCTCGATGACCTCGTTGTTGTTCTTCATGCCGACATGTTTCAGCGTGAAGTTGAGGGAGAGGAACGGCTCGAGGCCGTAGTGCTTGCTGCGTTCGCTGACGAAAGTGCCGACACCCTGTCTCTTGTAAATAGTGCCTTCATTTTCAAGCTGCGCCAAAGCTGCACGTACGGTGGCACGGCCGACGTCCAGCGTCTCCATGAGCTCATACTCCGTGGGGAGCTGAGAATGTGCGGGGTATTTGCCAGAGATGATGAGCTTCATGATGTACTCTTTTACGTAGATGTAAAGAGTGGGCGAATTTTCGCGTTTCGCCATAAGAGAACCTCCTTGTCATATGGAATTGTTAAATAAACCACATGTGTTCTAACCGAACAAATTATAGAATAAAGTCAGCCGTTTCGTCAATACATCCGAACAAATCTGTTCTTGCAAAAGTGACGTTTTCTCTTTATACCGGTACGCGTACAGGAAATAATGCCAAAAGTTTGACACGTGTAAATGACTATGTCCGGCAATCTTCTGAAATTGCCGATTCTGTTATTTATTTCACAAAAACCGCTTGGCGGCCTGATGGATATCGCGTTCCCGTTCCTGATCCCGACGCAGGACGTCGTGGAGGGCCCCGGCTCTTCCGCGAGGGTAGCCGAGATCCTGAAACGCAACGGGGGCACGAAAGCGCTCGTCATCACCGATAAGACCCTGCATGAGCTCGGCATCCTCGACACCATGCTGAAGGGCATGGAAGAGGCCGGTTACCCGTGCGCGATCTACGACGGGGTCGAACCGAACCCCTCCATCGAGAACATCGAAGCGGCATTCGCGATGTACCAGAGCGAAGGCTGTGACTGTCTCGTCGGCTTCGGCGGCGGCTCTTCGATGGACGCCTGCAAAGGTGTTTCGCTCCGCGTTGCCAAACCGGACCAGACCATCAAAGAGATGGGCCGTCTGATGGGGTATTTCCCGATCAGCTTCTCCCTCGCGAACTCCAGAGTTCCTTACATCGTCGCCGTTCCGACCACGGCCGGTACCGGCGCCGAATCCACGGTCGCCGCGGTCATCTCCGACCATGCGATCGACAAGAAGTATACCGTCACAGACATCGCCATGAGACCTCGCACGGTCTTCCTGGATGCCACTCTTGCCACCGGTCTTCCGCCCCGTGTCACCGCGGTCACCGCGATCGATGCCGTCTCTCACTGCGTCGAGGGCTACATCTCCTACGGCCGCAACCCGCGCGGCGATGAGTGGGCCGTCAAAGGCGTCCGTCTCGTCAAGGACAACATCGAAGCGGTCATGAAGGACGGCAAAGACCTCACCGCGCGTCAGAACCTCTGCACCGCGGCCTATGCCGGCGGCCAGTGCCTCAACATGGAGACCACCGGATACATCCATCCGTTCTGTCACAAGATCGGCGCCAAATACGGCCTCGTCCACGGCCGCTGCATCGGCGCGGTCATGCCGATCATCCTCGAGGACTACGGCGAGGTCGTTGCCCCGAGACTGGCCAAGCTGGCTGTTTCCACCGGCATCGCTGACCCGAACGCCTCTCAGAGTGAACAGGCAAAGCAGTTCATCCAGTGGGTCCGTGATTTCGACGCGAAGTATGGCATCGACCCGTACATCCCCGAGATCCGCGATGAGGACCTCGATGAGATCGCCGACTCCATCATGGTCGAGATCTTCGTGTACCCGAACAAGAAGGTCTACACCCGCGACGAGATCAAGCATCTCCTGAAGGTCATCCGCGGCGACTACGCCAACGCGTGACCGACTCAAAGAAAGAACTCCCGCACCGAAGGGTGCGGGAGTTCTTTTCTTAATAGGCGTGTTCGTCGGTCAGGATGGCTTCCGCGACGCGAATGCCGTCGACGCCTGCGGAGACGATGCCGCCGGCGTATCCGGCGCCTTCGCCGCAGGGGTACGTGCCGCCGAGGGGGTCGCCGCCCATGCTGCATTCAAAGTAGTCGTCGCGGAGGAACCGGACGGGGGAGGAGCTGCGGGTCTCGGGGAACGTGAGGACCGCCTCCGGCATGGCAAAGCCGTTCAGCTTTTGGTCCATCATGAGGAGCGCTTCCGCCATGATGTCGGTCACACTCTTCGGCAGGACTTCGCGGATGTCCGAGGGAGAGACTCCGGTCGGACAGCTGGGGCGGACCGCGCCCATCTTCACGGACTTCCGGTCTGCCAGGAAGTCGCC
>ONJD01000031.1 GCA_900317985.1 uncultured Eubacteriales bacterium | reverse complement strand
TCAAAGCACCTGCTGCGCGAGGGCGACCAGGGCATCAGCGAAATCGCCTACCGCCTGGGCTTCCTTTATTCACAACACTTTACCCGCCTGTTTAAAGCACAGACGGGGATGTCGCCCAGCCAATACCGCAAGCAGGCGTAAGGAGGCCACCCATGCTCAGTTTCCTGCTGCCGATCATCTATCTGGCGTTCATCAGTCTGGGCCTTCCGGACTCGGTCCTCGGCTCTGCCTGGCCGACGATCTATCCGGAATTCGGCGTCCCGGTCTCCTACGCCGGCATCGTCTCGGCGATCATCGCCGTCGGCACCGTCATCTCGAGCCTCCTCAGCGCCCGCCTCATCTCGGTCCTGAAGACCGGAGGCGTCACAGCCATCAGTGTCGCGATGACCGCTGCCGCGCTCTTCGGCTTCTCTCTCTGTCATTCCTTCTGGGCGCTCTGCCTCTGGGCCATTCCGTACGGTCTCGGCGCCGGAAGTGTCGATGCCGCTCTGAACAACTATGTCGCCATCCACTACAAAAGCCACCACATGAGCTGGCTCCATTGCATGTGGGGCGTCGGCGCGACCGCCGGTCCTTACCTCATGGGTCGCATCCTGACCATGGGTCTGCCCTGGAACATGGGCTACCGCATGATCAGCTTCTTCCAGATGGCGCTCGCCATCGTGCTCCTCGTGGTCATCCCGCTGTGGAAAGCGGCAGACGACGAACGGGAAGAGGGCAGAGAAGAGGAGGACGTCCCATCAGACGAGAACTGGAAACCCCGTCCGCTCAAAGAGATCATCCGTCTCCCGGGCGTCAAAGAGATCATGGTCGCGTTCTTCTGCTACTGCGGTCTCGAGTCCACCACCGGCCTCTGGACCGGCAGTTATCTGACCCTGCACACCGGTCTCACGAACGACGCGGCGGCCACGTTCACGAGCCTCGCGTTCCTCGGTATCACCATAGGCCGCGCCCTGAACGGCTTCCTGGCTTTCCGCTATAACGATGACCAGCTCATCCATCTTGGCGAAAGCATCATCGCGTTCGGCGTCGCTATGCTGCTCGTCCCGACCGGGACCGAGTGGTTCCAGCTGACAGCCATCATGCTCATCGGGCTCGGCTGCGCGCCGATCTACCCCTGCATCATCCATTCCACGCCGGGCCACTTCGGCAAACGGGAATCGCAGGAGATCATCGGTGTCCAGATGGCCAGTGCCTACGTAGGCACCACCGTCCTGCCGCCGCTGTTCGGCCTCATCGCCCAGCACATCAGCATCCGTCTCTGGCCGGTCTATCTGGCCGCGCTGCTGATCCTCATGTTCTTCATGTATGAACGGGTCCGCTACAAGACCGTCAAGTCCTGATCCTGACGAAAGGAGTCCATCGCCATGGTACGCATTTTAGTCGTCGATGACGACCGCAACACCCGGAAACTCTTCTCCGAGATCCTCGCCGCGGAAGGCTACGAGGTCGTGTCCGCCGCGAACGGGGTCGAAGCGCTCGAATGCATGGACCGTGAACAGATCCACCTCGCTGTCGTCGACGTCATGATGCCGGAGATGGACGGCCTCGAATTCACGAAACTGCTCCGGCAGGCAAATGAGAACCTGCCGATCCTGATGGTCTCTGCCAAAGCTCTGTCCTCGGACATCAAGGCCGGTCTCCGCGCCGGTTCAGACGATTACATGACCAAGCCGATCGACCCCGAAGAGATGGTCCTGCGCGTCAAGGCGCTGCTTCGACGATTCCAGATCTCGGTCGAAAAGAAGATCCAGATCGGAGACGTCGTTCTCGACGAGGAAGCTCTGACGGTCAGCCGGGGAGGGGAAGTGGTCGAACTGCCTCAGAAAGAGTTCCAGCTGCTCTACCTGCTGTTGTCCTCACCGGGCCGCATCTTCACCCGCATCCAGATCATGGATGCCGTCTGGGGCGAAGACAGCGAGACCGGATGGGAGACTGTCACCGTCCACATCTCCCGTCTGCGGAAACACTTCGCCGACTGGGACGAATTCAGCATCCAGTCCATCCGGGGACTGGGCTATAAAGCCACCACCAACGTGTAAGAAAAGGAGGGGAGACCCATGAGCGACCGTCGGCCGGACATCCATGTCAAACTGCCGAGACCGGACGCGGAGACGCTCGAAAACCGCAAGCGGTACGCGAAACTCACCGCCCTGTTTTCTGTCATCGTTGCCGTCGTCCTGCTGGTCACCTCCATCATCATCATTGGAGGAGCCATCCTTCTGCATAAACTGAAGATCCTCAAAAAACTGCCGGACCTGTCTGTCGCCTCGACCCGTGTCGCCGGCATTCTGGTCGCGCTCTTCTCCATCCTCATCGGGACCGGTCTCTCGGCCGGCGCCATGAGCGTCCCGCTGCGCCTTTTAGAGCAGTACATCGACATGCTCGACCGGCTCACGAAGGGCAACTTCGAGACCCGCATCAAGATCCCGAAACTCCTCCGCCGCTTCCGTCCCTTCATGGAGCTCGAAGAGAGTTTCAACAAGCTCGCGGAAGAGCTCGGGCGGAACGAGATGCTCCGCACGGACTTCATCCATGACTTCTCCCACGAGTTCAAGACGCCCATCGTCTCCATCTCCGGGTTCGCAAAACTGCTCCAAAAGGGCAACCTCTCGGAAGAGCAGGAGAAGGAGTACCTCGAGATCATCCGGACCGAGTCCGAAAAGCTCTCCAATATGGCGATGAACGTCCTCGACATGAACAAACTCGACAACGTTAGTGTCCTGACCGATGTCACCCGGTTCAACCTGTCGGAGCAGCTGCGCCACTGCGTCCTCATGCTCGAAAAGAAGTGGACCGAAAAGGAACAGGAGATCGACATCGACCTTGACGAGTATTACTTCTCCGGCAACGAAGACATGCTGTCCGAAGTCTGGATCAACCTGCTCGACAACGCCATCAAATTCAGCCCGGTCGGCGGGAAGATCATCGTCAAAGTCCGTCCGAAAGACGGCTGGCTCGCGGTCGAGGTCCGGAACAACGGGGAAGAGATCCCCGACAAAGACAAGGACCGGATCTTCGACAAGTTCTACCAGACCGATCCGTCCCACGCGACAGCGGGCAACGGTCTCGGCCTGTCCATCTGTAAACGCATCGTGGAGTTGCATAAAGGCACCATTTCGGTCACCTCCACATTCGGATTGACGGTTTTCACCGTGAATCTTCCGCAAATCTTATAAAAGTTTCGATTCAGTTTAGATTACTCTGTTAGACTCCCACCTGTAAAAGTATATTCATTTATTGATTATCAAAGGATACTGGGTGAATCTAATGGCGAACAAAACTACGATCGATCCGAACTTCAGAGAATTCTGCGCCGGCAAAGTCGCGTGGGGTTCTCTTTCTGTACCCGGACAGAAATTTGAAAAAAAACCGGATGCCACGTTCAAAGCGGTGGCATATGACGACGTCACTCTGGCGGCCAAGCTCTGGAAGGCTCCGAACGAGCAGCGCATCCTTCTCTGCGTCCACGGCTACGGCTCCGACGGCGTGACCGATTTCAAAGACCTCATACCGGGTCTTCTGGAGAACGGCACTTCCGTCTGCACCATGGACCTGCGCAACCACGGCGACAGCGACTGTGGCGAGAATGCATTCACCATGTGGGGCGTCAAAGAGAAATTCGACGTCATCGCGGTCCTGTGGGAACTGAACCGCGCTTACAACGGCGCCGGCAGACCCATCTATGTCTGCGGCAAGGACCTCGGCGCGACCGCGGCTCTCTACTCCAACATGCGTGCCCTTCCCGGCACGGTCAAAGGTTTCATCCTCGAGGACCCCATCGAAGAGGCGATGGTCTCCATGCCGTACATCTTCAAGAAGACGACCGGCAAAGGCGACCACGATTACAACGCGCTGGAAGACTACCTGAACGACACCTACCGTCAGGACGCTGTCTCCAACAACAGCGATGCACTCTGGCGCCTCGTCCAGAGACCGGCGCTGTTCCTCCAGTCCATGAAGAACGACCAGTTCCCGAAGAACTGGGTCAGCGATCTCGCGTCCGCCTATCCGAAGAAGAGCACGCTGGTGTCCTTCCCGGAGGCAAAGCTCGACGGCTGCTATGATGCCGATCCGGAAAGCTTCCGCGCGGCAGTCGATACGTTCTTTGCCGAGAACGACGCCGCCGTCTATGACGACGAGGTGCACATCGCGTACCCGGACAAGACCATGTATGAAATGTTCAAAGCGGCCCGCGACCGTCTGCCGGGCAACCCCGCTTACATGTTCCAGGGCGCTTCTACGACATTCGACACGATGCATGACCACATCCTGTCCATCGCCGCAGCCTTCGAGGCCCACGGCGTGAAGAAAGGCGATACGGTCACTCTGTGCATGCCGAACATCCCGCAGGCCATCGAGACGCTGTATGCCCTGAACCGCATCGGTGTCACGGTCTCTCTGATCCATCCGCTGTCCGCGGAAAAGGAGATCGTCCACTACCTGACCCTCTCTGAGAGCAAAGCGGTCCTCGTACCGGACCTCTTCTATGAGAAGGTCCTTCAGGCGACCGAGGAGATCGACCGCGACATCGACATCATCGTCGCCCGCATGCAGGACTACCTGAACTTCCCGCTGAACGTCGGATACTGGGTCAAGGACGGCCGCAAATTCACGAAGTTCCCGCTGAAGGGGAAGGGGTTTGCCTGGAAAGACTACATGAAGGCCGGCCGCGGCAAGACCGCCTCTCTGGTGCCCTACGATGATGGCCGCACTGCCGTCATCCTTTACTCCGGCGGTTCCACCGGCGCGCCCAAGGGCATCCTGCTCTCTGACAAGAACTTCAACGCTCTGGCTCTGCAGTGTGCCGTGGCGATCGACTTCGACTTCTTCCGCGACCTGCGGTTCCTGGCAGCTATGCCCGTGTTCCACGGCTTCGGCCTCGGCGTCGGCATCCATACGATCCTTGTCAACGGCGGCTGCGATGTCCTGATCCCGACCGTTAATACAAAGAGCTATTCGGAAGCGATGCAGAAGTTCCACCCGAACCTCATCGCCGGCGTCCCGACTCTGTTCAAGATGCTCATCGAATCCGAATACATGAAAGACGCCGACGTCTCTTACCTCATGGGCATGTTCTCCGGCGGCGACTCCATCCCGGTCCCGCTGAAGCGCGACGTCGACAAGTGGCTCAAAGAGCACGGCGCGAACATCCAGGTCCGCGAGGGTTACGGCCTCACCGAGACCGTCACGGCGTCCTGCCTGACCCCGCGTACCAAGTACAAAGAGGGTTCCATCGGTGTCGGCTATCCGGACACCACGTACAGGATCGTCAAGCCCGGTACCGAAGAATTCCTCTCCGCGGGCGAGGAAGGCGAGATCGCCATCCAGGGTCCCTCCGTCATGCTGGGCTACAAAGACCAGCCGGAAGAGACCGCCAAGACGCTCGTACGCCATTCGAACGGGGAAGTCTGGCTCCACACCGGAGACCTCGGCCACATGGACGAGGAGGACTTCGTCTACTTCCATCAGCGCATGAAGCGCATGATCATCACGTCCGGCTACAATGTTTCCCCGGCTCAGGTCGAAAACGCGATCAACGATCTGGACTATGTCGACTACTCCTGTGTCATCGGTGTCCAGGATGACTATAAGATGCAGCGCATCAAGGCGTTCGTCGTCCTCAAAGAAGGCGTCGAAGGCACCGATGAGCTCAAGAAAAAGATCGTAGACGCGTGCCGCGCTTCTGTCGCCGGATACGCGCTCCCGAGAGAGATCGAATTCCGCTCCGAACTTCCGAAGACGCTGGTCGGCAAAGTCGCCTTCCACGCGCTGGAAGAAGAGGAGAATGCCAAGATCGCCGCAGCGAAGAAAGCTGCCGCGGAAGGAGCAAACTGATCATGAAACAGATGCCCAACAACTTCCGCCGCGTCAAGTTCATCTGGAAGTACGTGGCACCCGTCCTGTCTCCGATCTTCTGCAAACTGTTTGGGTTCCACCGCAGCGTCTACAAGCCCGTTGAGGAGCCCTTCCTGCTGGTTTCCAACCACACGGACGGGGCAGACCCCGGGTTTGTCCTGAGCGACGTCCGGGCGTACTTCCGGTTCGTCTCCAGTGACCACGTCATGGAGAACCCGGTCATTCGAAACGTGTTCCGGTTCATCGGCCGGCCACTCATCAACTATCAGAAGGATTCGAGCGATGTCATCTACAACAACATGCTCGAGACCCTGAAGCGGGGCATCAATGTCCAGCTGATGGCCGAGGCCAGAGTCACGGACACGGGGGAGACCGGCTACATCTCCCGCCGCAATGCGACCCTCGTCAAAGAAGCGGGATGCGGACTCATCACGCACCGCATCACCGGTGGTTACCTGACCATCCCGCGGTGGGCTGACGAGCGCCGCAAGGGCCCTGTCTACGGAGAGGTGGTCCATCATTACACGAAGGCGGAGATCGCTCAGATGAGCGAAGACGAGGTCTATGAGGCGATGTGCCGCGACCTCTACGTCAACGCCTATGAAGAGAACCGTGTGAAGAAGCAGAAGTACATCGCCGAAAACCCGGCGCAGAGCGCGGAGTACGTGCTGTACGGCTGCCCGAAGTGCGGGACCGTCGGCAAACTCCACACGAAGCACGACCGGCTCTGGTGCGACTGCTGCGACTTCGAGGCCACCGTCGACGACTACGGCTTCTGGCACTCCAAAGACATGGCGTGGGACAACATCCCCGATTGGGACAAGTACCAGAAGGAACTCATCTACAAACTCATCGACGAGGCAAAAGACCCGGACCAGGTCCTGGTCGAGCACGACGAACAGCTCGTCTCCGTCATGGATGAGAAGGGCGATGTACACCTCGCCGACGAACACGGCGTCATCCGCCTTTACAAGGACAGCATCGAAGTTCTGTGGGACGGCAAGTCGACCCGCGTAAAGGGGACAGACGTCAGAAAGATCTCGTATTCGTCGAAGGGCACGGTCGGCATCGTCACGGACGATGTGAACCTGCGTGTCAAGACGAAAGAGCCCCGTGCAGCGAACATCTATCTGGTCGGCGTCCGTTACATGAAGGGCCATAAGACAATCTGATAAGATGGTATTTTCATTTACGGCAGAGAACATATCGTTTTGATGCCAAAAATGAAAATTCAAAAATCAAATTTTTCAAAAAGAGTTGACAAAACCATTTTGCAGGTGTAGACTCTTAGCCAAGATAAAGAGCGAAGGCGTTCCGATCCGTATCGGAGCGCCTTCTTCTTTTTTATCAAATTTTATGATCGATGTAATGTCGAGAAGGAGGATCTTATGAGTAAGCTCACAAAAGAACAGATTTTGCAGAGCGCAAAAGAGAACCACGTGGAATTTGTCAGACTTCAGTTCACCGACCTGTTTGGTATCATGAAGAACGTCGCCATCACGGTGTCGCAGCTGGAAAAGGCGCTGGACAACGAGATCATGTTTGACGGGTCCTCCATCAACGGATTCGTCCGGATCGATGAAAGTGACATGTATCTGCATCCCGATTACGACTCCTGGGCGATCGTTCCGTGGAGAAAGCACGAAGATATCCAGACCGGCCGTCTGATCTGCTCGGTCTATATGTCCGATAACAAGACCCCGTTCGAGGGCGATCCGCGAAATGTCTTCCAGAAAGTCATCGATGAGGCAAAAGCGATGGGCTACGGCTTCAACGTCGGCCCGGAATGTGAATTCTTCCTCTTCAAACTCGACGAGGAAGGCCACCCGACCACGGAAGTCGCCGACAAGGCGGGTTATTTCGACCTGAACCCGATCGACCACGGAGAGAACTGCAGACGAGATATCTGTCTGGCTCTTGAGAGCATGGGTTATACCATCGAGGCGTCGCACCACGAAGTGGCCGAGGGCCAGCACGAGATCGACTTCCAGTTCGGCGAGGGCCTGATGACTGCGGACCGTGTCATGACCTTCAAGCATGTCGTCAAGACCTATGCCACCAAGCACGGCCTTCACGCGACCTTCATGCCGAAACCCATCTACGGCATCAACGGCTCCGGTATGCACACCAACATGAGCCTTTACGAGCTCGAGTCCGGCAAGAACGTCTTCGACGATCCGGACGGCGACCTGGGCCTTTCCAAGGAAGCTTACGCGTTCATCGCGGGCATCATGGAACATGTGAAGGGCATTGCCGCCTTCTCGAACCCGACCGTCAACTCGTATAAACGTCTGGTCCCGGGTTATGAGGCACCGAGCTATCTTGTCTGGAGCACTTCGAACCGCTCCTGTCTCGTCCGAATTCCGGCGAGCCGCGGCAAGGGAACCCGTGTCGAGCTCCGCTGCCCGGACCCGACCTGCAACCCGTACCTCGAAATGGCTCTGTGCCTGGCCGCCGGCCTCGACGGCATCAAGAGAGGACTCGTACCGCAGCCTGCCTACGATGAAAACGTCTTTGTCCTGAGCGACGAAGAGCTGAAAGAGAACGGCATCGACTGTCTGCCCGGTACGCTCGAAGAGGCGATCGCGGAAGCGGAGAAAGATCCGTTCGTCCGCGAGACTCTGGGCGCTCATGTCTTCGATAACTACATCGCCGGCAAAAAGGCTGAATGGGACGAATACAGAACGAAGATCTCTCAGTGGGAGATCGACCAGTATCTCATCAACTATTAAGGGGAGTTATCTATGATCTATCCGATCTATCCGGAAGGATATCAAAGCAAACTGACTCAACGGGAAACGCAATACGCGATCAAGACCGTCAAAGATACATTCCAGTTCAAGCTCAGCAAAGCGCTGAACCTCGACCGCGTGACCGCGCCGCTCATGGTGACGGAAGCCAGCGGTCTCAACGATGACCTGAACGGCGTGGAACGGAAAGTGACCTTCACCATGAAGAACATGGAAGGGGAAGGCCAGGTCGTCCAGAGCCTTGCCAAATGGAAACGCCATGCTCTGTGGTATTACAACTACGAGCCAGGCGAGGGCATCTATACCGACATGAACGCCATCCGCCGGGACGACGATATGGACAACCTGCATTCGCTCTATGTCGATCAGTGGGACTGGTGCCGTGTCATAAGACGTGAGGACCGCACGCGGGAATTCCTCCACGACATCGTGAAAAAGATCGTCCGCGCGATCGTCGAGACCAATGAGGTCGTAAAAGAAAAGTACCCGATGCTCGGATTCGAGATGAGCGATGAAGTCTACTTTGTTACGACCCAGGAACTGGAAGACCGTTTCCCGGACCTCACCCCGAGAGAGCGGGAAGACGCGATCGTCAAAGAGCACGGGACCGTGTTCATCGAACAGATCGGCGGCGCTCTGAAGAGCGGTCAGAAGCACGACGGACGTGCGCCGGACTACGATGACTGGGCGCTCAACGGCGATATCTTCGCCTGGAACGAACTGCTCGGCTGCGCGTTCGAGATCAGCTCGATGGGCATCCGTGTCGACGCGGAGAGCATGCATCGCCAGCTGGAGATCGAAGGATGCCTGGAACGGGAAGAACGCCCGTTCCACAAGGGGATCCTTGACGGGACCCTTCCGCTGACCATCGGAGGCGGCATCGGTCAATCGCGCATGTGTATGCTGCTGCTCGAAAAGGCGCATATCGGTGAAGTCCAGTGCGCGCTCTGGCCCGATGAAATGCGGGAAGAATGCGCCGAACACGGGATCATCCTGTTATGAGTTGTTATACTGACGCGTTACATGAAGAATGTGGCGTATTTGGCATCCTGGAACCAAAAACGACAGACGTCGCACATACTGCTTACCTTGCCCTCTATGCTCTCCAGCACAGGGGGCAGGAGGCTTGTGGCATCGTCGTCAACGATGACGGCGTCTTTACCCACCACAAAGGCGATGGACTGGTCCATGAGGTGTTCCCGGAAGGGCGCCTGAACGCGCTGGGGAAAGGAAATATGGCGGTCGGCCATGTCCGTTATTCGACGACCGGCGGAAAGAGCCTCAGCAACATCCAGCCGCTCGTCATCCGGCACATCAAGGGCAACATGGCCCTCGCGCACAACGGGAACCTCGTCAATGCCGCGGAACTGCGTAAACAGTTCGAACTGGCGGGAGGAATCTTCCACGGCACTTCCGACACGGAGGCGATCGCCTATACGATCGTTTCCCATCGCCTGCATTCCGCCAGTACGGCAGAGGCGATCGAGAAGACGATGGCCTCGATCCGCGGCGCCTACTCCTGCATCGTCATGACCGCGACCCGGATGATCGCGTTCCGCGACCCGAACGGATTCCGGCCGCTGTGTATAGGCCGGACCGCACGCGGAGCCTGGGTGGTCAGCAGTGAGTCCTGCGCGCTGGACGCCGTTGGAGCCGAGTTCGTTCGCGATGTACTGCCCGGAGAGATCGTGATCATCTCCGCGGAAGGGATCGAGTCGGTCCGGACCCACTGCCTTCCAAAAGAACAGCGGAGCATCTGTGTGTTCGAATATATCTATTTTGCCCGTTCCGATTCCGTGGTCGACGGCGCGTCCGTGCACGGCGCACGTCTGAGGGCCGGCGCGTTTCTGGCGAAAGAGCACCCGGTCGACGCCGATATCGTGATCGGTGTCCCGGACTCCGGTCTGGACGCCGCGATGGGCTATGCCAAGGAAAGCGGGATCCCTTATGGTGTGGGATTCATCAAAAACCGGTACATTGGCCGGAGTTTCATCGAACCGACACAGGGACAGCGGGAAGACACGGTCAGGATCAAGCTGAACGTGCTCCGGGAAACGGTCGCGGGGAAGCGGGTCATCATGATCGACGACTCCATTGTCCGCGGGACGACCTGTGCCCGGATCGTGGAACTGCTTCGGGAAGCCGGGGCAAAGGAGGTCCATATGCGTGTCTCGTCTCCGCCGTTCCGCCATGCCTGCTATTTCGGGACCGATGTCGACAGCCGCGACAAACTGATCGCGTGCCGGTATGACACGGTCGAAGAAATCGCCCGAGAGATCGGGGTAGACTCACTGGGATATCTGTCATTAGAGGCGACTCACCGGATCGCGGAGCAGGCCAGTGTCGGGTTCTGCGACGGGTGTTTTACCGGTCATTATCCGATCCCGGTCCCGGAAGAAATCGAAAAAAACAAATTCGATCAGAAGCTCGGATCATACAAATAAAAAAATCCGTTGCATTTGAGCGGTCGCTGTGCTATTATATTCAAGCAGTCAACGCGGGGTCTCCCGCTTGACATACATATGCGGACGTGGCGGAATTGGCAGACGCGCTAGATTCAGGTTCTAGTGAATGCAAGTTCATGTGGGTTCAAGTCCCGTCGTCCGCACCAGGAAACAGCGAATACGCTTATGCGTATTCGCTGTTTCTTTTTGCGGACAGGGACTTGAACCGAAGGCCGGAGCGGTTTCGCGAAGCGAAAACGCAGTACGGTCAGAAACATAGTCGTCTCGCTCGCTTGGAGCGCGTCGCGATACTCCTTGTTTCTTCCTGTTCGACGACACTGCTTCATCTGCCGCAGGCAGCGCAGTGCCGCGAACCAAGTCCCGTCGTCCGCATTAGAAAGTCCCGTCGTCCGCACGGCGGTAGTCCCGTCGTCGCAAATACAATTTATAGTTTATTATTCTTTTGTACACTACTTAATCTTGCGTTTTACCCGCGTAATTGGTAGAATTTTACACGGTAAGTTTCTTGCTGAATATGTATGTAATTTTCATGAATGGGAGAGATCTTATGGCTGAAGAAAAAACCAAAGCCGCTTCTTTTGAAGCAGGTCAGGCGATCTATGACGCCACCACTCTGGGCACCCCCAGAATGGTCGTCCTGGGTCTCCAGCACATGTTTGCCATGTTCGGCGCGACGGTCCTCGTTCCGCTGATCACCGGACTCGATGTCTCGACGACTCTGCTCTTTGCCGGTCTCGGCACATTGCTGTTCCACTTCATCACGAAGATGAAAGTGCCCGCGTTCCTGGGCTCTTCCTTCGCGTTCCTCGGCGGTTACGCCGCCATCACCGGTCTTGCCGATGAATCCATGACGCAGGCCCAGCTCCTGCCGTACGCCTGCTTCGGCGTCGCCTGTGCCGGTCTCGTCTATCTGATCCTCGCGGCCGTCATCCGTGCCTTCGGTACTTCCAAGGTCATGAGATACTTCCCGCCGGTCGTCACCGGTCCCATCATCGTGGCCATCGGTCTCGGACTCTCCGGCTCCGCCGTCGCGAACTGCCAGGAGAACTGGCTGGTCGCGTTCTCCGCACTCGTCGTTGTCATCATGTTCAACATCTGGGGCATCGGCATGATGCGGATCATCCCGATCATCATGGGCGTCATCGTCTCCTACATCGTCGCCATCCTTTGCCATGACGTCGACTTCGCGCCCATCAAAGAAGCCGCCTGGATCGGCTCTCCGATCCACTGGTCCAGCACCGTCTTCGGCGGCGTGGACTTCTCGAACAGCTCCCTGGTCCTCACAGCCATCATCGCCATCGTCCCGATCGCGCTCGCGACCATGATGGAGCACATCGGCGACATCTCCGCCATCGGCGCCACCGTCGGCAAGAACTACATCGCCGACCCTGGTCTCCACAGAACGCTGACCGGTGACGGTCTTGCCACCACCATCGCGTCCCTGTTCGGCGCTCCTGCCAACACCACTTACGGTGAGAACACCGGCGTCCTCGCGCTGACCAAGGTCTACGACCCGAAGGTCATCCGCATTGCGGCCTGCTTCGCGGCGGTCCTGTCCTTCAGCCCGAAATTTGCGGCCATCATCCACACCATCCCGACCGCGACCATCGGCGGTATCTCCTTCGTCCTTTACGGTATGATCTCCGCCGCCGGTCTCCGGAACATGGTCGAGTCCCATGTCGACTTCTCCAAGAGCCGGAACCTCATCATCGCGGCAGTCATCCTGGTCTGTGCCCTCGGCATGACTGATGGCCTGACTTTCCACATCGGCAGCGTCGCCATCACGCTGTCCGCTCTGGCCGTTGGCTCCATCGCCGGCATCCTGCTCAACGCCATCCTTCCGGGCAAAGACTTCGTTTTCGATGAGTCCGACCCGAAAGACACCGGCGCTGACCTGTCTCTCGAAAATGTCGCTCTGGAAAAACAGAAAGCATACGGCGAAAAGAAGGCAAGAGAAAAAGCGGCTGTCAAAAAACTGAAGACAAAAGTCGCAGAAACCGAAGAATGAAAAAAATGAGGTTGCATATTTCATAATTCCATATTATAATAGTTGCAACATCAGTGGCGAAGAAGTCACAGAACGCAGAGAAATCTGCGCTCTGTGGCTCTTTTTTTATGCTTCGCCCAATCTCCTTTGAGAGGGACTGTCAAGAATGAAAAATGAAACTCTGCAAAACAACCTGCTCTATCGAGAACAATTCGAGCACGATGCCTGCGGGATCGGCACAGTCGTGTCGATCAAAGGCGTCGCGTCCCGCCGCATCGTCGACAGCGCGTTGAAGATCGTCGAGAAGCTGGAGCACCGCGCCGGCAAAGACGCGGCCGGGGAGACCGGTGACGGCGTCGGCATCATCGTCGCGACGCCGCACGACTTCTTCAAGGCAAAAGCCGCTGAGTGCGGCATCGCTCATCGACAAGATGCCCTGCATCGAACAGTGTTTCATCGAAAAACCGGCCGACTGTGAAAAGGGGATCGACTTCGACCGCAAACTCTACGTGGTCCGCCGCGTCTTTGAACAGTCCAATGACAACACCTATGTCTGCTCTCTGTCCTCGAGAACGATCGTCTACAAGGGCATGTTCCTTGTCCATCAGCTGAGGAGCTTTTACAGAGATCTCCAGGAAGAGGAGTTCATATCGCACATCGCCATGGTCCATTCCCGGTTCTCCACCAACACGAACCCCAGCTGGGAACGGGCGCATCCGAACCGGCTCATTGTCCACAACGGTGAGATCAACACCATCCGCGGCAACGCGGACCGTATGCTGGCCAGAGGCGAGACGATGGAGTCTCCGTTCCTCTCGGAAAACTACGAAAAGATCCTTCCGGTCGTCGACACCGCCGGCTCGGACTCCGCCATGCTCGACAACACCCTCGAATTCCTTGTCATGAACGGGATGGAACTGCCGCTCGCCATGATGATCTGTATCCCGGAGCCCTGGAAGTCTGACGACACCATGAGCCGGGAGAAGAAGGACATGTACCACTATTACTCCACGATGATGGAGCCGTGGGACGGTCCCGCCGCGGTCCTGTTCACGGACGGCGACCAGGTCGGCGCCTGTCTCGACCGGAATGGTCTGCGGCCGTCCCGCTATTACGTGACCGATGATGACCTCCTGATCCTGTCTTCGGAAGTCGGCGTGCTCCCGCCGGACGTCCGCCACATCGTGACGAAGTCCCGCCTGCAACCCGGCAAGATGCTCCTCATCGACACCAGAGAAGGACGCATCATCTCCGATGATGAGTGCAAAGAACGGTACGCACATCGCCACCCTTACGGGGAATGGCTGGACATGCACCTCAAAACGCTCCATGAGCTCCCCATCCCGAACAAAAAGGTGGAGGAGTCCTCGCAGGAGCAGCGGGACCGGCTCTACAAGGTCTTTGGCTACACCTATGAGGACATCAACACGTCGATCCTTCCAATGGCTCAGAACAGCTCAGAGCCGATCGCGGCCATGGGGATCGATATCCCGCTGGCTGTCCTGTCCGAGAAGCACCAGCTGCTGTTCAGCTATTTCAAACAGCTCTTTGCACAGGTGACGAACCCGCCGATCGACGCCATCCGGGAAAAGGTCATCACGGACACTCAGGTCTATGTCGGTTCGGACGGCAACCTGCTGGAGGATGCCGAGGAGAACTGTCAGGTCCTCGAGATCCGCCATCCGATCCTGACCAGTGTCGATCTTCTGAAAATCAAGAATATGGATCTGCCCGGTCTGAAAGTGGCAACGGTCAGCATCCTGTATTACAAGAATACGTCCCTCGAAAAGGCGGTCGACCACCTTTACGTAGAGTGCGACAAAGCCTATAAAAAGGGCGCGAACATCATCATCCTGTCGGACCGCGGCGTCGACGAGAACCATGTGGCCATCCCGTCTCTGCTGGCTGTCTCCGCGATGGAACAGTACCTCATCCGCACGAAGAAACGGACCGCTGTCTCCATCATCCTCGAGAGTGCCGAGCCCCGATGTGTCCACGACTTCGCGACGCTTCTCGGCTACGGTGCCCGCGCAGTCAACCCGTATCTCGCGCACGAGTGCATCGAAGAGTGTATCAGAAAAGGCCTCCTCGACAAGGACCCCCATACGGCGATCGACGACTACAACGAAGCGGTGCTGAACGGGATCGTCAAGATCGCCTCCAAGATGGGTATCTCGACCATCCAGTCCTACCAGTCCGCGCAGATTTTTGAGATCGTCGGTATCCGGGAGGACGTCGTCGAGAAATACTTCACCAACACCGTGAGCCGTGTCGGCGGCATCGGCCTTCCGGAGATCGCGGAAGGGGTCGAATACCGGCATGACCACGCTTACGATCCGCTCGGCCTCGGTACTGACACGACCGTCGACAGCATGGGGTACCACAAACTGCGCAGCGGTGCCGGAAAAGAGGACCACCTCTATAACCCGCGTACCATCATCAACCTGCGCAGAGCGGTCCAGGACGGCGACTACGAACGATTCAAAGCGTATTCCGCCATGGTCGACGACGAGAACGTCCCGCATACCCTGCGCGGTCTCCTGGCGTTCGAATACCCGGAACAGGGCATCCCGATCGAGGAGGTGGAACCCGCTTCCGAGATCGTCAAACGGTTCAAGACCGGTGCCATGTCCTACGGCTCTCTCTCCAGAGAGGCCCATGAATGCATGGCTGTGGCGATGAACCGCCTCGGCGCCAAGTCCAACACCGGAGAGGGCGGCGAACTCCGCGACCGGTTCGGGACCGAGCGCAACAGCGCCATCAAACAGGTCGCGTCCGGCCGTTTCGGTGTCACCAGTGAATATCTCGTCTCGGCAAAAGAGATCCAGATCAAACTGGCGCAGGGCGCCAAACCCGGCGAAGGCTGACACCTTCCGGGCAGAAAAGTGTACCCCTGGGTCGCGGCGACTCGTTTTTCCACGCCCGGCGTTTCGCTGATCTCACCGCCGCCGCACCATGACATCTATTCCATCGAGGACCTGGCGCAACTCATCTATGATCTGAAGAACGCCAACCGCGATGCTCGCATCAACGTCAAACTCG
>ONJD01000052.1 GCA_900317985.1 uncultured Eubacteriales bacterium | reverse complement strand
AGCCGTACCGAGAAAGCGTTTCCGCAGTTCATGAGGACTTCCGGAACATAGTAGCAGGTGTACCCGACCGCGACCTTGCCGTCGTCTTTCGCCTGCTTGACCAGTTCGTTGTGCGCCTGCTGAAGGAGGTCTTCAAAAAACTGCAGGTGTTTCAGGTCTCGCATAGAATAACAGTCTCCTTTCTTCCCATATAAAGCAAAAAGGGCAAGTCCGCCAGATTGTCCTATATAGTTAAATCGATAACGAACTTGCCTAATTAAAGTATATTTAGTTTTCTGACATCCGTCAATGAAGGAAATGAGCTCCATTGGTCAGCCGGTGATCACCAGATGTTCATTGGCCACATCGTTGTAGACACGGCAGTTCCGGTCGGAAACATCGTAGACATGAACGACTCCGGCGAGCGCGTCGCCCGGATCGAATTCCGAAACGAGATCGTTCGAAGAGGTCAGTTTCTCCGGTGTGTAATGGATCGTCTTCCGGTCCCGGAAGACCGCGGTGTACAGGATCTTCGCCTCCACCAGGTCCTGGAAGATGTGGCTCCCGAAGGACAGCTCCGGGTTGTACCCGACCTTCGACTCCTCGGTCTCGCAGATGATCTCGAACGCGCTGATGTCGGAGAACGTCGTCGGCACGCCGAGTTCCGGCGAGGAGGTGCCGACCCGGCCGGGGACGATCAGCATCATGTGTTTGCCCATGTCGCGGTAATGCCAGTTGATCTTCCCGATCAGCTTGGCGACCTGGTCCTTGTCCTTGTAGGGAAGCTCATAATAGCGGAGCGGGTCGACGAGAACGATCGTGTCGAGCGAGGTCGTCCCGGTAATGCCCATGGACGCGCCCCGGCTCTCCAGAAGGATCTCTTCCTCCGGGATATCCGGAGGGATCACGGTCCCGGTCTCCCCTTTCAGCACCTGCAGCGGCCGGCACTGCAGGAGGTCGATCGAGTACTCGCCGTTCTCCGAAATGTTGACCGTGAATTCCGTATCGACCGGATAGTCATATTCCTCCTGGATGCAGTGGAGCATCCGCTTCATCTGATCCATGAGCGCTTCATTTTCCACGAGCCCTTTGCAGGAGATGAACGTGACCGGCCGGAACCGGCCCGTTTCCCGCAGGCGGCTCTCCGCATCGAAGTCGTGCTCGAGCAGGATCCGCTGGAGATAGCGCGGGAGGTCCGCCTCGATCTCCCGGAGCGGGAGCTGTTTCAGCGTGCGCTCCGCCATGTCGATGACCTCCGCTTTCCCCTGAGAGAACTTGTGCTTGTCGGCAGACGACGAGTAGGAGGTCTTCTCCGGCTTGTCCAGGTTGACGATCCGCGGGTACGACCCTTCGGTGCGGTCAACGGCGGACGTGCCGAGCCCCATGACCAGGCGCAGCATGCCCGCGGTCGGATCGGTGTCTTTCATGACCCGGTAAGGGCTGTAGGAGTAACCGACTCCCGCGGCGCAGGGCATATAGCGGGACCCGTAATAGGACCCCGAAACCCGCTGGATGAGCAGCGCCATCTGTTCATCGCGGGTGTCGAGATTCCGCCGTTTCCGATAGTCGAGTGCGGAGAGACTCATCGTACTGGCATAGACGACTTTGATCGCGTGTTCGAATTCGGCCAGCCGTGTCTCCAGGCTCCCGCGGTTGATGCAGAAGACCGACTCATATTTCCCCGCGAAGGCATTCCCGAACCCGTCCTCCAGAATGCTGCTGGACCGGATGATGTAGGGGTCCTGTCCATAGTACTCGATGATCCGGACGAACTGCTCGCGCATCGCCGCGGAAAAAGCACCGTTCATCAGCCCCTCCGCGAACTCTTCCGCCAGGGAGAAATAGCCTTCCGGTGTCCGTTGCCGGATCCGCAGATCCCACAGATTATTGTCCACGATGTAGGTGTAATACAGGTCCGAGCCGACATAGAAAGAGTCGTGCGGTTCCAGGACTTCATGGATGTCCGGTTCCCGGTTCTCGATGATTTTCCGGGCAAGGAGCATCCCGCAGGCTTTGCCGCCGATCTTCCCGGTGCCGAGCATGTGGTCCCGGACGGCGAAATAGTCCTCGGGCGTGAAATGCTCTTTGACCATCTCCTGCATCTTTTCGTCGCGGGTCATCATGATCTCGCAGATCCTGCCGCATTCCTCCGTCACGTCGATGCCGTTTTCGTGGAGCAGTTTGACGCGGTTGAACTCGCGGTCCCAGGAGTCGATGTACTGCTCCTCCGCGGAGCGCTGCGCCAGCCCGAGCGACTGATAGAACCGGCTGGACCGGACCCCGTCGAGGATCGGGCGGAATTCACCGCTCTCCGGGTCATAGGTGTGCGGGAGGAACATCGTGTCCGACGTCCGTTCCCACACCTTTTCCGGGCGGACGTAGACGTTTTTCGAGTCGGAATAGACGTCAAAGAACAACTGGGTCGTGTCCAGGATCTTGTTGATCGCGTGGACGGAATGCTTTCCCCGGATGATCGGGAAGAACGCCACCGTATCCAGGATGAACAGGAAGGGGCAGGTCACCCGGAAAAAGTTGCCCATCATCAGGTCGGTCGCCCAGGCGGCCTGGAGTTCGGACAGGCAGTCGAACACATAGAACGCGTCTCTGCCCTCCTGTTCGATGTAGTTGTGGATGGCGACCGTGAACTTCTCAAATTTGTGAGTCAGCGGGACTTCGATCGTTTTGACCCCGGGGCAGTCCTCCAGCAGCGGCTCATGGTTGGCGAAACGGAAATAGATGAGGTTCCTTTTGTCCTCGATCGCCTGCCGGACATAGGGCTCCATGAACAGCCTGAACTGGTCGAGATCGGAAACACGCCATACGACATTGTCGCCCAGACGGATGTTGTCCAGCGCAAGGTCCATTTCGGGGATGCCGCTTTTGACCCGGTCAAATGCTGCCATCGTCTCGACTCCTTTCCACAAAAAAAGGGCGTTCCATCTCTGTGAGATGAAACGCCGTTGTTTCATTGATTACGGGTTTATCTTAGCATCAATCCAGGGGAAACGCAAGCGATGCCGTTTTCTGTTTTACAAAGGTGACCGTTCCGCTCATCTGGAGCGTCCTGCCGTCGAGCGACAGGATGTTCAGTGAGCCGCCGGGCTCTTTCAGCGTGATGTCGACCGGCTTGCCGGTCCGGTCAGCCATGTAAGCGCCGATGGCGGTCGTGCCGCTGCCGCACGCGGACTCCCAGCAAACGGTGCCGACGGCGGGGACATAGACGAGGGGCGTGAGTCTCAGCTTGTGCCGCTCGAAGAACAGGATGCCGATGGCATCTGTCCCGAGGGCTTCACACCAGCTGCGCGCCAGGGCCTCGGCCCGGGAACGGCCTCTCTCGCCCTCGGGGGCGGGACGCTCCAGGATGACGTGCGCAATGCCGTCAAACCGGACGATGACCGGTTTTCTGCCGTCCCCGGTCACGGTGAACGGGGCGTCATCGATGGAACGCGGCTGCGGCATGATGACAGAGCCATAATATGCGGTGTCGCTCTCTGCTTTCAGCGCCACGGTCACGGGGCCGGAGGCGCCGGAAGAACGGACCGTCACGCCGATGGGGTCCCCCTGCTTCGGGGTCCTCCCACTGCGCATGACTGCCAGCGCTGCTGCGCTCATGGTCGCGTTGCCGCAGAATTCGCCGCCGGCCATCCGCAGATCGATATCGCGGGAGGAGTCTGACGGCGCGGAAACAAAACCTACCTGCTCCACCGACGGCTCGACTTTCATGAGAGCCGCCGCCACGGAGGGCTGATTATCTTCCGGGACCGGAGTCTCCACCAAAAGGGTGATATTCCCGGTCGGGTCGAACAGACTATATGTTACTTCCATTACTGCTGATAGTTTCTAAGGAACTGCTTCGTACGTTCCTGCGTCGGGTTGCCAAAGACTGCCTCGGGGTCGCCCTGCTCGACGATGACGCCGCCGTCCATGAAGATGACGCGGTTCGAGACCGAACGGGCGAAGGGCATCTCGTGGGTGACGACGACCATGGTCATCTTGTCTTCCGCCAGCTGACGGATGACCTTCAGGACCTCACCGGTGAGCTCGGGGTCGAGCGCGCTGGTGGGCTCGTCGAAGAAGAGGATGGCGGGGTTCATGGCCAGCGCGCGGGCAATGGCCACACGCTGCTGCTGTCCGCCGGAGAGCTGGCAGGGGTAGGCATCCGCACGCTGGGTGAGGTCCATCTTGCGAAGGAGTTCTTCCGCTTCGGCGAAGACTTCATCCTTGTCGCGCTTCTGTACGTTGATCGGCGCGTCCGTGATGTTCTTCATGACGGAGTAGTGCGGGAACAGATTGAAGTTTTGGAAGACCAGACCGAAGTGCTGCTTTGCTTTGCGCAGTTCGGCCGGGCTGACGTATTCCGCTTTGCCGTCCGCGCCGGTCGTGACCGCCGGGGTGCCGGTGTAGCTGATCTCACCGGAATCGATGGTCTCGAGGAACGTGGCACAGCGCAGGAGCGTACTCTTGCCGGAACCGGAGGGGCCGATGATACTGACGACTTCGCTCGTGTCGACACCAAGACTGATGTCTTTCAGGACTTCGACATCGCCAAACGATTTTTTGATGTTTTTCATCTCTAAAACCATACTGCCACCTCCTTAACTGTAGTAGTCCATAGACTTCTCGACGCGTTCCATGACGAATGCCACGACATAGTTCATGACGAAATAGAACACACCTGCGACGACGTATGGCGTGAACGAGGTCTGGGACGCGGCGATCTGCTTCGCGATGGCGAACATCTCATTGTACGCGAGGGCGAAGGCGAGGGACGTATCCTTGACCAGGGTGATGATCTCGTTGGTGACCGAGGGCATGATGGTCTTCATGACCTGCGGCAGGATGATCTTGAAGAAGGTCTGGGTCTTGCTGTAACCCAGGACTTCCGCGGCCTCATACTGGCCGGCGGAGATGGACTCGATACCGCCGCGGTAGATTTCCGCGAAGTAGGCGGCATAGTTCATGGTGAAACCGATGATGATGGCGGCGAACCGATAGCCGCGGATCGAGGCGCCGAACAGGTAGTACGGGCCGAAATACCAGGCGAGGAGCTGAAGCATCAGCGGGGTGCCGCGCATGATGGCGATGTACACCTTCATGATCCCGGACACGATCTTGAATCTCGAGCGGCGCAGCAGCGTCACGATCATGCCGAGGGGCATGGAGAAGAGGATCGTGAGGAAGAAGATGGCCAGAGTGCGCAGCATGCCTTCGCCCATCGCGGAGAGCATGATTTGCCAGGACATATAGTTACCTCCAAAGAGAAGGGGCATGGACCTCAAGTCGGTTCATGCCCCGATCTGTTACTTACTGTTTATTTTGCTTCGTTGGAAATGAGGTAGGCACCGGCCGTCATGTCGATGGCGATGGCGTCGATGGCGCCGGCCTTCAGGTCGTTGAACGCGACGGTGTAGGTCTCATAGGTCTTGAGTTCACCGAAAGTGTCAGCAAGCTCTTTCTTGGAGTCCTCGAGCATCTCCGCGGCGGAGGTGTCGATCTGGACGCCGACGGTCTTACCGGCGAGGTCGGCCAGAGTGGTGATGCCGGAGTCGGAAGCGACCAGGATGCCCTGGACGTTGTTCGAGTAGGTGCAGCCCCAGGTGTACTTGTCTTCACGGCCTTCCTTGGTGAAACCGGACCAGATGCAGTCGCAGGAACCGGCGTTCAGTTCCATGTCCTTGGCTTCCCAGTTGAAGGGGACGGATTCGTACTTCCAGCCCATGTAGGCACAGACTGCCTGGCAGAGTTCGACGTCGAAGCCGCCGACCGAGCCGTCATCCTTGAGGTAGGAATAAGGCGGATAGTCGAGGTCGAAGCCGTGTTTGAAGGTGAAGTTCGGGTCGCCCGATCCCTTTGCGGGGATCTCGGCATCGGCAAGGTCCTCAGCCTTCAGGCAAAGGTAATCTTTGATGTCGGGATACTTTTCACCGATCTTGTCATAGGTGCCGTCCTTGACGAGAGCGTACACAGCGCCGGTGACGGTCTTCGCCAGGTCTTCGTTGCCCTTCTTGAAGCCGATGGCATAGGACTCAGTGCCCATCTCTTCCTCGAGGAAGACGTACTGAGCGTCGCCGCCCTTGCTTCCGCCGCCGCAGGCAGCGAGCAGAACGACCATCATGGCCGCGAGAATGACCGAAATGAGTTTTTTCATAGAGATTCTCCTTCCAGAACTTGATTATTTCGAAGAAATAAAGTCTTCATTATAGTATCATGTTATCTGATTAAAGTAAAGATAATGCTAAAAGAGAAAGGACCCCGAACGGGGTCCTTTTGGTGTACTGGATCAGAATGTAGTTCTTCCGGCGATGACGTCGCGGTAGAGCTCGAGCTGGCCGCGCAGATATGCTTTGGACCGCTTGGCGTCCCTCGTCATGACCGCGTCGAGCATGGCTTCCATGAACTCGATGCACCGCTCCGGGCCGAACTCGCGGATCGGCTGCTCCCAGAAGTAAGCAGTGGACTCTTTGAACGTGTTGAAGATGAGCGGCAGGACGAAGTTGCCGGAGTAGACGCACAGGTTGTGGTGGAAGTGGAAGAACGAACGGGCGAGTTTCGGCACGTCAAGGTTCGGGTACTTGTCTTTGCCCGCGAAGTCGGCTCCGGTGTTGTCGACCGCACCGTCGTTGCCCGGAAGCCCGGCTTCCATGATCCGTTTGGACATTTCGATGTCGGCGCGGAACGCGGCGATGGCCTCATCGGTCAGGTTGTCCGCGAGACGCTCGAGCGCGGCGGACTCGATGGCGTAGCGCATATCGATGATGTCGCGGACGTTCTCCGGGGTGTAGTGGAAGTTCTTGGTGCTGGTGAGCAGGTTCAGGGTCTCGGCCGTGCCGTGCAGGGTGAAGTCCTGGACATACGTGCCCTGGCGCAGGATGGTCTTGACGAACCCCATGCGCTCGAGTTCGACCATGGCGAAGTGCACGGCCGACTTGGAGATTTTCGCCTGCGCCGCCATCTCGCGCTCGGAGGGCAGCTTGTCGCCGGGCTTCAGTTCTCCGCTGACGATCATGCCGGCAATGCGTTCCATGAACATTTGCCGCACGGTCGGGGTCTCGATGATGCCGATATCGATGCTCATACCAGTCCTTCTTTCTCTCTCGTGGTTACTTTTGCTCTGGTTTGTCCACGAGCAAATGACCTAAACCCATTGTAAAGCAGAAACCCTGTTTCTTACAATCCTAATTTCTTTACTCTTGTAAAGATGCCGCGGATCGACCAATGCCTGATCAAAGCTAATGGCAGAAAAAGAAGAGACTTCTCAAATCGAGAAGTCTCTTAGCTTATGCCTGTTGAAGTGCGCTTGCCAAAACATCTGAGACAAGCTGGTTCAATGTGATGTTTCGATTTGCTGCTTCCATTACCGCGAGGCGGTGCAGTTCCGGCGAAATACGGACATTGAACATTCCACGGTATTCTTTATTTGGCTCTTTCCCAATCTTTCTACAAAGGTCAAGATAGTTATCAATGCTCTGATGAAACATCTCTTCCAATTCAGAAACAGAATATCCATGAAAGTTTAAGGAATCATCGATTCCGACTACTTCGCCAATAAAGATTTTTTCATCTGCATCGAAATAACTTTTCGCGTGATATCCTTTGTATTCCATTAACGTATTCATCAGAAACCCTCCTTCAATTCGCCAATTCTTTGCAGGAAACCAATCACCTTTTTTAACTGGTAAGGCCGGAGTTCCTTTTGGGGATGTGGCTGATCAAAAGTAACCGTTTCTCCCGTCAAAGAATAAGTGTACTGAATGGAGGAACCGCGCCCGCCGGATGTTTTGTCGCATCCACACTTCGACATCAACTGGTCAAGTTCCCGCATTGTGAAATTGCGGGGAATCGGCTTCGATGTCAATTTTCGAAGCAGAACTTCCTTGTTTGCCATATCATATTTGTAACTGATTTCCAGTTACATTATACTCCTCTCTTGTTCAAATGCAATACCTCTTTCCATTTCAATTCACCATGGCGGCGTTGAAGAAGATGGTATGCCACTTGGCGATGTTCGGCTCCGGTTGGTCGGGGTCGCAGCCCTGTGCCTCCCACTCTTTGCGGGAACGGCGGACCGGTTTCTCCTCTTCCCCCGGGTCGAGCCGCATGACCTGCTGCCCCTGCCTCGTGAGGTCGTAGTCGGTCAGGTAGATGAAGTAGACATCCGGCAGGTCGTCGAACGCCACTCCGTTTTGGCGATGCACCTCATGGATCGCGTCAAAGATGGCCGCGGCTTCGCCGAGGATCGGGCCGCGCCAGTCACAGTACAGGAATACAAAACTGCGACCGCGGTCATCTTCCGCGTAGAGCACCGGCTGTGCCACCAGATGGTTCAACGGGCTTGTGAACGTTTTCCCTTCTTCGATCATGACGACTCGCAGAGGTTCGCCGGTTTCACCGTAGTATTCTTTCTCGGTCAGGCATACCATGAGCAGTTCGCTCATCGCCTCCGGGTCCTCTCCGTAGATGTGGCAAAACGGGATGCTGGCGAGCAGCATGAGTTTTTCGAACTCTTTCTGGAGCTCTTCGGGAAGGTCCTCATGGGACTTCGGGTCGATCTCCCTCACCTGCTCCAGCCACTGCATGAATTCTTCGTTATAGTTTCTCATCGCCGGTTCACTCCTCCGCCGGGGAAGTGGCGTCTCCTTTCGGCATGTCCGCTGATTCCAGTTCCGCTTCCGTCGGCTTCTGCGATGCGGATTCTTTCGATGCAGACTTCTTCGGGGCGGCCACCTTGCCTTCGCTCGCCTCGACTTTTTCGGCCGCTTCCCGGACTTTCGCCTGAGACGAGTAGCTCATGATGCCCTCGAGGTTGTCGAGGATGAAGCGCTGGGCGTTGGCGTCATAAACGTTTTTACGGTAGGTGGTGCCGTCAGCGGCGCGGCGGCTGACGTTTCGGATGCCGAGCTGTTCCCCGACCGCGGTGCTGACCCTGCGTTTTTTGCCCTCCTCCTCTTTCCATTCCAGCGCGCCGATGTACTGCAGCCAGGCGGAGATCTGTCCGTAGCGGACGGTCTTCATGTCGTAGGGAAGGACTTTGGAGATGCGGTTTGCGATCGTCATGATGCCGACCGCCTCATCCGATATTACGATCTTGCCTCGGTCGGTATCTGAAATCTCAAAGGGCCGCGTCCGGTCCGGTTCCACCCGGTTGAACCCGCCGTTGTCCATCCAGGCTTCGAGCAGGTCGGCGGCAAGATTCATGGCGCCCACCAGCGCAGGGTCCCGGAGGAGGTGGTCTTCCGCCAGGTCCTCTCCGTCGAGGGGACTGCGGCCGGTCGCAAGGTTTCGCAGATATTTCTGTGCGGTAAAGACATCCGCCTCTTCAAACACCATGGTCCGGTTAGCCACTTTTTTCTTCATCGATCATTCCTTCTTTCTATTGCTTTTCTGAATTACTTTTCTGAACGGGCATACCGGCTGAGCTTCATCAGGCTGTACCCCGCATGGTTTTTGACAAAGGCGGAACCGGACGGCGACAGCGGTCCCGCTTCTTCAAAGGTCGGTGGGATGAGGAACTCTCCCGTCTTGTCGATGTAACCCCATTTACCGTCCTTTTTGACTGCCGCCATCCCTTTCGAGAACGACGTGGCGTCTTCAAACTGCGGTTCCAGAAGGACCGTGCCATCCAGGGTGACAAACCCCCAAAGGCCGTCCTTGCAAAACGCCAGCGGCGCTTTCACTTCTTCCGGCAAACGAAGGTCATCCGCGGAAAACTCGTTGACGCGGATGCCGTTCGGGGCGTACATCGCCCACTGTTCCGGGTCGCCGGGCAGGCGGCCGAGGATCATCCCGTACTTCTGCGCGTTCCCGTATGGGTCGGCTTTGACCGCCGTGAATTCGCAGGCGGTCACCTCCTGGAGCGATGCGTCCAGCACAAAATAGTTGCCGTCCTTCCTTGCCAGGGCATAGCCGCCCACCAGGGGATAGGTTTCCTGAAAGTCGAACCGCAGTTCTTTCAGCGTATGATCGAGATAGCCGGCCACCACCGGGGCGTCCGGTTCAGGGCCGCGCTTTCGTGTC
>ONJD01000051.1 GCA_900317985.1 uncultured Eubacteriales bacterium | reverse complement strand
CGGTGCCATGGCGGCCATCCACGGCGCGCGTGCCGCGTACATCGGCGGCGCGGTCGGTACCGCCTGCGCGCTTGACGGCAGAGACTACGGCATCCCGGCGCTCGGCACCATGGCCCACAGCTGGGTCCAGATGTTCGACACCGAGCTCGACGCCTTCCTCGCCTACGCAAGAGAGTACCCGCAGAGCTGCACGCTGCTCGTCGACACCTTCAACGTCCTGAAGTCCGGTGTCCCGAACGCCATCGAAGCCTTCAACCGGGAAGTCGTCCCGAGAGGGTTCCGTCCGGCGGGCATCCGCATCGACTCCGGCGACATCACCTACCTCTCCAAGAAGGCGAGAAAGATGCTCGATGACGCCGGGTTCCCGGACTGCGGCATCGTCGCGTCCAACTCCCTCGACGAATACCTCATCTCCGACATGCTCGAGCAGGGCGCTGAGATCACCTCGTTCGGCGTCGGCGAACGCATGATCACGGCGAAGTCCTCCCCGGTCCTCGACGGCGTCTACAAACTCTGCGCCATCGAAGAGGACGGCAAGGTCATCCCGAAGATCAAGATCTCCGAGAACGTCACGAAGATCACCACCCCGGGCGTCAAGGAAGTCTGGCGTCTCTATGACAAGGAGACCGGCAAGGCGGAGGCGGACGTCCTCACCCTGACCGACGAAGTCATCGACGACACCAAGCCGTACCTTCTCTTCGACCCGGACTACACCTGGAAGCAGAAGACCCTCGAACACTTCACGGCCCGCAAGCTTCTGGAGCCGGTCTTTGTCGGCGGCAAGTGCGTCTTCGAGCGCAAGCCCATCGACGAGATCCAGAAATACTGCAAGGAGCAGGTCGAAACCCTCTGGGAGGAAGTCACCCGTTTCGAGCACCCGCACAACTACTACGTCGACCTCTCCCAGGAACTCTGGGATGAGAAATATCGACTTCTCAAGGAGCACAGTTCGAAAGTATGACCCAGCTGACCCCGAAATACGACACCGTCATCTTCGATCTCGACGGCACACTGCTGTACACTCTGACCGACCTCACGACCGCCGTCAACGCGGCCATGCGCCGGTTCGGCTGGCAGGAGCGGACGCTGGAAGAGATGCGCCACTTCGTCGGCAACGGCATCCGCAACCTCATGGACCACGCGGTCCCGGGCGGGGAGAAGAACCCCCTGTTCGAGGAGGCGTTCGCCACGTTCCGGGAAGTGTACGCGAAGGTCCAGACGGACACGACCGGCCCCTATGACGGCATCCTGGACGCGGTCCGGGAGCTGCAGGAGCACGGCATCAAAATGGCCATCGTCTCGAACAAGATCGACGGCGCGGTGCAGACCCTGAACGACGATTTCTTCCACATGGACATCGCCATCGGCGAGCGGGAGGGCGTGGCCCGGAAACCGGCCCCCGACAGCGTGTTCCTGGCGATGAACGAACTCTCCGCGGAACCGTCCCGCACGGTCTATATCGGAGACTCTGACGTCGACCTCAAGACCGCGAAAAACTCCGGTCTGCCCTGCATCTCGGCCCTCTGGGGCTTCCGCACAAGGGAGGAACTGAAGTCGTACGGTGCCACGTGCATCGCCGACACCCCGGCCGACATGGTCGCGGAGATCCTCGGCACAACCAAATAGAATCGGAAAACAGGACTTCTCCGGAAGTCCTGTTTTTGTCTTTTCGAGCGGTGTGTAAAATTGATAAGCGTTTCTATCTGTGGTATCCTATAGGGTAAGAATTTTTAACAATCAGATGTAATGAACTGTTTGTAATTTTAAAAGGAGGGGAGCGCTTTGGCCTTTGAGCACTTTGTGCAGAGCGGCACGAAGCAGCTGCGCTGCGGGTACACGACCGGCACCTGCGCGGCGCTGGCGGCCGAAGGCGCGACACAACTCCTCCTGACCGGCACCGCTCCGAAGACCCTGTCCGTCCGGACCCCGAAGGGCTGGACCGTGGAAGTGGTCCCGGAGGTCTGTGAGCAGAAAGAAGACGGAACGGTCCGCTGCGCGGTCCGCAAAGACGCCGGGGACGACCCGGACGTGACCGACGGCATGCCGGTGGTCGCCACCGTCTCTCTCGGAGAACCGTCTTCCGAAGCGGTCGTCATCGACGGCGGAGACGGCGTCGGCCGGGTCACGAAACCGGGGCTCGACCAGCCGGTCGGCAACGCCGCCATCAACCGGGTGCCGCGGCAGATGATCCGGGACGCGGTCCTCGACGTCTGTGAAGAACTGGACTACGACCCCGTTACGAAAGGCGCCGTACAGGTCGTCATCTCCATCCCCGGCGGGGAGGAGAGAGCGAAGAAGACCTTCAACCCGAAGCTGGGCGTCGAAGGCGGCCTGTCGGTCCTCGGGACTTCCGGCATCGTCGAGCCCATGAGTGAACAGGCGCTGAAAGACACGATCGCGGTGGAGCTCCGCCAGGCGTTCGCACTTCAGAAGCAGGCCGGGGTACCTCGCCCCGCAGTCCTCCTGACCCCCGGCAACTACGGGAAAGATTTCCTCGATGCGCAGGGCTGGTCGGACCTCGAGGTCCCGGTCGTCAAGATCTCCAACTACGTGGGCGACGCGCTGGATGCCGCCGTTTCGATCGGCTTTGAAGACATCCTGCTCGCGGGCCACATCGGCAAGCTCGTCAAGGTGGCGGGGAACATCATGAACACCCACTCCTCCGTGGCGGACAGTCGGATGGAACTGCTGGCGGCCCACGCGGCGGTCTGCGGCGCACCGGCGGGCCTGACAGAAAAACTCCTGGACGCTGCCACGACCGACGCGGCACTGGATCTGCTCGAGGCGGCCGGACTCAAGGACGCCACCATGGCGCGGATCTCAGACGCGGTGCAGAAGAACCTTACCGCCCGCGCGGGAACACCGGTCGGAGCCGTCATCTTCTCGAACGTCCACGGACTGCTGGCGGTCACCGAAACGGCAGAACGATTACTGAAACACTGGAAGGAGGTCAGGGACCATGGCAGAGCATAAGCTCGAGCACGACGCGCTGGAACACATCCTGTCGTACTCCTACGAACACAGCCAGGCGGCCTTTGTCTCGAACCTTCCAAAGTCCCATAAGACCGAGACCGGCAAAGGCACGTTTTACGGCGTCAGCGTTGGCCCCGGAGACAGCGGTCTTCTGACCCTGAGCGCGGTGCAGACCATTATGCACTGCCCGGTCATCGCGGCGCCGAGGACCAGGAGCGGTGAGATGGTCGCGTACTCCATCGCCAAAGCCGGCATATCCCGGTTCCTCGAACTCTCCTTCGGTCCCCGTATGACGGAGGCCGGCGACGAGACCTTCTGGGCGGCCAAGACGCTGCTGCCCCTGAACTTCCCGATGACGAACGACGCGTCTGTTACGAAAGCAGCGCACCGCCAGGCGGCCGACAACATCGAACAGTTCCTCGACCGCGGCATGGACGTCGCCATGCTGAACCTCGGGGACGTCTCCATCTATACCACGTGCCAGTACATCGCCGACCTCCTGAAGGCGGACGGGTACGAAACGATCTTCGTGGCCGGTGTCCCGAGCTTCTGCGCGGCGGCCGCCACTCTTGGCACCTCCCTGACGGAAGCGGACACCCCGGTGTATATCATCCCGGGCGCGGCGGACAGCGAACTCTGTGACCGGCTCCTCGACGAGTACGGAACCAAGGTCCTCATGAAGACGGTCCGCACGCTGCCGGAGACCCTGGCGGCCCTGAAGGCGAAAGGCCTGGCTGAGACGACCTCGGTCGTCGTGAACTGCGGACTGCCCGGAGAGCAGGTCTATCCGACGCTGTCCGAGTTTGAGACCGCGCTCCTGGAGGCGCCGGAATCCACCTACAGCTACTTCACGATCCTGCTGGTGAGACCCACGGAGGAAACGAAATGATCCATTTTGTCGGAGCGGGACCCGGAGCGGAAGACCTCATCACGCTGCGGGGCGCGAAGCTCCTCGAAGAGGCCGACTGCATCATCTATGCGGGCAGCCTCGTCAACCCGAAGCATTTACTGCGTGCCCGGGAAGGGTGCGCGATCTATAACAGCGCTACCATGACGCTCGAAGAAGTCCTGGCCGTCATGGAAGAGCAGGAGGCGATGCACCATACCACGGTCCGCCTCCACACCGGAGACCCCAGTATGTACGGGGCCATCCGGGAGCAGATGGACGCGCTCGACGGGAAGGGCATCGGCTACGACGTCACACCCGGCGTCTCCAGCGTGTTCGGCGCGGCGGCAGCTCTGAACGCCGAGTTCACTCTGCCCGGCATCTCCCAGACCCTCATCCTGACCCGCATGGCGGGCCGGACCCCGGTCCCGGAGCAGGAAGCGTTGGAGAAACTGGCGGCACACGGGTCGTCCATGGCCATCTTCCTGTCGGCCGGCCTTTTGAACGAAGTGGAGGAAGCGCTCTGCAAAGGCGCCTTCACGAAGGACTCGCCCGCCGCCATCGTGTACAAAGCGACCTGGCCGGAGGAGAAGACCGTGTACTGCACGGTCGGGACCCTGGCTGAGACCGCGGAGCGGGAAGGCATCAAAGCGACCGCGCTCATCTTCGTGGGCGATTTCCTGACGGAGACCCCGGAACGCAGCAAACTCTATGACCCGACTTTCACCACCGGGTTCCGGACCGCGAAAGGAGACCCTGAGTCTTGAAGATCGACATTCTCTCGTTCACCGCCAGAGGAAACGCTCTGGCTGAACGCATCCATACCGCATTCACGGAACGCCCTCCGAAGCTGTCGAACGGGGCGCCGCGTCTCACGATGACGGTGGCCCGGTGCAATGAACCGCTCAGCCTTTCGGAGTGGACCACCCAGATGTTCGACCAGTCCGACGCGCTCGTGTTCGTCGGCGCGGCCGGCATCGCGGTGCGCGCCATCGCGCCGTTCGTGAAGAGCAAAGTGACCGACCCCGCGGTCGTCGTGGTCGATGAGGGCGGCTCCTACGCCATCCCCATCCTCTCCGGCCACCTCGGCGGCGCCAACGACCTCGCCCGCGCCATCGCGGAGCGCATCGGCGCCACGCCGGTCATCACGACGGCGACCGACGTGAACAACGTCTTCGCCATCGATGAGTGGACCCGGAAACAGGGGCTCGTCATCAAGAACACCGAACGCATCAAACACATCTCGGCGTCGCTGCTCGCCGGTGAGACCGTAAAGGTCGCGAGCGAGTGGCCCATCGCCGGTACATCGCCCAAGGGGGTCGAAGTGGAAGAACTCCACCGGACTCTGGAGGGCGAACTGCGGCCGCTGAAACAGAAGCCGGACATCCTCATCACGAACCGGCGGGACGCGGCGAAACTCTACCCGGAAGCGCTGCTGGCGGTCCCGAAGAACGTCGTGCTCGGCGCCGGGTGCAAACGCAACGTGCTGCCCGTGAACTTCGAACTGCTCCTCACTCAGATCCTCGGAGAACTGGACCTGCTCGAAGAGTCGATCGACGCGGTCGGCAGCATCGACATCAAGAAGGACGAGCCGGGGCTCCTGGCCTTCTGCACCGTCCACGACTGGCCGCTCATCACGTTTTCCGCCGCGCGGCTGCGGGAAGTGGAAGGGGAGTTCACCGCGAGCTTCTTCGTCCGCAACGTCACCGGCGTCGACAACGTCTGTGAACGCAGCGCCAAGCTTTTGTCCGGCGGGATACTCATCAAAGAAAAAACCACCGGCAACGAGGTCACGCTCGCTGCCGCGGAACGCCCGACGTCCCTCGACTGGACCTGCGGGCCGGAGGAACTGTAAACCATGAAACGACTCTTTGTCGTGGGCATCGGCCCCGGGAAAAAAGAATACTTCACCGCGGAGGCGATGCGCGCGCTCGAGGAGTCCGACGTCATCTACGGGTACCCGGTCTACACGGAACTCGTCGCGCCGCTGTTCCCGGACAAGGACTACCGGACCACCGGTATGCGGCAGGAGATGGAACGCTGCCGGCAGGCACTCGCGTGTGCCGACGGCGGGCAGACGACCGCCCTGGTCTGCAGCGGGGACGCCGGTGTCTACGGCATGGCGAGCCCGGTGCTGGAACTGGCATCTGAGTATCCGGAGGTCGACATCTGCGTCGTGGCCGGTGTGACCGCCGCGCTGTCCGGCGCCGCCGTCCTCGGAGCGCCCCTCGGCAACGACTTCTGTGTCGTCTCGCTGTCGGACCTCCTGACTCCGTGGGAGCAGATCGAGCGCCGGCTGAAGGCCGCCGCGCTCGGCGACTTCTCGCTGGTCCTCTACAACCCGTCGTCCCGAAAACGGAAGGACCATCTGAAGCATGCCTGCGACGTCCTGCTGGCAAGCGGCAAATCGCCCGAAACGGTCTGCGGCTTCGTCCGAAACATCGGAAGAGACGGGGAAGAGGCGACGCTCTGCACGCTCGAAGAACTTCGCGACACGCAAGTCGACATGTTCACGACCGTGTTCATCGGCACGGCAGAGACGAAGGTGCTCCGGGACAAAATGGTCACGCCCCGCGGCTATGACCTGACAGGAGGGAACGCATGAAGATCCTGCTGTTTGGCGGCACGACCGAAGGCCGCGTCCTGTCCGAGGCACTGGCGAAACGGGGAGACGACGTCACGGTCTGCGTGGCGACCGACTACGGTCGGGAAGAGCAGGCGCAGGTGGACGGTGTCACCATCCTCACCGGGCGGAAAGGCCCGGAGGAGATGCGCGCCCTCATGGAGACCAGTGACCTTGTCGTGGACGCTACCCACCCCTATGCCACCGAAGTGACCGCCCTTCTGAAAGAGGCGGCCGGCGCGACCGGGACGAAGTACGTCCGGGTCAGGCGCACTCTCACCACGAGCGAAGCGGGCACATCGCCCGACCACATACACTACTACGGCTCTGCCGCCGAAGCGGCGGACGCCCTGACATCCACGGAAGGCAACATCCTGCTGGCCACCGGGACGAAGGAACTGGCGGACTTCGCCGGGCTCTCCCCGGAACGGCTCATCCCGCGTGTCCTGCCGACGGCGGAGAACCTGGCTGCCTGTGAGGCGCTGGGCATCCCGCGCAGGAACATCGTGGCGATGCAGGGGCCCTTCTCCACAGACCTCAACGCGGCGCTGCTGCGCCAGAAGGACATCCGGTTCTTCGTGACGAAGGACGGCGGACCGACCGGCGGCTTCCCGGAAAAGGCGGAAGCGGCTGAACAGGCCGGCGTGCCGCTCCTGGTCATCGCGCCGCCGGAGGAAGACGGTCTGTCCGTGGAAGAATTCCTGGAGGTTCTATAATGCTCACCTATCTCACCGCCATTGGCGGCGGTACTTTCCCGACCCTGACCGGAGAAGCCCTCCGCGCCCTGATGCAGGCCGATGTCATCTACGGATGGGAACGGACTCTGAAAGATCTGCCGGAGGACGTCACGGAGAACCGCGTCCCCATCAAGGACTCCGCGGAACTCTTTGAACGGCTCAAACAGGATGAGGCGGCCAGAGAACCGTCCATCGAGACGGCCGTGGTCGTCTACAGCGGCGACACCGGATTCTATTCCGGCGCCCGTCTCCTGCTGCCGAAACTGAAGGAAGCCGGGATGAAGGCGGAAGTCATCCCCGGCGTCTCCAGCATCCAGATCCTCGCCGCCCGGCTCGGCCGGCCCTGGCAGGACTGGAACCTGGTCTCGGCCCACGGCGTCGCCTGCGACCCCGTCGCGGAGGTCATGAAGGGGAAGACCACCTGTTTCCTCACCGGCGGAAAAGTCGGAGTCATCGACCTCTGCAAAGCTCTGACGAACGCGGGGCTCGGCAACCTGTCTGCCGTTCTGGCGGAAGACCTCACCTATGAAACGGAAAACCTCAGCTTCGGCACGGTCCGGAGCCTGGTCGACCGGGAGATCAAAGGTCTGAACCTCCTGCTCGTGGAAGCGGCTCCCATGCTGCCGGCCCGCGGCGGCGGATACCCGGACAGCTCCTTCGAACGGGGCAAGGTCCCGATGACCAAACGGGAAGTCCGCGCGGTCGCCCTCGCCAAACTGGGCGTCGCCCCGACCGACACGGTCTGGGACATCGGCGCCGGCACCGGCAGCGTCAGCGTGGAGCTGGCCCTGCAGGCGAGAGAGGGCAAAGCGTATGCCATCGAGTACGACCCGGAGGCGCTGGTCCTGGCGCGCCGGAACCGGGAACGGTTCTGCGCCTGGAACCTGACCATCGCCGAGGGCTCCGCGCCGGAAGGCCTCGAAGCCTGGCCGGCACCGGACGCCGTCTTCATCGGCGGTTCCCGCGGCAACCTGAAAGAGATCATCGACACGGTCCTGGTCGCCAACGAGAACGCCCGGATCTGCGTGACGGCAATCACACTCGAGACCCTCGAAGCGGCCCTCCACGCGTTCCAGGAACACGGCATCGAGACGGAGGTCTCGGAAGTGTCCGTGGCCCGGACGTCCGCGGTCGGCTCGTACCACATGCTGAAAGGGCAGAACCCGGTCTTCGTGATCACGGGGAACTGCCATGAATAAACTGCTGTTCGCGGCGCCGGCATCCGGCAGCGGGAAGACCACGGTCACCTGCGCGGTGCTGACGGCGCTGAAGCGAAGGGGCTCGCGGGTCCACGCCTTCAAGTGCGGACCGGACTACATCGACCCCATGTTCCACCGGGCGGCCCTCGGCATCCCGTGCCACAACCTCGACCTGTACCTCACGAAGGAAGACCGGCTGAAGACCCTGTTCGACCGGTACTCCGCCGGGGCAGACGTCGTCGTGGCGGAAGGCGTCATGGGCTTCTACGACGGTGTCGGCGGTGTCACGCCGGAGGCCAGCGCCTGGCATGTCGCTGACGTGCTGGACCTGCCCGTCGTCCTGGTGGTCCGCCCGAAGGGCGCGAGCCTGTCCCTGAGCGCTCTGGTGAACGGTCTGCGGACGGTGCCGGAGAGCGCTGGGCCCGGGAAGACCGACAGCCACCTCCGCGCCCTCATCCTTTCGGACTGCTCCGAGATGCTGTACCGCTCTCTCAAACCGATGCTGGAGACGGAGACCGGACTCCCGGTCCTCGGGTTCCTGCCTCACCTGGAGGACGCACAGTTCGAGAGCCGCCACCTCGGCCTCGTGACCGCGGAAGAGGACCCGGACCTGCTCCGAAAACTGGATCTGCTGGCAGATGCCGCGGAGGCGCACATCGACCTCGACGCGCTGCTCGCCTTGGGCGATGCGCCGGCAGAAGCGCCGGACGGTGTTTCCGACCTCGTACGCGGAACTGCGTTCCCCGCGCCGGACGTCCGCATCGCGGTCGCGTCCGATGCGGCCTTCCAATTCTGCTATGACGAGACACTGGACGCGTTCCGGGAAGCCGGCATGGAACCGGTCTTCTTCTCTCCGCTGAGCGACGACGGCCTGCCGGAGGACATCCACGCTCTGTACCTGCCCGGCGGCTACCCGGAACTCCACGCGGAAGCGCTGGCCGCCAATGAGAGCATGCGGAAAGCCATCCGGGAAGCGGTCCAAAACGGACTGCCCACCGTCGCGGAGTGCGGCGGGTTCCTCTACCTCGGCCAGGGTCTGACGACCCCGGAGGGAGAGGAGTATCCCATGGCCGGTGTCCTGCCGGGAACGGCGGAGAAGACCGGCAGACCGGTCCGGTTCGGGTATGCCGAACTGACCTCCAACGAATCGACTCTTGTGGCGACCGCCGGGACCCCGGTGCGCATCCACAATTTCCATTACTACGAAAGCTCGGAACGGGGCGGGACATACCTCGCCCGCAAGCCCGTGAGCGGACGGTCTTACGAGACCGGCTTTGGAACGGAGACCCTCTATGCCGGGTTCCCGCACCTGTACTTTGCCGGCTCCCCGGACCTCTGCGCCCGCCTGGCGGAAGCCGCCCGAGCCTTCCAAACGAGATGACAAGATGAGTAACACAGACCGGAAAACCGAATATGTCCTGCAGACTGTGAGCGCCATCACGCCCGCGGACGAGTCGTTCCGCAAACAGGTCCGCGACAAGTGGAATGCCTGCGCGAAACCCCTCGGGAGCCTCGGCGTGCTGGAGAGCATGGTCACCGATCTGTGCACGCTCGAACAGACGCTGGCCCCGGACCTCGGAAAGCGGGTCGCGGTCATCTTCTGCGCGGACAACGGCGTCGTGGCGGAAGGTGTGAGCCAGACCGGTTCGGAGGTCACCCGCCTCGTGGCGAACCA
>ONJD01000079.1 GCA_900317985.1 uncultured Eubacteriales bacterium | reverse complement strand
AATGGTACACCTTTTTCCTTAGAAGTGCGCAGGAAGCATAGTCCAGGTGGACCATTTTCAATAAAAATGGCTAAACTTGTTCCACCAACTAAGGTCTGTTGCACTAGTCAACATATTTCGTACAGTGTTCATATTTTCTAGACAGTGAATTTAGTTCTTAGACATTGTTGCAAAGAAGTGCAGATCCTTGTATTGCTTTGGCGTTAGATAGTTTAAAGAATACGCAGGTCTTTCTTCGTTAAAGAAACAGATATAAGCATCTACTTGTTCTTCAACATTGCCTGTTTGCGTCACATGGAAATCTGTGAATAACTCCTCTTTAATCCACCCGTTAATAGATTCCATTGCGGCATTGTCTGTGGGTGTTCCGGCTCTGGACATAGAGCGTGTAATCCCGTACATGGGAAGCAGCTCGTTGAAGCTTTTGGAAGCATACACGCTGCCCTGGTCAGAATGAAGGATCATCTTATGGTCTGGAAACATTTCTTTGTAGTCCAGTAGATCACGAAGCCCATTTATGTAGGTCATTCTGTCTCCTCTTTTGGTAGACAAAGCATGGGCAACTATCTCATTGTTCCATAGATCCATATACAACGTTAATTCATAATATGAATCCACGAACCAGAAGGATGTCATGTCGCTAACAACACATTCTAGAGGCCCATCCAATTGCATTTCGGAGGAGAGAAGGTTGGGAAACACTCTGTCCGGTTTCCCTGGGTTTCTATAGGGGCGGCGTCTGGCCGTGCTCTTTATCCCTGCCAGTTTGCAACACTTGTGGGCATATGGATCAGAGACCACCAGGCCAGTATCCAAGCGGATTTTTGCGTTCAGCCAGCGATATCCATGAGATGGATATTTGGCATGGTATTCTTCAAACAAAGCAACATTCGTCCACAGGCTTTTCACCCTATCCGAAGGATTGGACATTCGTTGTTTCCAGGAGTTAAAGCTGCTTCTGGGGACATCCATTGCCTCGCAAAGCCATGCAACCGGATATTCTCCTGCCAGTTCAAAAATCACTTGGTATTCTTGTTGTCTAAGTTTGGAAATTCCTTGTCCACACCAACTCCCTTCACTTCGTATCCTTTTTTTGCCCGGGCCTCGCGAATTCGGGAATTCATTACTTCCTGAATGAGTTCTTCTTTGCTCATCTGTTCTAACTCTTCCAGAGTTTTTGGTTTTGAATTTGCAGAACCCTTCTTAGGCTTTTGTTTAAGTTTTTGTGGTGGTGGAAGAGTTTCGGAATCTTTGTTCTCCAGATAGAAACGTTTGTATCTTCTGCCGGTTTCAGCGGCTATTCCATACTTCATCACTATTTCTGTAGAACTCATTTTTTGCTCGAAAATCTCTTTTCCGATTTCGAATCTTTCTTCTCTAGTGTACTTCATAACGTCCCCCATAAATGTGAAATGATTAAGGGTGTACCAATGTTGTTTTATCCTGTCTCCAGTATACAACACACTTACCAAAACCACATTTTTGGTGTACGAAATTAGTTTACCAGTTCAAAAGCCATAATATGTCGGAATACAGAGACAGACCGTAGTTGGTGAGCGCGACAAATTCGGATTTGTCGGGTCAATCAAAGAAAAAGCTCCGCAGAAGCGGAGCTTTTTATGTTTGTGGATTCGCTCAGTGTTTGTGCGTTCGCTTAGTCAGCGAATTCGCCTTCGAGGGCGTCGAGGGTGCAGGAGCCCGCGATGGACTTGCGGATCTCGGCGCGCAGCGGCAGGACGGAAGCCGGGGAGACCGACAGTTCGTCGATGCCGATGGCAAGGAAGGTCGGGAGGAGTTCGGTGTCTGCGCCGAGTTCGCCGCAGATGCCGATCCAGATGCCTTCTGCATGAGCCGCGTCAGCAGCCTGCTTCAGTGCGCGAAGGACGGCCGGATGATGCGGGTCGAAGAACTTGCCGAGGTCGTTGGCCTGACGGTCGCACGCCAGCGTGTACTGGGTGAGGTCGTTCGTGCCGACGGAGAAGAAGTCGACTTCTTTCGCGAGATCTCTCGCCATGAAGACAGAGGCCGGAGTCTCGATCATGATGCCGAGCTCGGTGTCCGCATTGTAGGGGATGCCTTCTTCGTCGAGTTCTTTCATGACAGCCTGGCAGGCTCTCTTACATTCTTTGACTTCCCAGACGGATGTGATCATCGGGAACATGATGGCGACTTTACCGTAAGCGGATGCGCGGTAAAGAGCGCGGAGCTGGGTCCGGAAGACTTCGGGTCTGTTGAGGCAGATCCGGATGGCGCGGACGCCGAGGGCCGGGTTCTCTTCGGGTTTCATCTCGAAGTAGTCGACCTGCTTGTCGGCACCGATGTCAAGAGTCCGGATGATGACGCGCTTGCCTTCCATGGCTTCCGCCACGGCTTTGTAGGCTTCGAACTGGGCGTCTTCGGTTGGATAATCGTCCGTGGCGAGGTACAGGAACTCGGAACGGAAGAGGCCGATGCCCTGGCCGTCGTTGGCCTTGACGGCAGCGACGTCTTCGGGGGAGCCGATGTTGCAGTACAGCTTGATCTTCTTGCCGTCGAGCGTGACGTCTTCCTGGCCGATCATGGTCTGCATGAGCTCTTTGAGTTCCGCCTGTTTCTTGGCCTTCAGTTCCAGGCCTTTCAGGGTGATATCGTCCGGGTCGAGTACGATCTCGCCGGTCTCGGCGTCGATCCAGCCTTCACGGCCATTGTACTCTTCCGTCAGTGCATCGCCCAGGCCGCAGATGGCGGGGATGCCCATGGTGCGGGCGAGGATGGCGGTGTGGGACGTGCCCGAACCGCCCTGGAGCGCGAAGCCCAGGATGAGAGACTTGTCGAGCTGAAGGGTCTCGGACGGCGCGAGGTCGTCGGCGCAGAGGATGACGGGGACGTCGGAGTCGATGCCGCCCTCCACGATGCCCATCAGGTTGTTGAGCAGTCTCTGGGTGATGTCTTTGATGTCCGCGGCACGGGCGCTCATGTAAGCGTCGTCCATGGCGGCGAACATGGCGGCGAAGGTGTCGCCGGCGGTGCGAACGGCGTATTCGGCGTTGCACTGTTCGGACTCAAGGCAGTCGTTGATGCCTTCGACATAGTCGTCATCGTCGAGGAACATGGCGTGGGTCTCGAAGACGAACGCGGCGTCGTCACCGGCCTCTTCGCGGCATTTTTCCGCGAGGGCAAGCAGCTGAGCGGCGGATTTCTCCTTCGCTTCGGCGATGCGCGCTTTCTCGGCTTCGATGTCCTTACCGGTCTCTTTCACGATGGTGGTGTCCGGTTTCTGAAGGAAATAGAGAGGGCCTTCCGCAATGCCTTTGGAAACGCCTTTTCCCTGTAATAAAATCATAAGGTTGTCTCCTTTGCTGGGGCGATTTACAGATTCTCTTTCATGAATGCTTCAAGAGCAGCGAGAGCAGCGTCTTCGTCGCCGCCTTCGACGCCGATGGTGACTTCGTCACCGGCTTTGACGCCGAGGTTCATGAGCTTCATGAGCTGGGTGGCTTTGACAGTCTGGTCGCCCTTGGTGAAGGTGACAGCGGTGTCGGCGAAGGATTTTGCGAGCTGAGCCAGCATGCCGGCCGGACGGGCGTGGATGCCGATGGGATCGGTGATGGTGTAGCTGAACTGTTTCATGATAAATAACCTCCTGAAATGATGGTTCTGTAGTTCGTATTACGCCATGGCGGGCGCTTCTGCGGGGGCAGCGACAGCGTCGCCTTCCTGCTCTGCGTCCGGATGGATATCAACGGAGTCATAGTCGTCCGCGTTGGTGAGAAGAACGACGACCATGTCGGGGTGTCCGGCTGCGGCGATCTTCGCGCGGTCGAACTTCATGAGGGGCTGGCCGGCCTTGACTTCGTCGCCGGTCTTGACGAGGCACTCGAAGCCGTCACCGTTCATTTCGACGGTGTCGACGCCGACGTGGATGAGCAGTTCCATCTCGCCCGCACCGGTGATGCCGATGGCGTGCTTGGAGTCTGCGACGGAAGAAATGGTGCCGTCATACGGAGCGAAGACGGTCTCGCCGACGGGGTTGATGCCGACGCCGGTGCCGAGGATGCCGGACGCGAAGGTCGGATCGGGGATCTCGGTGTAGGGGACAGCGTTGCCCTTGACGGGAGCGTTGATGTCGCCCGCTTCACAGGTGATGACGGGAGCCTCGGTCTGAGGAGCCTGAGCGGCCATCTCGTCGAGCGCTTTCTGCTCTTTCTTGGAGACAGCGTCCTCTTTCCAGATGATGGTGGTCAGAAGGAAGGCAACGCCTGCCGCGATGAGCAGCTCAATGGTGTAAACCAGCGGATGGTTGATGGTCAGGTAACCCGGGATACCGGTGACACCGTAAGCGGTGGCGCCGAGGGTATTGCCGGTGAGGGTGCCGTACAGGGAAGCGAAGAGCGCTCCGCAGGCGCCGCCGATCATACCGCAGACGAAGGGTTTCATGAACCGGAAGTTGATACCGAAGATGGCCGGCTCGGTGATGCCGAGGGATGCGGAAAGAGAGGACGGAAGAGCGACCGCGCGGGTCTTCTTCTTGTGGGTCTTGACCGCAACGGCAAGACAGGCGCCGAACTGCGCGAAGTTGGCAGCGGAGGCGATGGGCATCCAGATGTTGAGGCCGGTCTCACCAAGCATACCTGCTTCGATGATGTTGTACATATGGTGGAGACCAAAGACGACGGTGACGGGGTAGATGGCACCCATGAGGAATGCGCCGATGCCGTAGCCGACGGTGATGAGCCATTTCGCGAAGGCGAGGATCCAGGTCTCGACGAGGGCGAAGACCGGGCCGATGACCGTGAGGGTGATGAACGCCGTGCAAAGGACCGTGGTCAGCGGGACCACGAAGAGGTCGAAGGTCTCAGGTACATGCTTATGCAGCCATTTCTCAAGCTGGGACATGAGCCAGACCGAGATGATGACGGGGATGACGTGGCCCTGGTAACCGTGTGCCGGGATGGAGAAGACGTTCCAGCCGAGGATCTTCAGGTTACCGAAGAGCAGCCAGGTGTCATAGCCATCCGCGATGTTCCACGCGTTGACGAGGCCGGGGTGGATCATGAGCATACCGATGACGGCGCCCAGGAACAGGTTTCCGCCGAAGACGCGGGCCGCGGAAATGGCGACGAGCGCGGGCAGGAAGGTGAATGCGGTGTTGGATACGGTGTCCAGGAACTGGAACCAGGCGGAATCGTTGAATGCGGGGATGGCTTTGCCGAGGAACTCGACAAGACCCATCATAAGACCGGAAGCAACGATGGCGGGGAGGATCGGGACGAAGACGTCGCCGAGGGATTTCAGCATCTTCTTCCAGATGGGCATCTTGGAAGCGGCTGCTGCCTTAACATCTTCCTTGGTCGCGGCGGATGCGCCGGTGACCGACAGGAATTCATCGTACACTTTGTTGACGGTGCCGGTGCCGATGATGAGCTGAAGCTGTCCGTTGGACTCAAACAGTCCCTGGACACCTTCTACTTCTTCCAGCTTCTCGGTCTGGACTTTGTCGTTGTCGGCAATGACCAGGCGAAGCCGGGTAGCACAGTGTGCCGCGGATACTACGTTCTCGCCGCCGCCGATGAGGGCCGCGATCTCCTCCGCACACTTTCTGTAGTCGAGAGCCATAAACACATCTCCTTTACTTCTCTCAAAAACTTAAAAAACATTGATTTTTGAAACCGATTTCAATGTTCTCTATTACATTTATAACTATAAACCTTACAAAGCATGTTTGTAAAGATTGCACAATACCTAAGGATTTGCCCTGTGATTTGGCTAAATCGCCTATTGAATTGTGCACGCCCGCAAGCTTTTCAGGGCGATTTATGGGCACATCCCCATTGAATTCGTTTTCAAACCGAACCACGTTCCACGATTCGGTAGCCGAGTTTGATCTGTCTCGTGTACTCCGGGTCCGACTCCTTCTCGAGGATGTCGAGGAGGATGGCCGCGGCGTCTCTGCCGCACTGGGTCTGGTACAGTTCCGCGGTCGTCAGCTGCGGCGTGGAGACCAGGTTCGCCCAGTCGTTGCCGAACGCGACGACGGAAACGTCTTCCGGTACCTTTTTGCCGGCTTCCTTCAGCGCCATCATCGCGCCCTGGCCCATCGAGTCCGTGGCGCAGAAGACGCCGTCGATGTCGGGCCGGTCGGCGAGGAGCTGCTTCATCGCCTCATAGCCGCTTGCCATGTGGAAGTGCCCGCCTCCCAGAGCGCCGCTTTGACGCCCTCGATGCGGTTGATGCCGACGGCCGGGTCCGTCTTCGGCGCCGAGACACAGCCGATGCGGGTGCGGCCCCGCTTGAGCAGCAGGTTCGTGAGGTCTTTCGCCGCGCCCCAGTCGTCGTGGTAGACGCAGTTGTAGTCCTTGAAGTGCTGGCCGGTGACGACGAGGGGGATGCCGCAGTTTTTGAAGGTGCCGTTGCGCACGTCCGCGTCGTTCGCCGCCATGACGATGGCGCCGGCCATGTGGTAGGCCTGCATCCACTCGAGGTACTGCGCGACCGACTCCGGCGCGTGTTCGAGGCTGCCAAGGACCGTCATGTAGCCGGCCTTCGCGAGCACTTCGTGGGCGCCCTCGACGACCTGGGAGACGGACTTGGAGTGGATCTTCGGCACGAGGATGCCGACCTGGCGGACCCGGCCGGTCCGAAGGTCGTGGGCGACCTGATTCGGGACGTAACCGGTCTCTTTGATGACCTTGTCGATCGCCTCATACTTCGCGGCGCTGAGGGAGCCTCCGTTCAGGTAACGGCTGACCGCCGACGGGGAGACGCCGGCCAGTTCCGCGATCTCGCGTAATGTCATGTTCATTCTCCTTCAATAGGGGACTGTTAATACGTTTTGAGGAGCCACCGGAAGCCGCAGCCGCGCAGGGTGATGACGTCGGCTTTCACTTCGTCGCCGGTGAGGAGGTCCACATAGGTCTCTCCCTCCGGCAGCCAGGCGGTCTGCGGGTCCTGGTCGAAGTTGAAGAGCGCCAGCAGCTTTTCCTTTCCGTGGAACCGCCCGACCCCGAGGATGTGGTCGTTGTTCGGCTCCAGCGTCCAGACGTCCGCGTCGGCGTCGAAGACTTCGTGGTCCGCGCGGATGCGCTCGAGGGTCCGCAGCTTCTCGTAGACCCGCCCCTCCGGGGTGTTCGTGTTGTGGCGATTCACTGCCTTCTCCCAGTCGAAGTTCCCCCGGTGCAGGTAACGGGAGTCGTCCGCCTTGAGGGGGTCGTCGTGGTAGGACCAGTCGTTGGTGAGGGCCAGTTCATCGCCCGAGTACAGGACCGGGATGCCGCTCTGGGTCAGCAGGAAGGCGTGGAGCGATTCGATGGCGCCCACCACATGGGTGATCCATTCCTCTTCGCCGCTCTCGAGCGCGGGTTCGAGGCCTAGCAGGGAGGCGGTCGTGCCGCAGAGCCGTGCATCGCCCAGCTTCGGGTCGTCGTTATAGAGCTCGCCTCTCGCGTTGCTGCCGGGCCAGATGCCGCGGAAGTAGTCGTTGAGGTACTTCTTGTGGGGGATCTCCGTCATGCCGAACTTCCCGAGGAAGTCGAAGTCGAGGCCCCAGCCGATGTCGTCATGGCACCGGAGGTAGTTTAAGAAGGTGTACTGGTTCGGGAGTTCGAACACCGTATCCAGCTGGTGGCGGAGCAGGTGGACGTCCCGGGTGGCGACCGTGTGCCAGGTGCTGGCCATGGTGGTCACGTTGTAGAGCATCTGGCATTCCGGTTTCTCGACGGTGCCGAAGTAGGGGACGACCTTCGAGGGCTCCATGACGACTTCGCCGAGGAGCAGGCTGCCGGGGCAGACGATGTCCGCCGCGAGGTGCATGATGCGGACCAGGGTGTGGACCTGCGGCAGGTTCCGGGAGCGGGTGCCGAGCTCTTTCCAGATGTAGGGGACCGCGTCGAGACGGATGACGTCCACGCCCCGGTTGCAGAGGAAGAGCATGTTGTCCGTCATGTCGTTCAGGACGATCGGGTTTTTATAGTTGAGGTCCCACTGGTACGGGTAGAAGGTCGTCATGACGACCTTGCCTGCCTCTTCACACCAGGAGAAGTTGCCCGGCGCGGTCTGCGGGAAGACCTCCGGGACGGTCTTTTCGTACTCGTTCGGGATGTCCCAGTTGTCGTAGAAGAAGTAACGGGCCTGTGCTTCCGGGTCTCCGGCGCGGGCGGCCTTCGCCCAGGCGTGGTCCTCGCTCGTGTGGTTCATGACGAAGTCGAGGCAGAGGGACATGCCGTTCTTCCGGCAGTCGTCCGCCAGGCCTTCGAGGTCTTTCATGGTGCCGAGCTTCGGGTCGACGGCGCAGAAGTCCGAGACGGCATAGCCGCCGTCGCTTCGCCCTTCCGGGCTCTCGAGGATCGGCATGAGATGCAGGTAGTTGATGCCCGTCTCCTTGAGGTAGTCGAGGTGCTTCCGCACGCCCTTCAGGGTGCCGTTCCACTCTTTGCCCTCGCGGCCGAAGGCCTGGACGTACATGAGCATGCCGAGCAGGTCCCGGCGCTTGTACCAGTCCGGCTCCGCCAGACGCTGTTCGTCGAGCTTTTTGAGCGCGGGTTTGCGTTTGTCGTAGTTGTCCTTCAGCATGGTGAGGAAGTAGTCATAGGCTTCTTCGTCATCATAGAGCTCCATGTAGAGCCATTTCAGCTCGTCTTCCGCGGCGGCGAGGCGCTCCTGGAAGATGAGGTCACTTTTCTTACTCACAGTGCAGCCTCCACTTCTTCGAGCGTCGGCATGGCCGGGATGGCGCCGGGTTTGCTGGTGGTCAGGGACGCGGCCCGGTTCGCGAAGGTCAGGTCTGCCTCGAGCTCATCGGCTTCGAAGTCGTCAAGGCCGTTCTCTCTCTGGCTGAGCTTCGACAGGAACGCGCCGAAGAAGGTGTCGCCCGCGCCGTTCGTGTCGGCGACGGTGACTTGGAATCCGGGCACCGTGCCGGTGAGGGCTTCGCCGTCCTCCGGCTGGTACCGGTAATAGACGCCGTCCGGGCCGAGGGTGACGAGCACGAGCCGGATGCCCTGGTCGGTCAGCGCCTCGGCGGCCGCGTCCGGCGCTTCATAGCCGGAGAGCAGGGCGGTCTCCTCGTCGGAGATTTTCAAAACGTCGACCATGTCGAGCGGCGCGCGCATCCACTGGATGGCCTCCTCTTCGGACGGCCACAGCGCGGGCCGGTAGTTCGGGTCGTACGTGATGATGGCGCCGGCGGCCTTCGCGTCCTTCGCCGCTTCGAGCGTGGCGGTCCGGGCCGGGTCGTCGGTCAGGCTGACGCTGCCGAAGTGCAGGATGGGCGCGTCCGCGATGAGGCTCTCCGGGATGGCGGACCGCTCGAGGCAGATGTCCGCGCCGGGCCGGCGGTAGAACGTGAAACTCCGCTCGCCGTCCGGGTTGACCGTGACGACGGCCAGCGTCGTCGGGATGGTCTCGTGGGCGATGAGCCCCGTCGTGTCGACGCCGTCTTTCTCGAGCGTCTCTCTCAGGCTGTCGCCAAACGCGTCGGTGCCGATGCAGCCGACGAAGGCGGTCTTCGTCCCGAGCCGGGACGCGGCCACCGCGACGTTGGCAGGGGCCCCGCCGGGATTGGCGGCCAGAGTGCGGACGCCTCTCTCGTCGACGCCGGTCTGGGTGAGGTCGATGAGGACTTCACCGACGGTCACGATATCGATGTTTCTCGCAGTAATTGCCATAATAGATCACTCTCCTGACAGTCCTTGCGGACCGCTGTCTCATCCTCGATGTTGCAAACATTTTTGCAATCGATTTCATTACAATTTCAATATAAAAGGTTTAGGGACAAATCGCAACGAAAAACGCCTCGGCGAAACCCCCAAAAATTCCCGCTGTCCACTGTGCAATCTGACAAACGGCTTTGGCGGGACAAAAGAAAAACCAGCTGCGGTTGCAACTGGTTTCAGAAAACTTGTTTACTTGTCAGTCGGCGAAGTCCATGAGGTCGATCTGTTTCTGGACCTCTTTCGTGACCACTTCGTAGATGTAGCGGCCGTACTGGACATACTTCTCTTCGCCTTCGTGACGGCAGTGTTCGGAGAAGGCTCTGCCGATCTCTTCGATGGCGTCGTCGCCGCCTTTGCGGAGACTCAGGAAATAGAAGGAATAGGCCGGGCTCTCGAGGATCTTCTCATAGACAGGGGAGTTGATCTTGGCGAGGAGCCGGTGCAGTTCCGCGATGGCGATGGTGGACAGCTGCGTCGACGGGAGGTACATGTTGAGCGCCGCCTCGGCCGTGAACATGGCGAGGACACCGGCTTTGACCGGCATCTTGCCCTCTTTGAAGTCGGGGTCGACGTCTTTCTCGCGACCCGCGTCCTCTTTGACGAGTTCATAGAGATTCCGGCCCAGCTGGCGGGCTTTTTGTACGTTTCCGTTGTGACGGTGATGATCGAGGGCTTCGATCTGACGGAGGAACTCTTCGTCGTGTTCGGCGTGGGAGCCGTCGAAGATCTTGATGTCGCTGTCTTCTTTGTAGGCCATTAAAGGTTCTCCTTATTCTTCACCGGCGGCCGCAGCGGCGGCTTTGGCGGCCTCCGCCTCTGCCTTGCGGCGGGCTCTGCGCTGTCTCGCCTGGAAGGTCTTGAGCGCGGCAAGGTTTTCGTCCGGGGTGCTGTAAGATGCGATGGTGTTCGCTTTTCTGCTGTAAAGACCGTGGAAATCGGAACCGCCGGTCATGAGCAGGTTGTTCTTCTTGGCATAGTCGAAGAACGCCTCCGTCTGTTCCTCGGTGTTCTCGGGGGTCCAGACTTCGATGCCGTCGAGGCCCATCTCAACGAGTTCGTCGAGGACTTCGAGGACGCCGGAACGGCCCGGGTGCGCGACGATGGCGACGCCGCCCGCTTCGTGGATGGCATCGATGACTTCCTTCGGCTCCGGATACTTCGGCTGGACGAGGATGTTGTTTTCGCTCTTCGGGTCGAAGAGTTCATCATGTAAATCGCCATAGAAGTCGGTGGTGTAGCCGCACTCCATGAGGGCGTGCATGATGTGCTGTTTGTAGATGTTGGTCGAACCGGAGGCGCATTTCAGAACGAGTTCGGAAGAGATGGGGAAGCGCTGCGAGGCCTTGACGACCATCAGCTGAGACGCTTTCCGGCGGGCCAGAGAGTTTTTCCGGCACAGGCCTTCGAGACGGTTCGGGTTCTCCGCGAGGTAGCAGAGGATGGAGATGTTCATTTCGTGCTTCGGGTCGAACGACGAGAGCTCGACACCGGGAATGACTTCGACGCCGTGGCGCTTGCCGATGATCTTCCCGCGCACCGTGCCGGCCTGACAGTCGTGGTCCGTGATGGCAATGGTGTCGATCCCGCTGCGGCTCGCGAGCAGGATGAGGTCTTCAATGCCCAGAGACCCGTCGGACAGTCGGGTGTGGCAATGTAAATCTGCTGGCATGGTTTCCTCCAATAATACTTCAAAACGAAAAAAGGGTCGGGGTTGTTATTGCGGCGTGGGAATGTTCAAAACCGCCGTACAGCGGGACTGCCCTACAATAACGTTAATATCATTATAATACAGATGTTTTCGGTTTACAAGAAAATTGCGGAAAAAATATTGATTTCTATATTGCCATGTGATATATTAATATATTTGTACCCTGTTGGTATAAGTTTTGACCAAAGAAAAAACATTACATAAAAGCTTTTTTGTTACATTTCACAAATGCCTACTTTTGACCGGTTCTGAAACCGGTTTCATAATCCGGCCGCTTTTCCGGCCTTTTGGGGCGATTTACCCCGGCTCAAAAAAATTAAAAAAAGTTCTTGCATTGTGTAAACCCGTCTGTTATACTATGTAGCGTTCCGCACGGAACACACCAGTCGGTGTCTATAGCGATGAGGGTCCACCCGTTCCCATCCCGAACACGGCAGTTAAGCTCATCAGTGCCGACAATACTTGGGGGGCAGCCCCCTGGAAAGATAGGGCGACGCCGACATAAAAAAGAACTCAGACCGAAAGGCCTGAGTTCTTTTTTGTTTCAACGCCACCC
>ONJD01000047.1 GCA_900317985.1 uncultured Eubacteriales bacterium | reverse complement strand
TAGGCCTAGCGGAACTTTTGCGGATTTGTGAAAAGTGCGATTGTTTTTAACGAATCGCCCAAACTTTATACTCCATAATTGTGCATAACAACTGGATTTGATGAGACAGTATAAGTCGATGGTTCCGGTTGATATTCTTTGAAATATCATAGATTATTGTCGTAACCTTTACAATTTCAAATGTTGACATTCTGTAAACATGTGCTATATTTGATATTGTAAAGATTATTCTGCTCGAGCAGGTTTCTCCGCGCAAAGAACCTCAGGAGGAAAACTATGGCAAACTGCACAAATCCACTATCTGCCGAAATGAAAGACTATCTCAAAACAATGGGCGCTGTCGTTCGCAACGAACGCCTTCAGCAGAACTGGTCCGGAGCCGAACTCGCAAAACGTGCCGGCGTTGGGGTGAACACCATTTGGAATATTGAAAACGGAAATGCTTCTGTTTCTTTGAAGAATGTACTATCCGTTCTGGATGCTTTGGACTGTTCCGACCTGATACTCAAAACGATTCCCTCAGACTCCTCCGTTTCACCGACGCGCCAACGCGCTCGAAAACGCGCTCCACGACGTGTCAAAGTAATCGTTCGGAAACACACTAAAAAATGCGACTGATTCGGTTTGATCCCGATTCAGTCGCATTTTTATAGGTTTGATTGCTTGATTATTGTCCGTCTCCCGGAGCCAGAGCACTAAGATCCAGCGCAACGACCATATTCTCCGGCAGCTGGTTTTGTTTGAAAAACATAATCATATACCATGGCAGATATGTCACCGTTTTCACCTGTTCCACATTACCCATGCAGAACACCAGTGCATCGCCGATTCCCCATTCTTCTACAGACAACACATTGTTCAGTGCAGCATGGACGTGATAATCTTTACCGGATTTCACTTCGACAGGAATGACCGCGTGACCTTTCTGAACAATAAAGTCGACTTCCCCGATTTTCTTACCATTGTAATAACGAAGGTCAAAGCCAGCTGTTTTCAGTTCTTCCGCAAACACATTCTCGAGGACGCTTCCCATATTCACCGATACATCGCCCTGTAGGATATCAAACTGGACCTGATCCAAACCCGCCGCACAAAGCAAGCCGACATCATTTAAAAAGAGTTTGAACAGAGACCGTTTTTCATTCAGCTTCAAAGGCGTTTTGGGTTCCGTCAGGTTATAACACGGAAGTGCCACGCCGGCATTGGACAGCCACAAAAAGGCCGCTTCGTATTCCCTTTGCCGGGCATTGGATGAGATCGATGACAACACAAAGCGACGATTTTTGTCATCCAGCTGAGATGGGATACGATCAAAAATGTCGGTCACTTTCACTCGCTCATCTTCGGATGTATACTGCCCGATATCTTTTCGATAAAGTGCGAGGATATTCTTCTGCTCTGTCATCACCTGTCCGATATCTCTGGTGTCCACAAACGTCTGGACCGCAGCCGGCATACCGCCGACCACAACATAATAACGAAACAGCTCTAGCATGGTCTCGTGGACTGCCGGGGTTACCTGGGTTTTCGTTTCATAGCATTCCCGCAAATAATGAAACGTATTTTCCGGCACACCGTTCGCTAAGCAGAATTCTTCAAAATCCATCGGATACATATGGACCACCGTTTCAAAACCAACCGGCATAGATGGGACATGTTTATAGTTGACACCTAACAACGAGCCCGACTCCATATAATCAAATCGCCCATCTTCAACCAGAAACTTGATTGCAGTTCTGGCGTTTGGACATTCCTGGATTTCATCAAAAAAGACCACTGTGTTTCCCGGCTCCAAAGGGGTCCTCAAATATGCTGTCAAATTCGTAACCAAAGTATCTGCATCCAGATTCCCATCGAAGATTGCCTTCGCTGCGGGGTCCTCTAAAAAGTTGAGCTCTGCAAAATGTGTATAATGTGCTCTCCCAAACTCGCGCAAACTGTAGGTTTTTCCGATTTGCCGTGCACCATCGACAAACAGCGCCGTTTTTCTTGTGCTTTTCAGCCATTTTTCAAATTCTTTCGTCACGTTTCGGTCCATGAAATCATCCCCTTTCACGAAAGTTCTCACAATATTCCTTTCCGTTTCGACCATATTATACACGTTTTTCGTCACGTTTTTCAAGTCTATAATGCCTCAGCAGCACACGTTTTTTCCCACAAAATTCCACAAGCAGGTATTGTACTCGCCTCATAAAAAATGCGGCTGATTCGGTTCTCATCCCGATTCAGTCGCATTTATATCTATATATATTTGATTACTTGATCATTGTCCGATGACCGGGGCCGGGGCTGCGGTCGTGGGCTGAGGCTGGGGCTGGGGCTGAGCCTGCGTCGTGGACTGACGCCACCACCAGGGGTTCGCGCCGCCCTGGGACTGGGTGGTCTGCTGACCGCCGCCGGACTGCGTGGTCGTCTGCCACCAGGCACCACCGCCCTGGGTGGTCTGCGCCGCGGTCGTCTGGTAGGACGTCGTGTTCCGGCCGCCGTTGTTCGAGCCGGTGTAGGCCGGGCGGGTCGTGTAGGTCCGGTTGCCGGAGCCCGCGCCGCGGGTCGTGGTCATGGTCTTACCGTTCGAGAAGTCGAGCGCGTTCTTGCGGTCTTCCGCCAGCGTGATGTTGGACTGACCGTAGAGCATGTTCTGCAGCTCGAAGGCGGCGCCTTCGTAGTCACAGATCCAGATCCACTGTTCGCCCGCGTACCCTTCCTTACAGTACTCGACCGGAGGCATGACCGCCTGGGTCAGGGGGTACTTGAGCCAGCCCTGCGTGACCGCGTCAGAGGCGAGGTCCAGCATCTGGGACTTGCGCATGGAAGTCTTGATCTCGGGCAGGATGGCGTTGATCGCCGCGTTCACCTGCTTCACGGAAGCGGTCTTGAACTTGGCCATGATGGCCGTGATGACCCGGCGCTGCCGCTCGGTCCTGTTGATGTCGGAGTCGAGCTTCCGGATACGGGCAAACATGAGCGCGTGCTCGCCGTCCATGTGCATGGTGCCGGCCTTGAACTGGATCTTCTTGCCGGTGCGGGTCCACTTCTTCCAGGTCTTGTTGAGGTAGTTGGCCTCCTTCTTCGTGACCTTGACGTCGACACCGCCGAGGGCATCGACCAGAGCCGGGAAGGAGTCATAACCAACGAGCGCGTAGTCGTCGATGTCGATCTTGTAGTCTTTCTCGATGACGTCGACCACCAGCTCCGCGCCGCCGTAGTAGTAAGCCGCGTTCATCTTGGCAAAGGCCGACGCGCCGGTCTCGGTCTCCATGTACGTGTAGCTGTCGCGGTAGAACGAGACGAGAGACATGGTCTTCTCGAGGCGATTCACGGACAGGACCATCATGGAGTCAGACAGTTTCGAGTCGGAGTCGATGCCGATGAGCAGGATATTCTTGACGTTCTTCGAGTGCATCGCCTCGCCGCCGTTCAGGTACCAGGCCTTCATGAGGGCGGTCAGGGAACCGGCGTCCGTAATGGAGTCGATGGCCGAAGCGTCGATGTCGTTCTCCAGGATCTCTTCGGTCTCGATGCCGGTGTACTCGTCCACATTGGAGCCGATCAGGTTCAGCTTCCGGTACACGAAGATGCCGAGGATGGTGCCGAGCAGGATGAGGAGCGCCAGGACCACCGCGAGGATCTTGCGGCCGGTCTTCTTTTTGAGCTTGGCGCCTTCCGCCATGCCGAGCTGTGCGCGGTACTTCGCGGCCTCTTTGTCGAGGTCGGCGATCTCCGCTTCGACGTCGTCGAGCTCTTCCTGCGTGGCGATCAGCTTCTCATACTTGCGGGGCTGGTCTTTCAGGGCCTCTGCATCGCCCATTTTGGCGAGCTGGTCCTGAAGCTTCTTGCTCTTCTTGCCAAAGAACTTCTGGTCTTTCATGACGTCTTTCAGTTCTTTTTCGAGAAGCTTGCGTTCTTTTTTATCGGTGACGACGGTCACCGGAGGGATCTTCGTGGTGACCGGCTCGATGACCTGTGTGGCATCGAACTCTGAGGCGTCGAACTCGGCGAGCCGTTCGCGGGCCTTGCGCTGGACCGCGTCGGCGGCCATCAGCTGCGAGCGGGCGACTTCATCGCCCTTGGCGGCCTTCTTCTCAAGCTTGCGACGCTCATGAGGCGTGAGGGCCGTGGCCTGCGCCTCGGCCTGCAGCTCCGCTTCAATGCGTTTGCGAGCAAGCTCCCGGGCTTTCCGCCGGGCCAGCACCGCGTCGTGCTGCGTCTCTTCATCGAAGTGCTTGAGCGCGTCTTCGACGTCTTTTTTGTGCTTCTGCTGTTCTTCCGCCGCACGGAGCGCAGCCTGTTCGGCTTCTTCTTTTGCCCGGGCTTCCGCTTCGGCTTTGGCTTTCGCCTCTGCCTCCGCCTTGGCTTTGGCCGCAGCGGCAGCGGCCCGCTCGGCTCGGATCTCAGCCGCGGACTTCGCAGGTGCGATATATTCTTCTAAGGTGTTCTTGTTTTCGTTACTCAATGGTACTCTCCCTGTAAGGTGATATGTGTGTTTCGCTTATGCTTTATATACCATAGTATTCTTAATTATACTAAAAATCGCGCCCAATATGTAGCACTCTGACAAAGTTTCTGGAAAAATAGGCGCCAAAAAAGACCAGACGAACGTCTGGTCTTTCTGTATATAATGGTGATTTATTCTTCGACAGGCTCCGCTTCGACGGTTTCGACGGGCTCTTCCGCGACTTCGACCGCGGTTTCGGCGCCTTCTGCCGGAGTTTCGCCTTCCGGAAGTTCTGGCTCTTCCGCCTCCTCTTCCTTCGCTGTGGTGGACAGCGTGATGAGGCGGTCGTCATCGAGGATGCGCATGACCTTGACACCCTTCGCGGGACGGGCAACGAGCTTGACTTCGCTGACCGGCGTCCGGATGATGACGCCGTTGGCGGAGATCATGATGAGGTCGTCGTCCTCGTTGACCACGCGGATGGCGGCGACACGGCCGTACTTCTCGACGCGGTAGTTCAGAAGACCGGAACCGCCGCGGTTCTGGATGCGGTAGTCGGCGCCGAGGTTCCGGCGTCCGTAACCTGTTTCGGTTACGACCAGTACTTCGGACTCATCGGTGATGACGTCGAAGCCGACCACGCGGTCATCGTCCTTCTTGAACTTGATGGAGCGGACACCGCGGGACGTACGTCCGAGCTGGCGGGCGTCGGTCTCGTGGAAGCGGATGGCCATACCTTCGCGGGTGGCGACCAGCAGGTCGTCGTCGCCGGAGGTGAGGCGGACCCAGGCCAGTTCATCGCCCTCGTCGAGGTTGATGGCGATGAGGCCGGACTTCCGGACGTTGCGGTAGTCAGCCAGCGCAGACCGCTTGATGACGCCGTTTTTCGTGACCATACAGAGGAAACCGTCCTCGTTGACGGTGCCGTCTTCGTTGGTCTCGAGACGGATCATACCGGTGACCTTCTCGTCGGGCTGCAGCTGCAGGAGGTTGACGATCGCCATGCCGCGGGAGGTCCGGGAACTCTCCTGGATCTCGTACGCTTTCAGGCGGAAGGTCCGTCCGAAGTTTGTGAAGAAGGCGATGTAGTCATGAGACGAACACGCGAAAATGGTCTCGGTAAAGTCTTCGTCCTTCTGGCTCATACCGGAGATGCCGCGGCCGCCGCGTCGCTGGACACGATACTCGGAGGCGAGCATTCTCTTGATGTAACCCATGTGCGTCAGGGTGATGATGTTGTCTTCGACCGGGATGAGGTCTTCGATGTCCACCTCACCGGAGACGTTGAGGATCTCCGTGCGGCGGTCGTCGCCGAACTTGTCTGCGATGGCGCGGGTCTCGTCCTTGATGATCTGCAGGATGCGCTCTTCGTGGGCCAGGATGTCCTCGAAGTCGGCGATCTTGTTGTGCAGTTCTTCCAGTTCGTTCTGGATCTTCAGGATCTCGAGGCCGGCGAGCTGACCGAGGCGGTATGCCACGATGGCAGACGCCTGCGGGTCGTCGAAGCCGAACTTGTCCATGATGGCCTGTTTGGCTTCGGCCTGGCCGCCGCGGCAGGCGCGGATGGTGGCGATGATCTCATCGACGATATCGATGGCCCGGGCCAGACCTTCTAAGATGTGCGCGCGGTCGCGGGCTTTCTTGAGGTCGAACTCGGTGCGGCGCCGAATAACGGACTCCTGGAATTTGATGTACTCCTGGAGCATCTCTTTGAGCGTCAGGGTCTTCGGCTCGCCGTCGACGATGGCGAGGTTGATGACACCGAACGTCGTCTGCAGCTGCGTATACTGGAACAGCTGGTTCAGGACGACCTGCGGGTTCGCGTCGCGCTTCAGGTCGACGGAGATGTACATGCCGTGCATGGACGAGTAGTCGTTGATGTCGGCAATGCCTTCGACGCGTTTTTCCTTGACGAGGTCGGCGATCGACTCGACGAGGCGCGCTTTGTTGACGTTATAGGGGATCTCGGTCACTTTGATCTCAAAGCGGCCGTTTTTCTTTTCGACGATCTCCGTTCTGGCGCGGACCGTGAGCTTGCCGCGGCCGGTGGCGTATGCCGCGCGGATGCCGGAGCGGCCCATGATCATGGCGCCCGTCGGGAAATCGGGGCCCGGGATGTGCTCCATGAGTTCCGGCAGCTCGATGTCAGGGTCATCGATGACCGCGCACATGCCGTCGACCACTTCCCGCATGTTGTGGGGCGGGATGTTCGTCGCCATACCGACGGCGATACCCATGGACCCGTTGACCAGCAGGTTCGGGTACCGGGAAGGCAGAACGGTGGGCTCTTTCAGACGGTCGTCATAGTTCGGCATGAAGTCGACCGTGTCTTTGTCGATGTCCGTGAGCATTCTCTGGGAGATCTTGCTCATTCTGGACTCGGTGTAACGGTAGGCAGCGGGCGGGTCGCCGTCGATGGAACCGAAGTTACCGTGGCCGTCCACCAGTGTGTAGCGCATGGCGAAGTCCTGTGCGAGACGGACCATGGCGTCGTAAACGGAGGCGTCGCCGTGGGGGTGGTACCGACCCAGAACAGAACCGACGGTGTCCGCGCACTTACGGTAAGCTTTGTCGGGCGTCAGCCCGTTTTCGTGCATAGTGTAAAGAATGCGGCGATGGACCGGTTTGAGTCCGTCACGGACGTCCGGCAGCGCGCGTTCCACGATGACCGACATGGAGTAGTCGAGGAACGATTTCCGCATTTCATTTTTCAGGTCGACGGGAACGACTTTCTGCGTCGCGAGGTTCTCGCGGAACGCCTGTTCCCGCTGCTTTTGCATTTCGGATGATGCTTTTGGCATGGTGAATCGCCCCCCTTTCTCAAACGTCTAAGTTCTGAACGTATTTCGCGTTCTTCTGGATGAACTCACGCCGCGGCTCGACCTGGTCGCCCATGAGGATGGAGAAGGTCTCGTCCGCCTCCATGGCGTCTTCCAGGTTGACTCTCAGCATGATGCGGGTCTTCGGGTCCATGGTGGTCTCCCAGAGCTGTTCCGGGTCCATCTCACCAAGACCTTTGTAACGCTGGATGTCGCAGTTGCCGCCGAAGTTTTCGATCTCCTGGTCGCGCTCCTCGTCCGAGTAGGCGTAGGCGAACTTCTTGCCCTTGGAGATCTTGTAAAGAGGCGGCTGGGCGATGTACACATGGCCCGTCTCGATCAGCGGCCGCATGTAGCGGAAGAAGAACGTGAGGAGCAGCGTACGGATGTGGGCGCCGTCGACGTCGGCATCGGCCATCAGGATGATCTTGTCATACCGCAGCTTCGAAATGTCGAACTCGTCGCCAATGCCGGTGCCGAGGGACGTGACGATGGGCGTCAGCTTGTCGTTGCCGATGACCTTGTCGATGCGCGCCTTCTCGACGTTCAGCATTTTACCCCAGAGGGGAAGGATGGCCTGATACTGTCTCTCTCTGCCCTCCTTGGCAGAGCCGCCGGCGGAATCACCCTCGACGATATACAGTTCGGTCAGTTCGTTGCCCTTGTCGAGGCAGTCGAACAGCTTGCCGGGTAAGGAATTGCCTTCGAGCGCAGTTTTCCGGCGGGCGAGGTCACGCGCTTTACGCGCCGCTTCTCTGGCACGGGCCGCTTCGAGCGCCTTGTTGTAGATCGCCTTGGCGACCTGAGGATGCTCCTCGAAGTATTCCATGAGTTTTTCATAGGTGCCCTTCGAGACGAGCGGGGTGATGTCGGTGTTGCCGAGCTTGCCCTTGGTCTGGCCCTCGAACTGGGCGTCCGTCAGCTTGACGGAGATGACTGCCACAAGACCTTCGCGGACGTCGTCGCCGGAAAGTTTCTTGTCGCCGTCTTTGAGGTAGCCGTACTTCTTGCCGTAGTCGTTGAAGACACGGGTGAGCGCCGTCTTGAAGCCGGTCTCATGCGTACCGCCGTCGATGGTGCGGACGTTGTTGGCAAAGGAGTACAGGACTTCGGAGTAGGAGTCGTTGTACATGAGAGCGACGTCGACTTCGCGGTCGGTCTTGACGGCCTTGAAGGAGATGACTTCCTCATGCAGCGGCTGGAAGCCGCGGACTTTATTGATGAGCTGGACGAACTCGGAGATGCCGCCTTCGTAGCAGTAGATCTCCTGATGGACGTTCGGCAGGTTCGCGAGCACTTCGGTCTCGGCTTCGCCGAACTCCTCGTCCTTTTTCTTGTTGGAGATCTTGGAGGCGATCTGTTTCGCCTTCTCGAGGTCTTCTGCGGGGACTTCGCGCAGGTCGGTCAGCGTGATCTTGAGACCCGCGTTCAGGAAGGCCTGTTCTCTGAGGCGTTTCTGCAGGGTCTCGAACTCGTAGACCGTCGTCTCCTGGAAGATGTCGGCACAGGCCTTGAACCGGATGGTGGTACCGGTCTCTTCCGTGTCGCCGATGACCTTGAGGTCTTCTTCGGGCACGCCCAGGTTGAACTTCTGGTAGTGGACCTTGCCGTCCTGACGGACTTCGACTTCGAGCCAGTCGGACAGCGCGTTGACGACGGAGGAACCGACGCCGTGCAGGCCGCCGGAGACCTTGTAGCCGCCACCGCCGAATTTACCGCCGGCGTGGAGGACGGTCAGAACGACCGTGACCGACGAAATGCCCAGTTTCTCGTTGATGCCGACCGGGATACCACGACCGTTGTCGCGGACTTCGATGATGTCCCCGGGCAGGATGTTCACTTCAATGTGCGTGCAGAAGCCGGCCAGTGCTTCATCGATGGAGTTGTCGACGATCTCATAGACCAGATGGTGCAGGCCGCGCGGACCGGTGGAACCGATGTACATGCCGGGACGTTTCCGGACGGCCTCGAGGCCTTCCAGAACCTGGATCTGATCGGCGCCATACTCATCGTCGACCAGCGTATCCATCTCTTCGATGTCATCGAACTCACCGATGGCGGCTTCCTTCGCCTGGACCGCTTCGTCCGCGGCTTCTTCCGCCGCGCGTTCCGCCTCTTCGATGGCAGCCGCACGGTCCGCCGCAGCCTTCGCTGCCGCCTTCTCGGCCTCCTCCGGAGTCATGCCGGCGTACGGGTCTTCGCTGACTTCAGCGTCTTCTCCCGTCAGTTCGCCCGCGGTGTTCTCCAGAACTTCTGCGTTCATTTTTTCCTTATCCAAAGTAAAACCTCCAGAATCGAAAGTTGCGTTGATGATTTATACGGAAAATGTTCCGCTGTTCAAGCGTCCCAGCAATGTGTTGGAACTCAGTTGTGATAAATAAACGGTGATCGTTTCCTCTTCTTTTGTGACCACAAAGGACTTCGGCAGTTCGAAGGGGCTGACATTGACGACGCGGCCGGCTTTTTCGGCGAGGTTCAGGTACTCGCGCGAACTTTTCTGCACAGTCGTCGTGTCGAGGTCGAAGATGCCCAGGATGTTGTCGGTCTGGATGACCGTCTCCGCACCTAAGTGAAGGAACATGCTCGGGTCTCCCCTTTCTGTAGCCTTTTTCTCAAACCAATTTGCCGCCTGCCACTTCAAAGAGTTTTCCGTTCTCGGACTGCTTCGAGAGCAGGATGCTCGACGGTTCGCAGCAGGTGAGGAACACCTGCCAGCCTTCGATGTGGTTGAGGATGTAGTCCTGCCGGCCGGCGTCGAGTTCAGACATGACGTCGTCGAGCAGCGCAACGGGCTGTTTTCCGGTCAGAGCGCGGATGACGAACCCTTCGGACATCTTGAGGCTCAGCGCGCAGGAGCGCTGCTGGCCCTGGGAGCCGAACGACTTTGCCGACAGCCCGTCGAGTTTGACGACGAGGTCGTCCCGATGGGGACCGACGGTCGTAAAGCCCGCAAACGCGTCTTCGCGGCGATGCACCTTCAGCAGTTCTGCCAGTTCTTCCTTGATGACCGCCGGGTCTTCCGACGAAAAGGTATG
>ONJD01000022.1 GCA_900317985.1 uncultured Eubacteriales bacterium | reverse complement strand
CAGAGAGCCCTGCCACAAGGATATAGTGTCTGTTTTTTCTTGTCATAGGGGTTCTCCCGTTCGTGTTTTTTCGTCGAATATAATAATGAAACAAAACAGAGCTCACGTCAAGTGGGTCAAATTGACTGAAAAAAGTCAGACAAGTGTAACGGAAGATACAAACTGCTAAGAAACGTATCATATCTTCCCCAAAAAACAGTTACAATTTATTCACAATGTGTGATATAGTAGTAGTTGTCTGAACAACCTACCGCGAGAGTAATCGAATGTATGGAGGAAATCATTATGGGGAACACCGTCAAAAAGTTCAACATCCTTGACGAAGCCAATCAGGGCTTCAAAGTCTACCATGTTGAAGAGATGAAAGACCTTTTCAAGGGTCGTGAAAAACTGCCGTCCTACCGCATGTTCAGCACCAAGTGGGGCGAGAACGGTCACATCGGTCTCAAGCAGATCGAAGAAGAGTACAACCGTTCCTGGTACAGCTGCATCAAAGAGCGCTGGCTCAAGAAAAAACCGAAACATGAAATGTTCTTCTATCGCGGCAACATCATCGGCCGGAAAGAGGCGTTCGAGATCGCAGACAAGGTCTCCAAAGCGCTCCTCGCGCTCGGCGTGAAGAAAGGCGATGAGATCCCCTGCTGCCTTTCCAACGTTCCCGCTGTCGGTCTTCTGATGCTCGGCGCGAACCAGATCGGCGCGAAGCTCAACTGCTTCGGCGGTCACTATGACCCGAAATTCATCGACGTCATCCTGAAGGAGACCTCGGACAAAGTCCTCTTTGTCACCGATGACGAGTACGGCAAGATAGCTGACATCGTCAAGAAGTCCAACGTCAAAAAGGTCGTCGTCATCTCTCTGGCAGACTATCTGCCGGAAAACCCGGCCAAGTGCGAAGACTACGAAGAAGACTTCGACAAGTACTACCATTACGAGAACAAGGCCGTCGACTATGTCGCGAAGAACAAGAAGACCCACATGACGTGGTTCCAGTTCCTCGACAAGTCCGCGAAGTTCAAAGGTAAGATCGTCGACGACAATGGTCTCGACACCGAGTTCCTCGTCACTTATACCTCCGGTTCCACCCGCATCGGTTTCCCGAAGCGTGAAGTGCACCGGAACCGTTCCCTCATCACGGTCGGCGTCTTCCACGACCCGAAACTCTGCGGCAACCCCGCCGCTCAGAACCTCCGTGGTCTGGCACTCATCCACACGGACTCCGATACGGACCTCATCACCATGATCTCCGACTCCCTGTTCCAGGGCTGGTCTGTTGCCTTTGAGCCGGAATACGACAGAGACGACTTCCTTGAGTATCTCGTCGTCAGCAAACCGAATTTCTGTCTGGCCACCACCAACTTCCTTCTGAAGGCGGCCCGTCAGTACCTCATCGAGAAGAGACTCGGCAGCCGCAAGATGCCCTGGCTTCTCGCCATGATGGCAGTCGGTGAAGGCTGCACGGCAGGTGAAGAGCGTTTCATCAACACCTGGTTCCGTCAGGCACATGCCGGCTGGGGCGTCAACATCACCGGCCCCGTCCGTCTTCCGATCGTCACGGTCGGTCTCGGCGGCGGCGACACCGAACACGGCGGCATCTACTACTCCCTGTTCCACCGCATGAACGAAGTCCTGAAGGCTCCGACCCTGAAGGGTGAGGCCTATGGTATGATGCCCGTTCCCTATGCACACTGCTGCGTCCTCAAGAAGAACGATGACGGCGAATATGAAGAGTGCGACTACTACGAGAACGGTATCATCGTCGCGAACTCCGCAACGACCATGGCCCGCTATAAGAACGACTGGGAGAAGACCAAGGCTCTTGTCATCACCGACAAGTACGGCATCGACTGGGTCTCCTGCAACGTCTTCGGCTATATCGACAAGACCGGCGCCATCCACATGAAGGATCGTGTCGACAGTCAGGTCACCCTCGAGAACGGCAAGACCGTCTTCCCGTACAAGATCGCCGACGAAGCACAGAAGGACGTCAAGAACCTGCTCTCCACCGTGGTCACCACGGCTGAGGAGGACGGCAAGACCTACTTCATCGTCAACTTCCAGTACAGCCCGCTTCGTAAGGACCACAAGCACGACATCGTTCGCGCTCTGGATGCCCGCATGAAGAAAGAGTTCCCCGACATCCACGACCACATCCGCTATCGCCGCTTCGCGGAACGCTATCCGTTCCCCGTCACCGGCGCCGGCAAGAGAAGCGTCGTCGAAGTCATCAACATGGGCATGGACTATACCTTCAAGCTGGAGAACGGCAAGAAGGTCTGGACCGGCAAACATGAAAAAGCAGCCGACCCGAAAAAGGCCGACAAGAGCTTCTTCTAAACCGGAAACATCAAAACAAAAAAGGACCTCCGTTTTGGAGGTCCTTTTCTTTATTCTTTCGAGAGGGTCCGCGATTTACGCATTCGCCTCTTTCTGAGCCTCAGCTTCCAGAGCCTTGCGCTCTGCTTCAGAGAGCTGTTTCTCGCCGGCGCGTTCAGCGACATCGTTCGTGTCGATCGTGGCACGGAAGACATAGAAGCGCTGGTACAGGTACTCGGTGATGAAGTTCAGAGCCATGGTGCCGATGAGGACGACGTAGTTGTTCACGCCGAGGTTTTCGGCGAAGAAGTTGCCGCCGATGGTCGTCAGCGGGGTGAAGACCAGGTAGAAACAGAAAGTCTGGAACATGGCTTTCGGTACATTGTTCGCGGACCGGTAGGTGAACTTCCGGTTCAGGGTGAAGTTCCAGAGGACGGAGAGGACGAGGGCGATGAGGTAACTCGGCCAGTATGGCCAGTTCATCGTCTCGTTCAGAAGTGTGAACGACAGGGTCTCGATGATGCCCGCGCTGCCGGCGCAAAGTGCATACTTGATGACCCGGAGCGTCTCTTTGACTTTGGTGCTCTTTCCCTGCTTGACTTTGACTTCTTCTGCCATGGGGGTCCCTGCTTTCTATCGATGTTTGAATCATTATAAACATTTCCGAAACACCATGTCAATGAGTTTCGACTCACCCTTCGTTCAATGTATGCACTTTCTTATCAAATATTGATAAGTTTATGTTAGCGTGTTAAATTATGGATATAATGTAAGATAGGTCGAAACATTTAGACTTATCTTACACTATAAAGATAGTTAATAGTTGTATCGGAAGTAGGGAACATCATGAAGTATCAAGACGAGTACATGACCATCTACGAAGACTTCAAAGCCAATTCGAAGTTCTTCCAGGCCATCGGCAATGAAACGAGACAGGGCATCCTTTTGTTCCTCATCGCGTCCGGTGAGAAAGGCGCCCGCGTCAACGAGATCACGGAGAACGCGCATCTCTCCCGCCCGGCGGTCTCTCATCATCTGAACGTGCTGAAAGATGCCGGCATCATCCACTGCCGCCCCGAAGGCACCAGCCACTATTACTACATCTCCATCAAGCAGCACCTGCCGCATCTCTACAAACTGAATCACGATGTCGGCGCGTTCCTGAGAGAGTATTACAAAGACGACGAAGCAGAGCTCGAAAAGTTCGACAAGATGGGCATCCCGCTCAAGTGAGTCTTAAACTGACAGGAAACACACGAGGCACCGGTCTGACCGGTGCCTCGTTTCCTTTTTATGATTTATTCGATTTCGATCACGGTGACCTCGGAAGGCACCGGCTCCGGTTTGTCATCGATCCGGAAGCGGACGTTGTGACCGCCGTAGGTGAGACCGTACACCCGGTCCGGGTCATGCTGGTACGGAGGGCGCGGGTCGTTGCTGAGGATGCCGACGAGTTCAGCTTCCATCTCTTCATCGAGGCCCGCCGAGACGGCGAAGGCGTGGAGTTCCTCCTCGTTGACCAGTTTCAGACGGAGGTCGGTGGCGCCGGTGGTGAATCCGGAGGAGGCCTCCGGGATGGAGTCGGAATAGGGCATGTAAGGCTTGATGTCGTAGATGGGTGTCCCGTCCATGAGGTCGACACCGGAGACGACGATCTGCGGTCCCTCGGGCAGGACCGTTTTGTAACGGAGGAGTTCCCGGCCCGGGTTGTATCGTTCATCGTTCTCTTCGCTGATCATGGTCGCCGGCAGGTAGATGCATTCCAGCTTGACGACAGACATGCCGATGTCGTTCGGCCGGAAGGGCGCGCGGGTGGCATACACGCCCCGGCGCAGGTTGCCGCCGAGCCGCGGTGGCCGGACTGTGGCGGCATACGGTGCATCGCCATAGAACCCGTGGAGGTCTTCCGTGTCGTTCTCGGAAAAGCCCCAGAGGAGCCAGATGTGGGAGAACCCTTCGAGGCCGCGCAGCGCGTCCGCGCAGCGGTAGTCCGGTTCGAACGTGATGACGCCGGTGAGTTCCGGGACCACACCCGCCTGGCGGGGCAGACCGAACTTGCCGGTGAGGTTCGTGCGGATGTGGGCGATCGGCTCAATGATATGCTGTGCCATGGAACGTCCTTTCTCTTGAATAAGGTACCAAGAAATACTAAAATACTATAGAACATTATAACACAGAAGAACTCATAGAAGGAGAACCGACGTGACGCAAGATAAAACTGTCGTGAACTACCAGCCGGAGATGACCGTACGGGCCGCGGACCTGCCGCTGCCCCAGCGCGTCTATGCCGGCATCCACCTCGACAACATCTGCCGCAATGTGCAGTGGTATATGGACCATACCGGACCGGACACGAAGACCATGGCCGTCATCAAGACCGACGCCTATGGCCACGGTGCCGTCATGGTGGCGAAGGCCCTCGAGAAGATCGGGGTCGACGCGTTCGCGGTCGCGACCGTCGAAGAGGGTGTCGAACTGCGGGAGCACGGAGTGACCGAACCCATCCTCATCCTCGGGTACGTCTTCCCGGACATGCTGAAGACCGCGATCGAATATGAACTGACCCTGACGGTCTTCCACGAAGGCAACGCCGTCATGCTGTCTGTCGTCGCCGGTACCATCGGCAAGACGGCGCACGTCCACCTGAAGCTCGACACCGGCATGGGCCGCATCGGCTTCGTGCCTCATGAAGAAGGGTCCCCAGAGCGCAAAGAGCTCCTCAACACCGTCGAGGGAATCTTCCTGCTGCCGAACCTCTCCATCGACGGCATCTTCACCCACTTTGCGAAGGCGGACTGGGCGGACAAGACGTTCATGAACGAGCAGATCGCCCTCTTCAAGAGCACAGTCGCGGACCTTGAGGCGAGAGGCCTTGACCTCGGCATCCGCCACATGTGCAACTCCGCCGCCGGCATGGAAAAAGACGACGACTTCTTCGACATGGTCCGGGTCGGCATCACGGTCTACGGTCTCTGGCCGTCGGACGAGGTACAGAAAGAGAAGATCGACCTGCGTCCCGGCATGAGCCTCGTGTCCCACATCTCCAACGTCAAGGAGGTGGGCCCCGGGTTCCCGGTGGGCTACGGTTCCACTTATGTCACGACGAAGGAGCGCACCGTCATCGCGACGGTCCCGGTGGGCTACGGGGACGGCTATCCCCGTTCTCTGTCCAACAAGGGCGAGGTGCTCATCGCCGGACGGCGGGCACCCATCATCGGGCGGGTCTGCATGGACCAGTTCATGGTGGACGTCACGGACATCTCGGACGCGCTGGAAGCGGCAGGTGACTTCCCGGTCACGCAGAACGACGAGGTCGTCCTGCTGGGCAGCCAGACCTGGCCGGGCGAAGGCCGCGGGTTCGACGACGTCGAGCCGGTTTCCGACACCATCACCATGGAAGAGCTTGCGGAGCTCTCCGGACGGTTCAACTACGAATTCGCCTGCGACATCAACAAGCGGGTGCCGCGGGTCTACTTTGAATAAACAGCAAGCATTTATGGAGGAACCCAAATGAACAAGGTCTATGCCGCCATCGGCGCGCTGACGAACTATGCCATCTCACACGGCCTGGCCGAAGAGGCCGACCGCCATTACCTGGTCAACGCCCTTCTGGAGAAACTGGGCCTCGACGACTATGAAACCGTGGGCGATGTACCCTTCCAAGGCCTTGACGACATCCTCGACACCCTCGTCGACTATGCCGCGGAACAGGGCCTTCTGAAGAGCGAGAGCATCACCGGACGCGACCTCTTTGACACGGCCCTCATGGGCGTGGTCACGCCGCGGCCGTCGGAGGTCATCAGGACGTTCCGAAGCCTGTACGGTGAATCGCCCGAGAAGGCGACGGACTGGTTTTACCGGTTCAGTCAGGACACGAACTACATCCGTGCCACGCGCGTGGCGAAGGACATCCGCTGGAGCGTGCCGAGCGAGTTCGGCGATATCGACATCTCGATCAACCTCTCGAAACCGGAGAAGGACCCGAGAGATATCGCGGCTGCCAAGACCGCGAAACAGAGCGGGTACCCGAAGTGCCAGCTGTGCCTCGAGAACGAGGGCTATGCCGGACGGATGGACCACCCGGCGCGGCAGAACCACCGCATCATCCCCGTCACCATCAACGAGAGCCACTGGGGCTTCCAGTACTCTCCTTACGTCTATTACAACGAGCACTGCATCGTCCTGAACGGTGAGCACGTGCCCATGAAGATCGACCGCGCGGCGTTCCGCAAACTCTTCGACTTCGTCGGACAGTTCCCGCACTACTTCCTCGGGTCCAACGCGGACCTGCCCATCGTCGGCGGCTCTATCCTGAGCCACGACCACTTCCAGGGCGGCCGCTACGAGTTCGCCATGGCGAAGGCGCCGTATGAGAGCAAGTTCACGATCCCCGGTTACGAAGACGTCGAGGCGGGCATCGTCCACTGGCCACTGTCGGTCATCCGCCTGCGCGGGGAAGACGACGAGCGGATCATCGACCTCGCGGACCACATCCTGCAGGCCTGGAGAGGCTACACGGACGAAGACGCGTTCGTCTTCGCCGAGACGGACGGCGAACCGCACAACACGATCACGCCGATCGCCCGTAAACGGGACGGCAAGTTCGAACTGGACCTCGCGCTGCGGAACAACATCACGACGGACGAGTGTCCGCTCGGTGTGTACCACCCGCACGCGGAGTACCACCATATCAAGAAGGAGAACATCGGCCTGATTGAAGTCATGGGCCTCGCTATTCTCCCGGCCCGCCTGAAGACTGAAATGGCGCTCCTGGCTGAGTGCCTGACGGGTGAAAATGACCTGGCAGACTACCCCGCACTCGAGCAGCACGCGGAGTGGGCGAAGGACATCGCCGCCCGCCGCACGGACCTCTCCAAAGACAACGTCGACGACATCCTCAAAGAGGAGATCGGCCACGTCTTCGTCCACGTCCTCGAAGACGCCGGCGTCTACAAATGCACGGACGAGGGACGTGCCGCGTTCCGCCGGTTCATCGCCACCCTGTAACGGAAAAAGAAGAAGGCTTCCTCATTTCGAGGAAGCCTTTTGGGTTGTGTTGATGTTCAGTAAGACGATGGCGCCGATGACGAGCACGATGCCTAAGTAGCCGAACACGTCCGGCCATTCGTGGAAGACCAGGGCACCGAGGACCGTCGCCGTGACGGGCTCGATGGACGCCATGATGGAAGCGCGGGCCGGCGTCGACCGCTTCAACCCGTTCGAGTAGAGGATGTACGGGAGCAGAGCGCATGTGAAGGTCATCAGGACCAGCAGGAGCCAGAATTTGAGGGGCGATGTACCGGCGGCCGCCGCGGCGACTTCTCCCGGCCGGAAGAGGGGAAGGGCAGACAGAGCGCCGAAGGTGAATGCGTAGGTGGGCAGGGTCAGCGGGTCGTAGCCCCTGTTCATGGCGAGCTGACCGAAGATGCTGTAGAGAGCGTAGGTCAGAGCGGAGAGCAGTCCGGTGACGATCGCTCTTGCCGGGAGCGGGCCCGCGTCTCCGACGATACCGGAGACGAAGAAACAGCCGGCGAACGCCATGGCACAGGCGATGAGCTTGTTCTTTGTGACCTTCTCTTTGAACAGGACGGCAGACATGATCATGACCAGCGACGGCGCCAGATACAACAGGATGGCCGCGGCGGACATGGAGGCCGCTTCAATGGTCGAGAAATAACACCAGGTGAAAAAGGTGAGGCTGATGACGCCGAGGCAGACGAAGATCCAGAGGTCTCTGAGCCGGACCCTGAGTGCGTCCCTCCGGAACAGGAGACAGTAGAGCAGCAGGACGACCGCCGGGATGGCGCACTTGAAAAACGTCAGCTGCATGGAAGAGAGACCGAGGGCGGTGAAGAAGCGCACATAAAGCCCGCTGGCGCCCCAGGAGATGCCCGCCAGCAGCACGAGCACGGTGCCGAGGAGGGAAGGGGATTTCTGTTCCATATCGCCGTTCCTTTCAAAATCAGATTCGACGGGCATTATAGCACATTATTGTGTATAATAGAACTTGTAAAAAGCTCGATTCTCAAAAAAGGGGGACTTTCTATGAGTCTGTTCGTGACCATTTCCAAACTCAACGCCCTGCCGCTGCGCCTCGGCCAGTACTACCTGAACAAGGACGCCTTCGATAAGAAGACCGACACCTACGGTACGTACGAGGTCTCCGACCTCAACTACCTCTACGGCGATGTACCGGCGGGTCCTTATGACCCCAAAGCGGCCGCCATGGGCGGAGATGCCCGGTGGCATCTCCTGGACGTCTATTCGCCGACACCGCTCGATGTCGAGAACCCGGAAAAACTGCCGGTCATCGTGGAGATCCACGGCGGCGGATACCTGACGAACAACAAGGAGTGCAACCGTCCTCACGGTATGTACTTCGCCTCGAAGGGGTACAAAGTCGTCAACATCAACTACACCCTGCAGCCCGAAGCGGAGTTCGACCAGGAACTGCGGGAAATCAATGCGGCGTTCGACTGGATCGGCGCCAACGCGGACAAGTACGGCTTCGACCTCGACAACGTCTTCCTGACCGGCGACTCCTCCGGCGGTCACCTGTCCCTGCTCTATACCGCGGTCCAGACCCGTCCGGACCTCCAGGAGTACTTCAAAGTCACGGCTCCCGCCGTCAAGATCAAAGGGACCGCGCTCACCTGCCCGGTCGGCTCGTTCCTCGACCCGGACATCGTCAGCACCGCGTTCCGCAACCTTGCCGGCCGACTCTATGACACGAAGGGCAAGATGAACATCTCGTACCAGGGCTTCGCCGACGAGACCTACCCGGAAGTCTGCATCGTCACGACGGACACCGATGTCCCCATCCACACGAACTCGGAAGCGGTCCACAAATGGCTCGACTTCAAAGGCGTCGCCCACCAGTACAAGAGCTTTGAGGGCAAGACCCACAAGCTGGCCCACGTCTTCAACGTCCTGCACCCGGACTGGGAAGAGAGCATCGAAGCGAACCAGTTCATCCTGGACTTCTTCGAGAAGCACAAAACGACTCCGGAAGCGCCGGCTGAATAAATCGCCAACACAAAAAAGAACTCCGCCTCATACGAGGCGGAGTTTTCTGTTTGGAACTTAATTCATCGGGAATTTTTCGATGTGGTCCATGATCATCTGAGAGACTTCGGGCTCGTTGAACTGCATCAGCCAGTGGCCGGCGTCCAGCTCGACGAACTGATAGTAGCCTTTCATGAACTTCGCGGTCATCTCCGCGCCGGTGCCGGGAATAAAACCGGCGGTGGACATCTTCATAGTATCATAACCGTCTTGTTTGTCACAAGATTCATTAGGCATTGAAATCGCTTACAGAATATCGCTATAATAAAAATGTACTAAGTTTTCACATTGCGGTAAGGAGAAATGAATATGAGCAGCAGAAAAGACAGACTGGTCGCCGACCTCGTGGCAAAAGGGGTCGGAGCATTCACCACGAAAAACTTTCAGAACGTGCCCCGTCCTCTGGTGGCGGCGGTCAAGAAGACCCCGTTCGTTGCGGACTTCATCCGGAAACGCTATCGGGTCGACGTCCATGAAATCCCATCCTTTGACGGCCTCAAACTGAATGTCACCCGCTTCCATTGCCAGGGAGGCTGCAACTGGAACGGCAAAAACCACGTGATGCTCCTCGTTCACGGCTTCCAGGTCCAGCAGGCCATGATGTGGTTCAACCTTCCGTTCTTCCTGCCCCACGGCTATGATTGTGTCACGGTCGACCTGCGTACCGCCGGTCTCTCCGAGGGCGTCGGCATCAACACGATGGGTTGGAACGAATCAAAGGATGTGGCCGAAGTCTGCAAGTGGATCCGCAAAGAGTACGGCGACGACGTCGTCCTCGGGCTTTACGGCCAGTCCATGGGCTCCGCCACCATCATGCAGTACTGTTCGAAAGACCCGAATCTCGGCTTCATCATTGAGGACTGCGGATACGCGAACCTGGTGGACACCATCCATGAGATCCATGACCGCTTCCTGAGCTTCGTTGACTGGGACCTCTTCTATGGAAGCGTCCTGAAGTACGGGATGGTCGACGGTGTCACCTATGAGTGGGTCCGTCCCATCGACTCCGTCGCGGCCCTGGACCCGGACGTCCCCATGATGATCCTCCACAGCATCCCCGACGCGTACATCGTCGTCGAGAACGCGGACCGCATCTATGAAGCGAAACGCGGCAAGAAGGAGATCCACAAATACACGCTGGCTCCTCATTCCGCCTCCTTCTTCATGCACCCGTTCCTCTACAAGAAGGACGTCGACGACTTCTTCAAAAAGTACGACCTTACGAGAAAGTGAATCGCCAAAAGAAAAGGCCCTCCACGGAATGTGGAGGGCTTGTTTTTGTGGTGGTCACCGGATGAAGAAGATGCTCATCGCGATGATGAACTGGGCGATGTAGTACGTCGCGTGGTTCGTGATGACGTCGACCGGACGGTCCTTGCCGGTGCTGAAGTAAGTGCCGGAGAGGATGAGGTCCGAGATGGCGAAGAACACGCCGCCGATGAACATGAGGTTCAGCGTCCAGAACTCGAAGTGGTTGTAGAGGGCCAGCGAGCCGGCAAGGAGCGTCATGCCGAAGAGGATGGCGCCGTAGACACCGGTGATGGCTTTGAACTTGCCGTACTCCATCTTCATGACGGGGGCGAGAGCGAGGTTGCCGGCGCCGACCGCGCAGGCGATGAGGAGCGGCAGGACGATGTAGAGGATGGGGACACCCGCGCCGTACTGCCAGATGAGGCCGATGATGAAGAGGATGTGGCCCGCGGCAAAGGCGTAGAAGCCGGCGAAGGTGTAGATGTCGTTTTCTTTCGGATAGACGAACTTGAGGTCCAGCCAGATGTCTCCGAGGAGACCGCACAGAAGGCCGATCAGAAGGAACGGTGCGAATTTCGCGTGGGCAGCACCGGCCGGGACAAGGCTCCAGGCGACGGCCGCGACGGACATGAACAGGACGGAGACGGACGATTTGATCATTGCCGCTTTGGTGGATTTCTCCTTTACACGCTCGAAGAGGAACCAGCAGAGATCGAGGGCGCCAAGGACTAACAGGATGATGAGTAATGCCATTCGTTTCCCTTCTTTCACATTTCACAGTTTCATTTTTTGTACGGAAGCTTGTTTGCCCGAACATCCTACAATTCCATAATAAAGAAAATACCTGTTCTGTTTCAAGAGACAGGAGTATAATTGACACATAGGAAATGAAACATGTTACAGAAAGTGAGGGCTTCATGATCACACCGGCACAACTGGCATTGAAAGCGGTCTGGAAAGGCATCGAGATCGGCGACAACGCCAACTATTCCAAAAAAGAGTATCCGACCGATTCTGTTGAGTACAAGGACATCCCGTACATCGCCGACGGGAACAGCTACCACCTGCTCGACGTCTATGTACCGCGGGAGTTCGACAGGGACGGCAAGAAACACCCGGTCATCATCGACATCCATGGCGGCGGCTGGTATTACGGCACGAAGGAACTGAACCGGTTCTTCTGTCTGCACCTTGCCCGCAAAGGGTTCATCGTCTTCAACATGAGTTACCGGCTCGCGCCGAAAGCGACCTGGATCGACCAGGTGCAGGACTGCATGGCGGCGCTGAAGTACATCTCGGAGCACCTTGCCGAGTACGGTGGCGATGCATCGAACGTCTTCCTGACCGGCGACTCCGCGGGCGGCAACCTTTCGAGCGTCTGCGCCGGTATCTGCACGAGCAAAGTCATGCAGAACGCGTTCGATGTGGAGGACCCGGGTCTCTCCATCAAGGCGATCGGACTCACGTCTCCCGCGACATACCTCGATCCGAGCGCGGGGGCCATCTGGAAGTTCTATTTCAACAGTTTCAACAAGGACTTCGAGAAAGAGACCTGGTACCCGTACCTGAACTTCGACAGCACCGTCGAGGTCTGCGGCAAAGCCTACCCGCCGACGCACATCGTCACGAGTGTGGCCGACATCGTCCACAGCGCCGGCGTGCGGACTTATAAAACGCTGAAGAAGGCGGGCATCCCCACCGAACTCAACGACTCGAAGAACCCGAAACTCATGCATGTCTACATGGTCACCGGCGCGGACCTCCCAGAAGGCCAGGCCGCCATCGACGGCATGACGGGCTTCTTCCAAAAGTACATCTGAACCGAAACAGAAGAAAAGACCCTCTCGTTTTGAGAGGGTCTCTTTTGCTCTGCTACTTGAATAAAGTGCCGGTTTATGGCAAACTATTATACGTTTACAAGATATTTCTTTATAAGGAGTTCGAGCAAATGATCAAACTGTACGACGGCGGCGTCTACCTCGTGAACGGCACGGAAGTCGTGCCGGAGGCGGAAGCTGCGAAAGTCGAAGCCCTGACCGGTACATCGCCCAACAAAGAGGAGGCGAAGACCGGCACCATCGCCTATGGCATCCTGAAAGCCCACAATCAGGCGGACACCATGGACCAGCTGCGCATCAAGTTCGATGCGATGGCGTCCCACGACATCACGTTCGTCGGCATCGTCCAGACCGCCAAAGCGTCCGGCATGGAGAAGTTCCCGCTGCCCTATGTCCTGACCAACTGCCACAACACCCTGTGCGCGGTCGGCGGCACCATCAACGAGGACGACCACATGTTCGGCCTGTCCGCCGCGAAGAAGTACGGCGGCATCTATGTCCCGCCCCACATCGCGGTCATCCACCAGTACATGCGTGAGATGCACGCGGGCTGCGGCAAAATGATCCTCGGCTCCGACTCCCACACCCGTTACGGCGCCCTCGGCACCATGGCCATCGGCGAAGGCGGCGGCGAGCTCGTCAAACAGCTCCTCGAAGACACCTACGATGTCGCGTACCCCGGTGTCGTGGCCATCTATCTCGACGGCAAACCTCAGCCCTTCGTCGGCCCGCAGGATATCGCTCTGGCGATCATCGGCGCGGTCTTCAAGAACGGCTTCGTCAAGAACAAGGTCATGGAATTCGTCGGCCCCGGCATCGCGTCCATGAGCACCGACTACCGCAACGGCGTCGACGTCATGACGACCGAGACCACCTGCCTGTCCTCCATCTGGGAGACCGATGAGGACACCAAAGCGTTCCTCGAAGAGCACGGCAGGGGAGACGACTACAAGAAACTGGCGCCGGCTGACGTCACCTACTATGACGGCTGCGTCTATGTCGACCTCTCCAGCATCAAGCCGATGATCGCCCTTCCGTTCCACCCGTCGAACGTCTTTGAAGTCGACGAAGTGAAGGCCAACGCGAAGGACATCTTCGCCGAGGTCGAGAAGGAAGCGGTCAAAGTGGCCGGCGGACGTGCCGAGTTCACTCTGTCCGACAAGATCGTCGACGGCAAAGTCGTCGTCCAGCAGGGCGTCATCGCAGGCTGCGCCGGCGGCAACTACACGAACGTCGTCGAAGCGGCCAACGCCCTTCGCGGCAAGAGCTGCGGCTACGGCGAGTTCTCGCTTTCCGTCTACCCGTCCTCGCAGCCCGTCAACATCGAACTCACCCGGAACGGTGCCATCGCCGACCTCATGGCCGCCGGTGCCATCATCCGTTCCGCGTTTTGCGGCCCCTGCTTCGGCGCGGGCGATACCCCGGCCAACAACGGCCTCTCCATCCGTCACACCACCCGGAACTTCCCGAACCGCGAAGGTTCCAAGCCCGGCAACGGCCAGATGGCCGCGGTCGCTCTGATGGACGCGCGGTCCATCGCCGCAACAGCCGCCAACGGCGGTGTCCTGACCTCTGCCGAGGAACTGGACTGCTGGGGCAACATTCCGGAATACCACTTCGACAAAGGCGTCTACGAGAAGCGTGTCTACCAGGGCTTCAAGAAGGGCACCGGGGAGGACCTCGTCTACGGCCCGAACATCAAGGACTGGCCCGAGATGTCGCCGCTCGCCGACAACATCCTTCTGAAGGTCTGTTCGAAGATCATGGACCCGGTCACCACCACCGACGAACTCATTCCGTCCGGCGAGACCTCGTCCTTCCGCTCGAACCCGCTCGGCCTCGCCGAGTTCACTCTGAGCCGCCGCGACCCCGAGTATGTCGGCCGCTCCAAGGCTGTTGACGTCCTTGAAAAGGCCCGTGTCGCCGGCGACGACGTCACGGCAAAGGCTCCCGAACTGACGGCGGTCTTCGAGACCATCAAGACCATCCCGGGACAGGAAGCCCTCGACATCCCGGCCACCGAGATCGGTTCGATGGTCTACGCCGTGAAACCCGGCGACGGCTCCGCCCGTGAACAGGCGGCGTCCTGCCAGAGAGTCATCGGCGGTCTCGCGAACATCACGAAAGAGTACGCCACGAAGCGTTACCGCTCCAACGTCATGAACTGGGGCATGCTGCCCTTCCAGATGGACGCGGAGCCGGACGCCTTCGACGTCGGCGATTACATCTATGTCCCCGGCATCCGCAAAGCCCTCGACGACAACGCCCTTGAGAGCATCAAGGCCTATGTCATCAAGGACGGCAAAACGGCAGAACTCGACCTCTACATCACTCCGATGACGGAGAACGAGAGGGAGATCGTCAAAGCCGGATGCCTCATCAACTTCAACCGGAACCGCAAGAAGTAATTCTTTGGAATATGGAGGAGACTAGAATGATTCACAAAAAGAGCATTCTGGCACGGAACCGCGTCCTGTCCATGGTCATGGCCATCGGGATGATCATCGCGCTTTTGATCCCGATGATCGCCGCAATGGCGGAAGAGACCACGGCAGCTCCGGCTCCCGCGACAGAAGCGATCACCGCCACCGGCTCGAAGCCGGTCCTGACCATGGCGACCAGCGCCGACTTTGCTCCCTATGAGTACAAGGAAGGCGAAGGGTTTGCCGGCATCGATATCGAGATCGCCCAGGCCATCGCCGACAAGCTCGGCATGGAACTGCAGATCGTCGACATCGCGTTCGACTCGGTCATCGCCGGTGTCGTCACCGGAAAGTACGACATGGGTGTGTCCGGCCTGACCATGACCCCGGAGCGGGCCCAGACCGTCAACTTCACCGACCCCTATGCCAACGCGGTCCAGACCGTCATCGTCAAAGAGGACTCGGACATCCAGTCCGCCGATGACTTCTACAACCTGGATGCCGAAGGCAACCCCGTCAGCACCAAAGAAGGCCTGATGGTCGGTGTCCAGACATCCACGACCGGTGACATCTACATTTCCGATACCGTCGAGAACGGCGGCGTCGGGGAAGACCACCGCATCCAGTACAAGACCGGCGCAGACGCGGTCCAGGCTCTCTCGACCGGTAAGGTCCAGGCCGTCGTCATCGATAACGAGCCCGCGAAGAACTTCGTCAAACTCTACAAAGGCCTCAAGCTGCTCGACACCCCGTATGTCGAGGAAGAGTACGCGATCGCCATCAACAAGAACAACACGGAACTTCTCCAGAGAGTGAATGTGGCCATTTCCCAGCTGAAAGCAGACGGGACCATCGCCAACATCACCAACAAATACATCAACTCCGGTGACGACTCGATCGACACGAGCACCCTCGCCGGCCAGTTCCGCCTGAACTTCCTGAACGGCGACCGCTGGAAATGGATCGTCCAGGGTCTCGGACGGACCCTTCTCATCACTCTGTTCGCGGTCATCGTCGGCGTCCTGATCGGTATCATCATCGCCGCCATCCGCTCGTCCTATGACAAGAACTATGAAGAGCTCGAGAAGAAGGGCGGCCTGAGCTTCGGTCTCATGAAGGCCCTGAACTTCCTGTCGAACCTTTACCTGACCGTCATTCGAGGAACGCCCGTCGTGGTCCAGCTCCTCATCATGTACTTCATCATTTTCGCGTCCAGTAAAAACGGTACGCTGGTCGCGATCCTGACGTTCGGCATCAACTCCGGTGCCTACGTCGCGGAGATCTTCCGCTCCGGCATCATGGCCATCGACAACGGCCAGTTCGAGGCCGGACGCGCCATGGGCTTCAACTACCTGCAGACCATGCGGTTTGTCATCCTTCCGCAGATGTTCAAAGTGGTCCTGCCCACCATCCTCAACGAGTTCATCTCCCTCCTGAAGGAGACCTCCATCGTCGGTTACGTCGGCATCATGGACCTGACCAAGGCCGGCGACAACATCCGTGGCCGTACGCTGTCGGCATTCATGCCCCTCATCGCGGTCGCCCTCATCTACCTGTGTCTCGTCATCGTCCTGACTCAGGTCGTCCGTGCACTGGAAAGGAGGATGCGTAAGAATGAGCGATAAGAAAATCGTCGTGAAAGCCGTTCCGAAGGAAGAGGCTCCCGTCAAAAAGCCGGCTGCGAAGAGACCCCTCTATCAGCCGAAAGGCGATGTGCTCATCTCCGTCAAAGACCTCGACAAGACGTTCAAGGAGACCATCCACGCCGTCCGCAATGTCACGACCGACATCCACAAGGGTGAAGTGGTCGTCCTCATCGGCCCCTCCGGTTCCGGTAAGTCCACGTTCCTGCGCTGCCTGAACCTCCTCGAGGTCCCGACCGGCGGCTCCATCACCATGAACGGCGAGGACATCATGGACCGCAACGCGGACCTCAACAAGCACCGCCAGAAAGTCGGCATGGTGTTCCAGCACTTCAACCTGTTCGACAACCTCAACGTCATCCAGAACATGACCATCGCGCCCATCAAACTGAAGGGCGAGTCGGAAGCCGCCGCCAACCAGCGGGCGATGAACCTCCTCGAACGTGTTGGCCTCGCTGACCGTGCGGAGGCGTATCCGTCTCAGCTGTCCGGCGGACAGAAGCAGAGGATCGCGATCGTCCGCTCCCTCTGCATGGAGCCCGAAGTGCTCCTCTTCGACGAACCGACGTCCGCGCTCGACCCCGAAATGGTCGGCGAAGTCCTGGACGTCATGAAACAGCTTGCCGCCGAAGGCATGACCATGGTCGTCGTCACCCACGAGATGGGCTTTGCCCGCGAAGTGGCAGACCGCGTCCTGTTCATGGCGGACGGTGCCCTCATCGAGGAAGGCACACCGGAAGAGATCTTTGACAACCCGAAGTCTGACCGTCTCAAAGACTTCCTCTCGAAGATCCTGTAAGCCAAAGGGAAGAAGGATCACAATGGCTAAGAACAAAGCAAAACAGAACAAAGAATTCGGCGTCGGCAGCATCATCGCGCTGGTCATCGCCGGTCTGGTCCTCATCGGCATCCTGGCAGGCGTCGTCCTCTATGTCCACAGCGGCAAAGCGGGCATCAGCCAGTCGGCGGGGCTCATCACCGGGGTGGAGACGCAGGTCGCCACGGAAAATGCGGCAGGCGCTGACCAGACAGACGCCGATGCGGCAGACAAAGAGTCCAAGGGCAAGTCGACCGCGTCCGGGGAAGCTGTCACCAAAGAGGCAGAATCCGTAACGGCCGAAGAGAGTGCTTCTAAAAAAGAAGAGAGCACAAAGGCCTCCTCGAAGGCTTCCTCCGGCGGCATTGTCTACCAGAGCAAAGTGACGTCGAAGCAGCTCGGCCAGTATTATGACACAGACATCGACGCGTTCCGCAAGGCCTATGACGGCAAGACCGTCACGGTCACCGGAAAGCTCACCGGCAAGTCCCCGAAGATGCTCTATGTCGAACTCGCGACCGGGACCAAAGTCCCGATGCGGGTGTACCTCGAAAGCGAAGAACAGCGGACGCAGTTCAACGCGCTGAAGGAGGGCTCGACCATCACGGTCAAAGGCTCTCTCGGCATCCTTTACCCGCAGTCGATGGACGCCGGCGGGTTCCAGGAAATGGCCAACGGGCTGATCGCCCTCGACTCGGTCACCCTGGTCAAATGACAGCTTAAAAAACCTGATAATTGCCCGTGCTTCCGCTAAGGCAAATAACAGAAACGGCCTCCCGTCTCTCGACGGGAGGCCGTTTTGTTTTACGTTGATGTTTTTATGGTTCCGGAAGTTCCCGGATCGCTTTGCCGATGGTGTTGAGCACCCGCTTTTTATCGCCGGACCAGAGCGGCGCCAGCAGGATGCGTTTCGGGCCGTCGCCCGTCAGCCGGTGAATGACGACGTCGTTCGGGATGAGCGGGAGGAGGGCACACAGGAGGTCGGTGTACTCCTCAAGGCTCATGACGCGGACGGGCCGCGCGCCGGGCAGCGGCGAACCCGCTTTCTGCGCTTTGTACTGCTCGCCGAGGTCGGTGCCCTCCAGCACGTGGAGGAGTTGCAGCTTGAGGCCCCATGTGCCGCAGTCGACGGCATACCGCACCGTGGCTTTCATGTCGTCTTCGGTCTCTCCGGGGAGGCCGAGGATGACGTGGGTGATGACCGGGACGTCCAGCTCTTTGAGGCGGCGGACCGCCTCTTCATAGACTTCGTTGCGGTAACAGCGCCGGATGTACTCCGCGGTCTCCTCGTTGGAGGTCTGCAGGCCGAGTTCGACCCAGACCGGTTTGACGGCGCGGAGCTCGTTCAGCATCTCCAACACTTCGGGTCCGAGGCAGTCCGGCCGAGTGGCGATCGACAGCACGCGCACTTCCGGGCGTTCGATGAGGTCGCGATAGCGGTCCTTCATGCGGTCGAACGCGCTGGTGCCGGTCTCGTCTTTCTGAAACCCGTCATTCCCGGGGTAGGTGCCGGTGAAACTCTGGACATAGGCGATGTATCGCCCCTGGTTCTGGTCTTGCTCCGTAGCGCGGGGGAGTTTTCGTTCCACTCTCTGCTTCGCGTCTTCCAGCTGAGTTTCCAACGACAGATCGGCAGCTGCGGCAAAGTCACCGGACCCGCCGGCCGAGCAGAAGAGACAGCCGCGTGTGTCCTTGAGACCGTCCCGGTTCGGGCACGTGCAGCCGCTGTCGAGGCTCAGTTTATAGAGCTTTTTACCAAAGGTCTCTTTGCAGTAGTCGCTCAGCGACGTATAAGTCATCCTCTCACCACCTTTCTTCCAGGCTATTATGCCACAACACCATTCCACCTTCAAACCCCTCACCAAACTTGTATTTGCACGTCTATGCCTGGCCACGAGACCGGGCTTACAATCTCTTTGTTTGATATGCCTCGCTTCCGGGGAAGGGGAAGCCAAAGAGTGTAAGAG
>ONJD01000041.1 GCA_900317985.1 uncultured Eubacteriales bacterium | reverse complement strand
TCTGGTTAACAGCACTTCTCCGTTTTGGCCGCAACAGCAGGGCTGAACTTTTCTCCATCTGAGACAGCGAATCAACCAGTTTAGATGGAGTTTTCTCCATCTATCTGAGAGAAATCTGAAAATAGATGGAGTTTTTGGCACTAATCATCTGAAATCTCCATCTAAAAAAGCAAAACTTCAATCCAGATGGAGTTTTCTCCATCTATCTGGGAGAAATCTGAAATTAGATGGAGTTTTTGGCGCAATTTCCGATTATTTCCGACTTATAAAGAACGATTTCGAATCAAGTCGGAAAGGATTCCTACCATGCAAGCAAAAAGCCATAATATGTCGGAATACAGAGAAAGACTGTAGTTGGTGAGCTCGACAAATTCGGAGTTGTCAATGCAACATGGAATTGTCAGAGATACAAAAAGAGGCATGACCGAAGTCATGCCTCTTTTCAGTTTGATCAAAGCCCCAGTTCCTCGATGTCCCGGATGAGCTCCTTCTGGCGCTCGTAGAACATGAGTTCCTGGTTGTGGTCGAAGTATTCCTTGCAGCCGTAGCGGCTGATGAAGCTCGACGAGTACAGGTTCGTCGTGAGTTCGGTGACGACGATCAGCATCTCGTTGCCGTTGTCGAACGCGGTCTCCGCGAACTTGAAGAGGTTCGAGAGCTCGTCTCCGGTGCGGCCGGCAAAGCTCTTCAGCGCCTCGTTCTCCTTCCTGAACTCGTCCTGCAGGACCGCATACAGCGCCTCGCCGTCGGCGGGGTCCGCGACACGGGCCGCCGCCAGCATCTTCTCGACGATGTTTGCGGCGCGGTACGCATAGATGCTGTCCTCTTCGGACGCCTGGCGGCTCCGGCGGGCCGTCGTGCTGTTCATGCGGAGCTTCTCGACGCTCTGGTTGAGGACCGCGAAGCCGTTCTCGGCGTTGCCATCGGTAATGGCGGTCTTCTGGGCCTTCAGCTCCTGAACGACGATCCGCATGGTCTTCTCGCGGTCGAACACTTCGTGGAACCGGTTGCCCACGTGCTCGAGCAGCAGGCCGATGACCGTGAGCCGTTCATCGAACCGGGCCATTTTCGCCCGCTCGACGATCTCTTCGGAGATGTCGCCGGCGAGGATCTTGTCGATCTGGTAGTCGGACTTGTACTTGTTGTAGAGGTCGTAGTAGATCGCGAACTCTTCCGCAATGCGGTTGTTCTGCAGGTACTGCTTGACGAGGTCCGCGGTCACGGGGAACTCGTGCTGTTCATAGAGATAGATGATGTCGGACAGGTCCTCCCAGCCGCGGGCCGTGACGAACGTTTTGCCGTCGACGGTGGTCTGGACGAGGTAGAAGTCCGCGTTCTTGATGGACAGGTACGTCGTGATGGCCGGATGCACCTTGGCCTCATAGGCATACTCTTTCCAGGCGGCGAAGTCGGGCTCGATGTCGACCCGTTTCAGGCGGTCCCAGGTGACGATGTCGAACTCGCGGACCGAGTTGTTGTACTCGGGCGGGTTGCCGGCCGTGACGACGACCCAGCCGTCGGGGATGCGGTGCATGCCGAACGTCTTGAACTGCAGGAACTGCAGCATGGACGGAGCCAGCGTCTCCGAGACACAGTTGATCTCATCGAGGAACAGGATGCCTTCCTTCTTCCCCGTGCGCTCCATCTCCTCGTACATGGAGGAGATGATCTCGGACATGGTGTACTCCGACACACGGACGTTCTGTCCGCCGTAGACCTTGTCCGCGATGAACGGGAGGCCGAGGGCGCTCTGACGGGTGTGGTGGGTCATGGAGTAGGAGACGAGGGCGATATCGAGTTCGGACGCGATCTGCCCCATGATGGCGGTCTTACCGATGCCGGGAGGGCCCATCAGGAAGATGGGACGCTGGCGCTCGACCGGGATCACATAGTCCCCGATCTCATTGCGGGTCAGATAGGACTTGACCGTGAATTTGACCTGTTCTTTTGCTTCGCGGATATTCATACTAAGTCTTCTTCCTCCAATACTAACTTGATCGCCCACGGGGGCACTTCGGGTTCATAGGATTCATCGCGCATGAAGACAAACGCGGTATCGTAGGGCGGTTTCCGCTGCGGGAACGTGCCGTAGCCGTCCGTAAAGTAGATGAGGCCCTTGAGTTTGCGGAATTTTTCCTGTTCGAGCAGGGTGTTCACGTATTCGAACGCCGGCCGGAAGTCCGTGCCGCCCTTCCCCTTGAGGTCGAGTTTGGCGATGTACTGTTCCAGCTTCGAGAGGTCCTCGATGTAAGTGACCTCCTGGACTTCCATGTCCGCCTGGATGAGGTAAAGGTTGACCTGCTTGAAGAAGTTCTCGGACGCCTTCAGGATGTTGTAGGTCTTCTGCATGAACTTCTGGATGAGGTCGCCGCTGGTGGAGGCCGAGGTGTCGATGACGATGACGAAGTCCCGGATGCGGTTGACCTCCTTGTACTCGAGCGGCTCGATGAGCGGCATGTCTCCGTAGAGTTCCAGGCCGTAGGTGTAGAAGACCGTGTCGAACTCGTCGTCGTTGATCATGATCTCCTCGCCGAGGACCGAGAACTTGCGCAGGAACGTCGCGTAGTCGTAACGTTCTCTGTGAAGCTCTTTGAGCTCCATCAGCATGGAACTGGACTCGGAGCCCGCCCGTCGTGAAGAGGTCTCCATGTCCACCTGGACGCGTTTGGAGATGTCCTCCCACTCCTGCTCTTTCTGAGACTTGTCGTCTCCCCCGTCATTGTCCTGCGGCGGCAGGTCTTCCGTGGGGTCGTGCTCCGGTTTCTCCTGCTGCTGCGGGTTGTTGACCGGACCGGGAGTGTCGCTGGGGTCGTGGAAGTACCAGAGGTCGTGCTCGTCCGCCTTGAAGAATTTGCGAAGGGTCTCGACTTCTTCGACTTCCTTCCCGCTCTCGAGGAGCCAGCGGTAGATGCGCTCCGCGGTCAGGGTCTGGAACGGGATATTCATGGAGTTCAGGACTTTTTTCTGGGAGATCTCCCGCTCGCAGCGGAAGCAGTCGAGGTCCTGGTCGTTGATGAGGTTCTCGACGGCGATGTCGACCGCGAGGTCCCAGTACTCCTGCTTCACCGCCTCATGGATGAAGGCGTGCTGGAAGATGCAGTGGAGGACCACGTGGAGCAGGTCTCTGGCGATGACGCTCTTCTCCTGCTGGTACTCGTGGAGCAGGAACTCGGGGTCATAGAACAGGAACCGTCCGTCGGTGGCAAGGGACAGGGCGCCCGGTACCGGCATGAGTTTGAACACGGCGGAGTCCAGGTAACGCATATTCACGACGATGGTACTGCGGGACAGCACGATGATCCGACGGGCGATGCGGTCGAGCCGCGCCTCTTCCTCGGTCATCTCCGGTTCGTGGAAACCTTCCGGCATCGGGGCACCTCCTTACAGTTCGAATTCGTCGGTGGGGTTCTCGTAGCCGCCGCTGATGTGACGATGGTTCATCAGCACGGCCTTGGCTTTGACATTGCCTTTCTTGTTGGCATAGTCGAACACTTCATCGAAGCAGGCGTCGATCTCGCTCTCCAGGAACGGGAAGTTCAGGACTTTGTGGAGCATGGCGTCGTTGTCGATGTCCACGAAGAGTTTGAGCGCCTGTTTCGTATATCGCTTCAGGTAATCGATGAGGACACTGCTCTGCAGGTCGTCGCCGAGCATGCCGACGGCGAGGTGCAGTTTGTCCTCGAACCGGGACGTGTTCCCAAACAGTTCCTCCGCGACGGCGGGGTCCTGAGTCGTGAAATGGACCTGGTTCAGCGTCTTGCAGCCTTCGAAGAGGTTGCTGCCCTGGACTTCCAGGGATTGCGGGACCGTGACGTCCGTCAGGTTGATACAGCCGTAGAAGGCGCCGCGGCGGATGGTGTCGACCGACTCGGGGATCTTGAGCGTCGTGAGGCCGGTACAGCCGTCGAACGCGCGCTCTTTGATGGTCTGGAGAGACTCCGGAAGCTCGACATTCCGCAGAGCGACACAGTCCTTGAGGACGCCGTACTCGAGCGAAGGCAGGTTCCGGGGGAACCGGATGTCGCTCAGAGAAGAGCAGCCTTCGAATGCCCAGCCCTTCAGGTCGTCGACACTGTCCGGGACGACGACGTGGTCGAGCTTCGTACAGCCCTTGAAGGCAAGGGCGCCGATGGTCTTGAGACTCGGCGGGAACTCGATGGTCTCGAGGGACGTGCACTCCGCGAAGGCGACCGAACCGATGACGGTCAGCGTATCGGTGAAGGTGATCTTCTTCAGATTGGAACAGCCCTTGAACGCCCAGTCACCGATGTTGTGGACACTGGCCGGGAACACCAGTTCCTCGATGTCGGTCCGGTCCGTGTAAGCATAAGGCTTGACGCGGCGGGTGCCGTCCGGCACATATAAAACGTTTGCCATTGGGGACTTCCTCTGTGTGCTCAGCCGACGGCCGGGAAGGCTTTTTCGACGGCTTTGGAGATCTTGTTGTAATCATTTTGATTGAGTCCGGCATTCTTCTGGGAACCGTCCGCAAAGAAGACGCCGAGGATGTAGTAGTCATCCATCTTGATGCAGCAGGCATCGGCCACACCGCGTCCGGTGCTCTCAGCGTTCTCGGTGTTGTCGGTGTTCTGCGCGAGATTCCCGCCGAGGTAGTCCGCGGTGCGGGACACGAGTTCATCGACCAGTTCGAGGTCTTTACCGGATTTCGTTTCGAACTTGAGGAAGATGCACTTCCGTTTTTTGTCATAGGCTTTCTTGATGCGGGTCGGGATATTGTAAAGGTCTTTGACCTCGCCCGCCTTCATCAGCGCGTAGCAGTACTTTGTACCGGTGGCAGCCGGGAAGAAATCGGTGTCCCAGGTGTGCTTGTAAGCACAGACGGGCTCGTTCATGTTGAAGTTCTCGTAGTTGCCGTAGGTGATGTCGGAACCGACATCGACGTGGTACCAGTTCTCATCGTCCATCTGGACCATGTTCCAGGCGTTGGTGAACCCGGTGTCGTGGACGACTTTGCAGGGGATCTCGAGCATCTCCATGAACATCCGGAAGGTCGTGGCAAAGCCGACGGGGACGCCGGTGCCGGTCTTCAGGACGCCGTAGGGCTCGTCGATCTGAGACGAGGAGACGGGGATGTTCACTTCGGAGGTCTCCGCCATTTCCAGATTCTTGCACATCCAGTCATAGACCGCTTTTTCCTTCTGGAACGTGGTCATGTCGTCCTTGATGATGGTCTTCAGCGTGGAAGAAGCCAGGTCGTAGACTTCCTTCTGCTTCGCGTCGAGGCCGGAATCGCGTCCGGCGAGATATGCCTTGGAAATGTCTTTGGTGGAACGGACCGTGTACAGGTCCGAGATGGTCACATCGTCCTCCTGCGTTTCGCCGGCGACGATGCCCATGCGGGAAACCGCCAGCTGCAGGTCAGAGCCGATGGAGTCGAACTTCGCGACTTTCACACCGACAAAGATGCTCATGATGGCGGCGAGAAGGCTCAGCACCAGACAGGCGGCGAGCAGCGTGACCAGCAGGTTGCTGGCTTTCTGAGACCCCGCCTTCGGCAGCTTCTCCTGGAAATTGTCCATGGATGAGATGGTTTTTTTTGCCATGATAGGTCCTCCCGTTTCAATTATGAAAATGAGATACTTTTTTATCTTGTCTATTATACTATTTTTCACGTTTTTTTACTATATGCCACTCGGAACCACTTCCACGGGGCCGTCCCGACTCCCGTCTGCTGTGTCAATATTTTTCAGACAAAAAAACGCAAAACAGGTGTTGACACCATCACGTTAAAGTGGTAAAGTAGGCTCAACAAATTTCATATTTGTCACAAACCGACGACTCAGAGTGAGTAGGCACGGGAAACTTTTTCAGAGAGCTGCCGATGGTGGGAATGCAGCAAAGGGAACCGATGTCGAATGGACTGAGGAGGGCGGCCGGAAACCGGGAGACCGGGAGTATGGGCCGACGGGAACTCCCGTTACAGAGTCAGACCTGTGTTGGCAGGTCGAAGAGGTGGGCGATTCATCGCCAACCCGGGTGGCACCGCAGAAGCAGACGCTTTTGTCCCGGAGGAAACAGATTCCGTGGACGAAGGCTTTTTTTCATGCCTTTTCCACAAGTACCTCAAAGAAAGGATGGTTTCAACATGAAAACCGCAGCTGACAACAACATCCCTTACAAAGTGTATCTTGACGAGTACGAACTCCCGAAGGCATGGTATAACGTCCGGGCCGACATGAAGAACAAACCGGCTCCCCTGCTGAACCCCGGCACCATGGAACCCATGACCGCCGAGGAACTGTCCGCGGTCTTCTGCGATGAGCTCATCGCGCAGGAACTGGACAACGAAAACCGCTACATCCCGATCCCTCAGGAGATCCGCGACTTCTACAAGATGTACCGTCCGTCTCCCCTCGTCCGCGCCTACTGCCTCGAAGAGAAGCTGCAGACGCCGGCGAAGATCTACTACAAGTTCGAAGGCAACAACACCTCCGGCTCCCACAAGCTGAACTCCGCCATCGCGCAGGCCTACTATGCCAAGAACCAGGGCCTCAAAGGTGTCACGACCGAGACCGGCGCCGGCCAGTGGGGCACGGCCCTCTCCATGGCATGCGCATACCTCGGCCTCGACTGCCAGGTCTACATGGTCAAGGTCTCCTATGAGCAGAAGCCGTTCCGCCGCGAAGTCATGCGTACCTACGGCGCTTCGGTCATCCCCTCCCCGTCCGACACCACCGAGATCGGCCGGAAGATCCTCGCCGAGAACCCCGGCACCACCGGTTCCCTCGGCTGCGCCATCTCCGAAGCCGTCGAGGCAGAGGTCAAGCAGGAAGGTTACCGCTACGTCCTCGGTTCCGTTCTGAACCAGGTCCTTCTGCACCAGTCCGTCATCGGTCTCGAGACCAAGGCGGCGCTCGATAAGATCAACGTCAAACCCGACATCATCATCGGCTGCGCCGGCGGCGGCTCCAACCTCGGCGGTCTCATCGGTCCCTTCATGGGCGAGAAGCTGAGAGGCGAAGCCGACTACCGCATCATCGCGGTCGAGCCCGCGTCCTGCCCGTCTCTGACGAGAGGCCAGTTCGCCTATGACTTCTGCGATACCGGTAAAGTCACTCCGCTCGCGAAGATGTACACCCTCGGTTCCGGATTCATCCCGAGCGCCAACCACGCCGGCGGCCTCCGGTACCACGGCATGAGCCCGGTTCTGTCCCAGCTCTACCACGACGGTTACTTGGAAGCCATCTCGGTCGAACAGACGGCCGTCTTCGAAGCCGCGGAGCTGTTCGCCCGCTGCGAAGGCCTTCTGCCCGCTCCGGAATCCTCCCACGCCATCCGCGCCGCCATCGACGAGGCAATGAAGTGCAAGGAGACCGGCGAAGAGAAGACCATCGTCTTCGGCCTCACCGGCACCGGTTACTTCGACCTCGTGGCCTACCAGCAGTTCAACGACGGCGTCATGAACGACTACATCCCGACCGACGAAGAACTCGCGAAATACGCCGCCACCCTTCCCCCGCAGCCGGAAGAATAAACAGGACTGCGATCCCTCTTAATACTATTCTCTTTTACAAAATCTTTCTCAAAACACAACAGGAAAGCCCCGGCCGCATGGTCGGGGCTTTTTTGTGATATCGGACCACCTTACGCGTGGTACAGTTTCGTCTTTTCGTAAGTGGGCTCGCAGGTGTAGTTGACGCCCAACTGCTTGAGGATGCGCTCGTCCACAGAGGACAGGATGACCGAGGAATGGAACTCGCAGCCGATGAGCTGGTCCAGCTGGTCGAGCGCCTTCTTGGCGCACTCGTCGGTCCGCGCGATGATGGTGAGGGCGATGAGGATCTCATCGACATGCATGCGCGGGTTATGGTCGCCGAAGTGCTCCACTTTGAGCTGCTGGATGGGCTCGATGATCTCGGCCGTCAGGAGGTCGACTTCATCGGGGATGCCCGCCAGGTGTTTCAGCGCGTTCAGCAGCATGGCGGATGTGGCGCCGAGGAGCGACGTCGTCTTACCGGTGATGATGGTGCCGTCCGCGAGCTCGATGGCGGCGGCCACGCCTCCGGTCAGTTCGGAGACCGTGTTGGCTGCGGCGACGACCGGCCGGTCTTCCGGACCGATGTCGCACTGCTCCATGAGGAGCTCGATCTTCTCGACCGCTTCCTCGGACCCGTTGCCGCGGCGCTCGTCGGCCATGGCGGTGTAGTACCGGCGGATGATCTCCTGTTTGGAGGCTTCACAGACGGCGTCATCGTCATAGATGCAGTAGCCGGCCATGTTGACGCCCATGTCGGTGGGCGATTTATACGGGCTCTCGCCGTAGATCCTCTTGTAGATGCCGTTCAGGACCGGGAAGATCTCGACGTCGCGGTTGTAGTTGACGGCGGTCTCGCCGTAGGCTTCGAGGTGGAACGGGTCGATCATGTTGACGTCGTTCAGGTCGGCCGTGGCGGCCTCGTAAGCGAGGTTCACCGGATGTTTGAGCGGGATGTTCCAGATGGGGAACGTCTCGAATTTCGCGTAACCGGCGTCCACGCCTTTCTGGTGCTCCTGATAGAGCTGAGAGAGACAGACGGCCATCTTTCCGCTTCCGGGACCGGGAGCGGTGACGACGACCAGGGATTTCTTCGTCTCGATGTACTCGTTGCGGCCGTAGCCCTCGTCCGAGAGGATGAGCGGCACGTTGCTCGGGTAACCGGCAATCGGATAGTGCCGGTAGACTTTGATGCCGAGGGACTCGAGGCGCTTCTGGTAAGCGACTGCCTTGTCCTGTCCGGCGAACCGGGTCAGGACGACGGAGGACACGTTGAGACCGTAGGACCGGTAGGCGTCGATGAGGCGCAGGGCATCCATATCGTAGGTGATGCCGAGGTCTCCCCTCTTTTTGTTCTTTTCGATGTCGCCGGCATTGATGACCATGACGACTTCCGCGTCGTCTTTCAGCTGGGCGAGCATCCGCAGCTTACTGTCCGCCTCAAAGCCGGGGAGTACGCGCATGGCATGGTAGTCATCGAAGATCTTCCCGCCGAACTCGAGGTACAGCTTGCCGCCGGTGCTCTCGATGCGTTCCTTGATGTGGGAAGACTGCAGTTTCAGATATTTGTCGTTGTCGAATCCGATCCTGGACATAAAAGCCTCCTGTTTCCGCTTTTCTCTTTCTTTTTCAACTCAATAAGTTTACCGCAAATCGTATTCCTTTGTAAATAAGAAATCGCCCGAAACCGAACGGTTCCGGGCGGTTTTTTGCTGCGATGAAAGGTCGGGGGACTCAGGCATCCTTGTGGATGGGTTCCTCGTGCAGTTTTTCGATGGCTTCCTCTTCCAGTGTGGCTTCGATGTCCGCTCTCTGGAAGATCGGACGGAAGATGGTATGGACGATGAAAGCGAAGACGCCGGCAGAGGCACTGAAGAGCGCGCCCATCTTGGCGGCGCCCTGGATGGCGAGGTCGGTGTAGGCGGCATTCGTCACGAAGAGGGCGACGGTCAGACCGGTACCGCCGACGATGCCGGCGACGATGACGTCGAGGTTCGACATGCCCTTCGGCAGGCCGAACTTGAAGCCGTGACCGAAAACGAAGGTGAATAACGAGATGCCGAGCATCTTGCCGACGATGAGCGAGATCATGACGATGAACGTCAGGGCGCTCATGACGGAGAACCGGACGCCGGCCATGGCAAATCCGAAGAAGAACAGACCGTAGTCCACGATGGGGCTGACATTGTGTTCGAACTTCGTGAGGGTCGTCTCTTTGCCGAACTTCTCGAGCGCCTCGAATTCCTTCTTGTTGTTCGGAAGGAACGGGACGATGAAGACAAGAGACAGAGCCGGGGAAACGCCGGTCTTGAACAGACCGAGCCAGCAGAGGATGCCGCCGACCACGATGTACGGCCAGTAGCTCTTGACCTTCAGCTTCTTGAACGCGAAGGCGACCAGCATGCCGGCGAGCACCAGCAGCAGGAAGAGCGGGCGGATCGGCTGTCCGGGCGTCGGGTAGAAGATGGCGATGATGGCAAGGCCGATGGCGTCATCGGCGACCGCCAGAAGCAGCAGGAAGCTGACGGCGGGATGGTCCTTGCCGAACACGAGTTTCGCAAAGAGCCAGGCGAGCGCGATGTCGGTCGCGGTGCAGATGCCCCATCCGTTGGACCAGTCCGGGTGTCCGAAGAAATGGTTCAGGAGCAGGAACAGGCATGCGGGACCAAGGACACCGCCGAGGGTGGCCATCAGCGGAGTGACAGCTTTCTTGATGGGGTTCAGGGCGCCTCCGGGAGACAGTGCATGGACGATCTCAATGCCGGCTGTGCCGAAGAAAAGCACCATGAACACGTTCTCGACGAACCAGGCAAACGTGAATTTGCCGAAAAACATGTGCTCTTCGATCCAGTACTCGTACCAGTGCGGCGCGACGTTCGCGACCAGCAGGGCGACGAGGACACCGAGGATCAGCGGGATGGAGTACGCGCGGATGATGTCTTTGGAGATGTGGCCCCACGTACTCTGGGTCTTTGTGTTACTCAACGTTTTCACCTCTTCGAATGGATGTAAATATATATTAAAGTTTCTTGAGACAGTTTTCAAGGTTACATTTCGAATTACATTCTGACCTGTTTTTTCTTTTCACAATTGCCACTTTTCAAAGGCACACTTTGGCGATATACTGTCTGCAGCATTGATTGACTAAGGAGTTGCATCATGAAACGAGTACTGACCATCCAGGACATCTCCGGCATCGGGAAATGTTCCCTGACGGAAGCCCTCCCCATCATCTCGGCGGCCGGCATCGAATGTGCCGTCCTGCCCACCACCGTCCTCTCGACCCATACGGCGTTCGAGGGCTTCACGTTCCACGACCTCACGGACGACATGCCCGGGATCGCGGACCACTGGGCCGCTCTCGGCATGGAGTTCTCTTCCATTTACACCGGCTACCTCGGCAGCATCCGTCAGGTGGAGCTCGTCGAGAAGACCATCGACCGGTTCCGCAAAGAGGACACCCTGGTCGTCGTCGACCCCGCCATGGCGGACAACGGCAAGCTCTATGCCGGCTTCGCGCCCGAA
>ONJD01000159.1 GCA_900317985.1 uncultured Eubacteriales bacterium | reverse complement strand
CGGAACAGGATGATGAACAGGATCCAGACGTTGCAGTACCCGTTCGAGATGAGGGCCAGGTAGACGGCCGTCGTCAGCATCTTGTCCGCCAGCGGGTCGGTGAACTTGCCGAAGTTCGTGATGAGGTTGTCTCTGCGGGCGATCTTGCCGTCAAAGAAGTCGGTCATGCCGGCGATGAAGTAGAGGATGGTCGCCGCCAGGTAATGGCCCGGGAAGACCAGCATATAGACGAGCAGGACCACGGGGCTCAGGACGATGCGGGTCACTGTCAAAATGTTGGGGATGTTCATGATATTTCCTCCTAGCTGCCGGCGGATCAGAGTGCCTTGCCGGTCAGGTCGTATTCATCGAAACCGAGGATGGTGACGTCGACGAATTCGCCGGGCGTCAGTTCCCGCGGGCTCTCGAAGAGGACCGTCCCGTCGATGTCCGGGACCTGTCCGTAAAAGCGTCCGACATAAGTGTCATCATAAGTATTATACGCGTCCACGAGGACTTTCAAAGTCTTTCCGAGGAACTTTTTATTATTTTCGAGAACGATGTCGTGCTGGAGCTGCATGATGAGGTCCTGGCGATGTACCTTCACCTCTTCGTCGACCTGGTCTTCCATCTCCGCCGCCACGGTCCCCTCTTCCGGGGAGAACGCGAAGCAGCCGAGGTTGTCGAAGCGGCAGGTCTTCACGAATTCCGCGAGTTCTTCGAACTGTTCATCGGTCTCGCCGGGGAAGCCCGTCATGACCGTCGTGCGGATGATCATGTCCGGCACTCTCTCCCGGATCTTCCGGATGAGCGCCTCAAAGGTCTCTCTGTCACCGGGGCGATGCATGCCGCGCAGGACAGACTTGTCCGCGTGCTGCAGCGGGATGTCGAGGTAGTGGCAGACTTTCGGGTTGGTCGCCATGACGTCGAGCAGTTCATCGCCGATGCGTTCGGGGTAACAGTACAGGAAGCGGATCCATTCGATGCCCTCGACTTCGGATACAGCGGTCAGGAGTTCGGGCAGTTTGTTCTCTTTGTAGAGGTCGCGGCCGTAGAGCGAGGTGTCCTGGGAGATGAGGACCACTTCTTTGACGCCCTGTGCCGCCAGGGTCTTCGCCTCGTCCACGATGTCCTCGATGGTCCGGGAGCGGAACCTGCCGCGGATCTCGGGGATGGCGCAGAACGCGCAGTTGTTGGAGCAGCCGTCGCCGATCTTGAGGTATGCCCAGTAGTCGGGCGTCGTGAGGATGCGTCCGCCGGTCAGCGGGAGCAGTTCCTTGTCGGAGAAGGCTTCGACTAAATCGCCTCCGAGGACTTCATCCACGATCTGCACGATGTTCGCGTTCTCGCCGATGCCGACGACCGCGTCGACTTCGGGCATCTCTTTGCGGATATCGTACTGGTAGCGTTCGGACAGGCAGCCCGTGACGATCAGCTTTTGGATGTCGCCGGACTTCTTGTACTCCGCCATGTCGAGGATGTTCTCGATGGCCTCCACTTTGGCCGCCTCGATGAAACCGCAGGTGTTGACGATGACCGCGTCGCAGCCCTCGATGTCCCCGGAGATGGCGAAGCCGGCCCGTGCCAGTTTGTCCAGCATGAGCTCCGCGTCGACCTGGTTCTTGGGACACCCGAGGGAGATCATCCCGACGGTTTTCTGAGTTGCCATACGCATCGTTCTCCTTTTAGTTGACCCTAATTATATAACAAAAGAGCGGTCGTTTACAACCGCTCAATTGGATGTGATGGATTCGATGCTGTGGTCGTCTCCGATGACCACGAGCCGGTCCGCCAGTGTATGGGCCAGTTCGTCGTTGTGGGTGGAGACGATGAGGGTCTTCCCCGCCTTCTTCAGGTCGAGCAGGAACTCGACCAGCCACTCCTGGGTCTTCCGATCGAGGCCGGCGAGGGGTTCGTCCAGCACCAGCGCTTCCGGGTTCATGGAGAGGATGCACGCGATGGCGACTTCTCAGGTGGTACGGCGCCCGCTCCCGGAGGTCCTCGATGCCGAGCAGCCCGATGACGTCGTCCGTCCGCCGCTTCACCTCTTCTTCCGAGAGCCCCATCTGCCGGGGGCCGAAGCTGATCTCCTCCTCCACGTTGCCGCAGAACAGCTGGACGTCGGAGTTCTGGAAGATGAAGCCCACCCGCTGGTGGAACCGCTTCGAGAAGACGTTGTCTTTCAGGGACTTCTCGTCGATGACGTCCCCGTCGAACCGGTAGGTCCCCTCTTCGGCATAGACGAGCCCGTTGAGCAGTTTCAAAAGGGTCGACTTGCCGCAGCCGTTGGAGCCCTGGAGCACGACGGTCTCTCCCCGCGCCACGTCAAGCGTGATATAGCGCAGGGCGATGTGTCCCTCATAGGCAAAACAGACGTTGTCGAGTGAAAACAGTGGTGTCATTCGGACTACTCCTCGTGTGTATTCTTATGCCAGAGAAATGGCATGCTGTGTGTAAATGAACAGGGCGATCATCGCCGCCAGGAACAGAGCCGTCGCGGCATCCTTCCAGCTGAGCGCCCGGTTGCGGGGCCTCGTGTATTCCCCTTCGAACCCGCGGCAGGCCATGGCGCCGTACATCTCGTCCGCCATCTCGCGGGACTTCAAAAACGTGACGCCGAGGACGCCGGAGAGGCTCTTCCCCTTTTCCCGGTTCTTCCCGACCGACCGCAGTTTCAACGCGTTCAGCATGTTGATGCAGACGTCGCCGAGCATGACGATATACTTGATGGTGATGTCCAGCGTGAAGATGAAGATATCCGGAACGTGGAACGCCTTGAGGCTTTCTGTGATCTTGTTGAACGGCAGCACCTGGGACACGAGGTTCAGGAGCGCCACCGAAGTAAAGACTTTCAGGGAAACCGTCAGCATGGTCCGCGGGGAGCCGAGAAGCGCGGACGGCAGGAGGATGAGGATGGAGAGGAACATCGCCGACAGCGACGTCTTAATGCTCCGCGCCAGCGCCTTGTTGCAGAGCAGCAGGGACGCGAGCAGGGTCTCGGCGAGGACCGTGTACGAGAAGATCATGTTCTTCGAGACCGCCATCAGGACGATGAGCAGCAGCACCGTCAGCAGCATGACCGAGGGGCTCGCCCAGATGAGACCTTTCGAGGACGTCTCCCGGATGCGGGACAGGACGGACAGCACCGACAGGGAACTCCTGGTCAGAAATCCGTCAGAGTCTTTTGTGGCGATGTACTCTTCGTTTTGCAGCATCCACTCCGGGACTTTCGTTGCCATGGTCTCACCTCCTTC
>ONJD01000059.1 GCA_900317985.1 uncultured Eubacteriales bacterium | reverse complement strand
AGTACGGGTCGTCCGCAAGGAGCAGATCGAGCGCGCGTTCCGCGGTCCCCATGCGGCCGGCCGCGTTGATGCGGGGCGCGATACCGAAGGAGATGCTGGTGGAGTCCAGCGTTTTTTCTGACAGGCCGGCTTTTTCGAGGATGGCCTCGATGCCGGGTTTGCGGTAGGTATTGAGCAGCTTGAGACCGTAGAGGACGATCTTCCGGTTCTCCCCGACGAGCGGGACCATATCGGCGACCGTGCCGAGCGCGGCGATGTCTGCGAACTCCTGCATGACTTCCTCATCGGAGCCTTCCATGGCACAGCAGAGCTTCAGAGCGACTCCGCAGCCGGCGTAGTCCTCAAAGGGGCAGTCCTTGTCGTTGCGGTGCGGGTCGACGACCGCGACACAGTCGGGCAGTTCATCGCCCTCGAGATGGTGGTCGGTGACGACGAGCTCCATGCCCTTCTCTTTGATGTACTTCGCCTCTTCCACAGAGGAGATGCCGTTGTCGACGGTGATGATGAGCTTCGTGCCCGTCGCGGCGATGCGGTCCACGACCTGATTGCTGAGGCCGTAGCCGTCCCGTTCGCGTTCCGGCAGCATGTAGGTGACGTCGGCGCCCTGGGCTTCGAGATAGGAATAGAGGATGGTCGTCGAGGTGACGCCGTCACAGTCATAGTCTCCGTAGACACAGATGCGTTCCCCGTCGAAGATGGCTTCGTTGATCCGCTCGACTGCCTTGTCCATATCCGGCAGCAGGAACGGGTCGATCCACTCCTCGGAATCGTCAAAGAACTCATCGAGCTTGTCGAAGGTGTCGAACCCGCGCTGAGTCAGCAGCAGCGCCGTCAGCGGGTCGATGGAATACCGTTCCGCAATGGTGGACGCCAGGTCCTTATTCAGTTTTTGTACTGTCCACTTTTTGCGAGACATGGTTTCTGTTTCTCCTGACTAAAGCTATAACTAGCTTAAACTAAGATAAATCTAAAAATTCAGCTTTATATTATAAGATAAGACCGCGGATTATGCAACATATGGTACAATGGAATCAGAAAGAAGGTGCATCTTATGTCCATTATTTTCGGAGCCATGGTCCCCCACCCGCCGCTCATCATTCCGCAGGTCGGAAAAGGCGAAGAAGCGGGCATCGCGGACACGGTCAACGCTTACAAAGAAGTCGGCCGGAAGGTCGCGGAACTGGCGCCTGACACCATCGTCATTTCCACACCGCATTCGGTCATGTACTATGACTATTTCCATATATCCCCCGGCGCTTCCGCGTCCGGTTCCTTTTCGCGATTCGGTGTCTCACCTTCCGACTGGTCCATGACGGTCGATTACGATGAGGCGTTCGTGCAGAAACTCTGCGATTATGCCGATGAGCTGTCGTTCCCGGCCGGTGTGGCCGGGGAGCGGGACGCTTCTCTGGACCACGCCACCCTCATCCCCCTGCACTTTGTACGGGAGGCGCTGCCTGAAGGCACGTCTCTGCCGAAGGTCGTGCGCGTCGGTTTGTCCGGCATGCCCCTCTCCTATCATTACATGCTCGGCATGCTCATCCAGAAGGCCGCGCTGGACCTTGGAAGGAACGTGGTGTACATCGCCTCCGGGGACCTGTCCCACAAGCTGAAAGAAGACGGACCTTACGGATTCGATGCCGCGGGCCCCGAGTACGATGAGCGCATCATGGACGTCATGGGCTCCGCTTCGTTCGGAGAGTTGTTCTCCTTCGACGGAGACTTCTGCGACCGCGCCGCGGAGTGCGGACACCGGTCGTTCGTCATGATGGCGGGCGCCTTCGACCGCACGGCGGTGAAGGTCAAAAAATACAGCCATGAAGGGCCGTTCGGTGTCGGTTACGGCATCTGTACGTATGAGCCGAATGGTACCGATGAGAGCCGGAATTTCCTCGAACAGGCAGAGCTTGCGAAAGTTGAAAAAATGGCGGAACTGCGCGCAAAAGAGGACGCGTATGTCACCCTCGCGCGGCTCACTTTAGAGTCTTATCTCGAGAAGGGCGTCACCCCTTCCGCGGAGTCTCTTCACGAGCAGGGACTGCTCCCGGAACTGCCGCCGGAGATGACCGGAAAACGGGCCGGATGCTTCGTCTCTCTTCACAAGGAAGGCGCCCTGCGGGGATGCATCGGGACCACCGGTCCAACGCAGGATTCCCTGGCCGATGAGATCATCCGAAATGCCGTGAATGCCGCCACCGAGGACCCGCGATTCCCACGGGTCGAGGCCCACGAACTGCCGGACCTCGTCTACAATGTCGACGTGCTCTCCGAACCGGAGGACATCGACGGACCGGAACAGCTTGACGTCAAAAAGTATGGCGTCATTGTCAGCACTGGTGGGTTCATCCCGAAGCGCGGACTGCTCCTCCCCGACCTCTCCGGCGTCGACACCGTCGAAGAGCAGATCGCCATCGCGAAGAAGAAAGCCAACATCCGCGACGGCGAGAAGGTGAAATTACAACGTTTTACCGTTGAGCGTCATGAAGTATAAAGATGTGTTTGCACGGCTATCATCGCGTTCCGTCGAAAGAGGCCGCCGAGCCACTTGCCATGCCGAACCGCGCGCCCTCCCGCAGGTGCTCTGGGCTTTCCCCCAAGCGTCTCTGCGGCACTCATTTCTCCTCCGCTCGCCTCATGTTAATAGGTAGAGCCGGGCAAACACATCTCAATAAATCAAAAAAACTCCAGTCGAATGACTGGAGTTTTTGTTATTTCAGTTTCCTTATGTACGCGAAGGTGGCGTCTTCGCCTTGTTCAGCGAGCATGACGAGCAGTTCCTTGAGAAGTGCCTGGGTCTTCGGCGCCATGAGCTTCGTGTAGTCCATGCGGTTGAAGTACTGCAGCGGGACGGTGTCGTCGTACCTGTCGCCGTAGTAGACTTTGCTGGCGGCGACCCGGTCGCAGAACATCTCCTTGATGTACTTGAGCGGCATTTCGACGGACACGAGTTCGAACACACCGATGCCGTTGTCGAACCAGTATTCGAAGTGGTGTTTGTTGCGTCCCTTGTGGTGCAGCCAGGCGGCGCTGTAGCCCGTGTCACGCCGTTCTTCGACGTTCGGGCTGTGGTCGCCGACATAGTACTTCACGCCCGCCAGGAACTCGACCGGATGGTACTTCGAGAGGTCGTGGAGCAGCCCCTGGACAGGGATGCCGGCCTTGAAGCAGTGTTCACGGACGAGGCGCCGGTGGGTATTGATCGTATGCAGATGACCGAAGAAATTCCGGACATAGTTCGTCATGGACGGACTTCCTTTCTATCGGACGATGATCTGGCTCAGGACCTCCCCGACCTTGTCATGGATGACGAGGTTGGCGGAAGCGTCCGCGGGCGTCGGGTCACGGTTGATGAGGATGAGCCACTTGCCGCGGAAATACTGGAGCAGACCGGCCGCCGGGTAGACGACGAGGGACGTGCCCGCGACGATCATGGTGTCGGCCGCCGAGATGGCGTTGACCGCGCCGACGACGGTGTCGTTGTCGAGGCCTTCCTCATAGAGGACGACATCGGGTTTGACGGTGCCGCCGCAGACGTCGCATTCCGGGATGCCGGAGGCGTTCAGGATGTATTTGTAATCGAAGAACTTTCCGCAGTTCATGCAGTAATTGCGGAGAACGGAGCCGTGCAGCTCATAGACCTTTTCGGACCCGGCGGCTTGGTGCAGACCGTCGATATTCTGCGTAACGACGCCGATCAGCTTCCCTGCCTTCTCGAGCTCGGCCAGCTTCAGATGAGCGGCGTTGGGCTTCGGATCCGCGGGGATGACGCGGTTTTTATAGAAATCGAAGAAGTCCCACGTGTTCTGCATGAAGAACGTATGGCTCAGCATGACTTCCGGCGGATATTTGAACTTCTGATGGTAGAGGCCGTCCACCGAACGGAAGTCCGGGATGCCGCTTTCGGTCGAGACACCGGCGCCGCCGAAGAAGACGATGCGCTGGCTCTCATCGATGATTTCCTGCAGTTTTTGGACTTTTACTTCCGTATCGTGGGTCATGAGACCGTCCTCCTTTACGAGAAGTTCTTCAGAATGTTGTCGACATCTTTCTGAGTCGGGGCAACGATCTGCAGTACGAGCGCATAGCCGTTGACCTGTGTGACGAGGACTTCGGAACGGGCCGTATCCTGACCGTTCATGCCGTCGAACGCGAACCCGGTGAAGTTGTTGCCGGCGATCTTTTCGGACGTGGCTTTCACTTCGACGTCGCTGCCGACCTGCTTGTAGAGCGCGTTCAGGACTTCACCGCTGTTCTCGAAGTTGCCGCCGGACAGCGAGAAGTACTGCAGTTTGACGGACATGGAGCCGGTGGAGTTGCGGGCATCGAGGTCGAGGACCGAGGTCGGAGTGACCGTGCTCTTGCTGGCGCCCTTCAGGGTCCAGCCGCTCGGGGCGTCGAAGGTGATGCCGGAGAACTTGCTCTTGTAAGTGTTGCCTTTGATGGTGCCGTATTCGAATTCGGAACCGGAACCGTAATTGCTGGTGACTTTCGGAAGAGTCGTCTCGCCTTCCATCTCGGCGGCGCCTTCCTCTCCGTAGAGGTCATAGGCGCTCCCTACGTTGCCGGCGAAGGTGCGGCCGGCATAGCCGTTCTGGAAGTCGCTGCGCTGTTTGATGGAATAGGTGATCGTCGTGACCTGGCCGGTCGCCGTGTCATCCTGCGCGAAGCGTCCGAGGAAGCTCGTGACGAGGATGCCGATGCCGACGATGAACAGCAGGAACACGACCGCGATGCCGATGCCGGCGGCGATGAGCGGCTTGTTGCCGGAATCCATGTTGGAAGAGCGGACTTTCTTCGGCTTTTCCGTACTGAGTTTACGAGCCATGATACATCAATCCTCCAGAATTTTTTCGAGGGCCGCGAGGCGGATGGCGATGCACAGGACGTCTGTGGCAATGGCCAGTTCCTCGAGACTCGGATATGTGGGAGCAATACGCATATTGCTGTCTTTCGGGTCTTTTCCGTAGGGCCAGGTGGCGCCGACGGTGGTCAGCGTGACACCGCACTCCTTACATAGGTTGTAGACACGTGTGGCCGTCCCCTCCATGCAGTCGAGGCTGATGAAGTAACCGCCGTTCGGGTTGGTCCAGGTGCAGATGTCGAGGGGCTTCAGCTTCCGCTCGAACGTCGAGAGGACGACGTTGAAGTGCGGCGTGATGATGCCGGCGAGTTTGTCCATATGGGCTTTGACGTCTTCGAGGCCGTTCGCGAAGTAGCGGACATGGCGCAGTTGGTTGATCTTGTCGGCGCCGATGGTCTGTTTGTCCATGCGCTTCAGGATCCAGTCGAGGTTGTCCTTGTTCGCCGCGAGGACCGCGATGCCGGCGCCCGGGAACGTGACTTTGGACGTGGAAGCGAACAGGACCGCGCGGTCCGGGTTGCCCGCTTTCTCGCACTCGTCGAGGAGGTCGAGGACGTCATCGTGACGGCCGGTGAGGTCGTGGATGACATAGGCGTTGTCCCAGATGACGCGGAAGTCCGGAGCGGTCTCCATCTTCGCGAGGCGTTTTACCGTCTCGTCCGAATAGGACTGACCGGTGGGGTTCGCGTATTTCGGGACACAGAACATGCCTTTGACCTTCGGGTCTTTGGCGAGTTCTTCGACGATATCCATATCCGGGCCGGTGGGAGTCATCGGGACCGGGATGAGTTCGAGACCGAGGTATTCAGCGATGCCGAAATGGCGGTCATAGCCGGGAGACGGGCACAGGAATTTGCAGCCGCCCTGGACGACCCAGGGTTCGTATGCTTCCCCGGAACCCATCGCGTAACACTGCATGAGGTAGTCGAACATCATGTTGAGACTCGAGTTGCCGCCGATGACGATCTTCTCGACCGGAACGCCGAGGATCTCGGAAAACAGACGTCTCGCTTCGATGAGACCCATGAGGTTGCCATAGTTCAGGACATCCTGCTTCTCCTCCGTCTCCAGATTGGAACGGGAGTTGATGATGTCGAGCATCTCGATGGAAGCTTCTTCCTGTTCGATAGAGGGCTTGCCGCGGGCCATGTTCAGGCTGAGGTCCTGCTTCATGTATTTGTCGTAACGGGCCTGCAGTCTCTCCTTTTCGGCCGTCAGTTCTTCACGTGTCATTTCAGAGTACTTTTTCATGGAGAACCTTCTTTCAGAAAAACTGCTAACATAATACAGAAAATAACGTCGATTTGCAACTTTGCCATGAAAAATCGGCGATTTGTTTTTTCATTTCCGTAAATCGCCACTAGATATGGGCATTTTGTAGAAAATCTTAGTCAAATGTTCGAAGATGTTGCGTTATTTTCAACATTGTGCTATGCTCCCGCATGATGTATTATTTATAAAATGTTTTTTTAGGAGGTCTAGTCGCATGGCCAACGAAACGAAAACCGAGAAAAAGGCTGAGAAGGAACTGAAGAAACTTCAGGAACAGAAAGCCAAAAAGGAAAAGAAGGCCGCCAAGGCGCTCGAAGCTCGCGAGAAGCGCAAAGCCAGCATCGAGAAGTCCAACGAGAAGCAGGCCGCGAAGGAAAAGAAACGCCGCAACATGACCAAGGGTCAGAGAGCGCGCCGCATCCTCCTTCCCCTCCTCGCTGTCCTGGTGGCTGTCGCCATCGCCCTCTGCGGGTTCTTCGGCGTGTTCGACCGCGCTGTCGCTGCCGAGAAGACCGCGGACGGTGACCGCATCTCTGTTGCCGAGTACGAGTACTACAACAGAATGTATTTCAATTACTATTATCAGATGTCTCAGCAGTATGACCAGTATTACGGTTCGTACTATGGTGCAGGCGCCGGCAAGAAGATGACCGGTTACGACTACACCAAGACTCCGGCCGATCAGGAATTCGTCCCGAACGAAGAGGCCGGCCTCACCGTCGACAAGAAGTACGGCGAGCATCCGACCTGGGCCGACTACTTCGAGCAGGAGTCCCTGAAGGAAGCCAACTCCTCCACCATGCTTTACAAGAAGGCACTGGAAGAGGGCTATAAGCTCACCAAAGACGAGCAGAAAGAGCTCGACGAGTTCGTCGACAGCCTGAAGAAGAACGCTGAGGACGACTCCTATTCCCTCGACGCTTACCTGCGCACCAACTACGGCCGCGGTATGAGCCCCGCCCTTCTGAAGAAGATCTACACCAAGCAGACGATCGTCAACCGCTATAAGGAAGACAAACAGAAGGAACTGGCCAAGGCCATCACCGACGATGAGATCGAGGAAGAGTTCAACAAGAACGCGAAAGATTACACCACCGTCGATCTGCGCAACTTCACCTTCAACAACAGCATCTCCGCGGATGACAAAGCATCCAAGGATGACATCAAAAAAGCCAACGCGGAGCTGAAGAAAAAGGCTCAGGCGTTCCTCGAGAAGGTCAACCTTTCCAACTTCACCCAGATGGCATACGACGCCACCGAAGACAAAGAGCAGAAGGACCTCATGAAGGACGACGCCTCTTACTCTTCGATGGATGACACCAACTACACGGCGATCCACGACTACGTCTCCAAGGAAGCTGCCGACTGGGCGTTCAACGCCGACCGCAAGTCCGGTGACAAGCAGCTCTTCGAAGTCAAAGACAAGAACGGCATCGCCACCTACCATGTCTACTGCATGGAAAACGTCATGAAACGTGACAACCAGTACCCGGTCAATGTCCGTCAGATCCTCTTCATGGTCACGGACGGCGCCGACTCTGACGCCACCGAGAACGAGTCCGGCCATACGGACGCTCAGGCAAAGAAGCTGGCCGATGACACCCTTGCCAAATGGCAGAAGGGCAAAGCCACCGATGAAAGCTTCGCCGCTCTCGCCACCAAGCTCACCGAGGACACCGGCTCCAAGGAGAACGGCGGTCTCTATGAGAACGTCACGAAGGATTCCAACTATGTCGAACCCTTCCTGAACTGGTGTTTCGCGGACGGCCGCAAGAAGGGCGACGCCGGCGTCATCAAGACCGAATACGGTTACCATGTCATGTACCTGTCCAGCAAGTCCAAAGATCCGAACTGGAAGAACACCGTTCGCGACGCTCTTGCTTCCCAGAAGTTCGACAAGTACATCGAAGACACCATCAAGGCAGACGATGCCAAAGTCTCTGAGCACTGGGTCAAGGTCGTCGGCAAGCGCATGAAGAAAGCCGCCGAGACCGTTATCACCAATGCCGGTCTGAACGCCGCTTCCGGCGGTCTCTCCGACGCTCAGGTCATCTCTGCCGGTGACCAGTAAACCTGCTCTCAGCAGCGACAGTCGGCCGGTCCTGCGATCCGGCTGACTGATATCTATATATTTTGTATCCAAGTTGTTTTTAATGGAGGAATTTGAACCATGACATTCGAAAAGAAATTTGCTGAATTCAAGAAAGAACTCGAAAAGCGCAACGCTTCTGAACTTCCCACCGACCTTGCCATGCAGGTCACCATGACCGACGAAGATTGCGGCGGTATCTTCTACATCGCCAACATCGGCGGCAACTTTGCTGTGGAACCCTATGACTATGTGGACAACACCGTCAACATCGCTGCGACGGCTGCTACTCTGAAGGACCTGCTCGCAGGCAAACTTGATGGTCCTGACGCCATGTTCCGCGGCGTTCCGCGGCCTCGTCGAGGTCAACGGCAACATCGAGCATGCTCTCGCCGTCCTGGGGATGAAGAAAAAGGCTGCTGCCAAGAAGCCGGCTGCCAAGAAACCGGCCGCGAAGAAGACTGCGACCAAGAAGGCCGCTGCTCCGAAGAAGGCTGCCGAGAAGAAAGCCGCTGCTCCGAAGAAGGCTGCTGAGAAGAAAGCTGCTGCTCCGAAGAAGGCTGCTGAGAAGAAAGCTGCTCCGAAAGCTGCCGAGAAGAAGACTGCGACCAAGACTGCCGCTAAGAAACCGGCTGCCAAAAAGACTGCTGCCAAGAAATAAGACAGTAACGACAAGGACCTCCCTGCGAGGTCCTTTCTTTTTATAATTTTTCCATCTTATGAACTTTATTTCTTATCGTTTATCATTGACATTTTTGTTT
>ONJD01000020.1 GCA_900317985.1 uncultured Eubacteriales bacterium | reverse complement strand
AGGAGCACCTTGAACGCCGCCACGACGAACGCGAAGTACCGCATGGCGATGAACAGCTGTGGGAAGTACGGCATCTCCGTATACATGGTCGTCTGCAGGACAGTCGCGACCATGAAGACCACGTAAGCGAAGAAGAACAGCGGTTCCGCCAGCTTCTCTCTATTCAGTTTCTTCACGGCCACACCTCCTTTCAGACGTTGATGGTCTGTTTTGTCAGTTGCGCCTGTTTAGTCTCTTCTGGCGTCTTCCAGATCTTTGAGCATCTTCTGGAAGTCGTCCTTGATGCTCTCGGCGTTCACTTCGGGTTCGACCGGGACCACCGGTTCTTCGGGGACCGGGCGCTCCAGGGTCTCGCCGGTGAAGCTCTCATAGATGTTCAGGCCCGCGGTGTCCTGAGAGATGGTCGGGGTGGTCTCGTCGATGACGGTCTCCGCCTCTGCCAGGTTCTTTTCCGACATGGCCTTGTATTTTCTCCGGACTTTTCTCTGTTTCCGGAATTCTTTCTTATGCTTGTTGAACACGCGCAGCACCACGAGGACGATGCCCGCGATGGCAAGCAGGACGATGGCGATGATCAGGAGGATCTGCCAGATGGGAGTGTGGACCTGATCGACTTCCTCGCCGAGCTCCAGAGCGTCGATGCTCTCCTGGAGGTTGTAGCGGGTCTCGTCCATCTGACGAAGAGACACGGCGCCCTTCGAGGACATGGTCTCGGCGTCGGCGAGCGTCTTCTTGAGGGTCTTGGCCGTCTCTTTCGAGAATTTATCGGTGTTCAGGGTCTGGGCCTGGGTGATGAGCGAAGAGAGCTCGGTGCGGTAGGACTCGATGTCCTTGATGTAGACGGACAGCTCTTTCGGGTAGTCGGTCTCGATGATGCTGTAGCCGGCCTCGATGAGTTCCTGCCAGCCTTCGATGCGGTCCACATGCTCGCCGGAAGTGGCGAACGTGGTCGCGCTGACCATGCCGCGGCCGGCGTCCTCGAACCGTTTGGTCGTGGAGCTCTTGAAGATGGCGGAATAGTCTTTGTCGGTCGCCAGGTTGACGGCGTCAGCGCCGGCGTCCAGGGTGTCTTTGATGAAGTTCCGCGGGGCGCCTTCGGTGGTGCCGTCCACGAAATTGGACGTGATGTGGCAGATGGGGGTGCCGGTGTGGTCGACAAAGATCTTGATGTCGTCGGCCGAGGTGGCGCCGCCCAGGATGACGACGTCACAGGCGTTCAGGCCCTTCGCGACATCGTTGATGGTCTCGGCATACTGGAACCCGTTGGTGATGTAGAGCATGACCGAGTTGCGGGTGAGCTCGAGGGCGTCGTGCAGGCCGGGGACCGTTTCCTTGGTCGCCTTCTTGCTGCCGCCGTGGCCGTCCCGCAGGTAGAAGTTGTTCTGCAGTTCTTCAAGAGTGTAGGAAGAGACCTTGCCCTTGCCGGCCTCGCCGGTGGAGCGGTCGACCAGCATGCGGTCGATGGTGGCGTCTTCCAGGAGGACAAGACCCTTGTCCTTGGTCTGCTGGACCGTGACAGAGATGATGTCCACGCCGTTTTCCACGCAGTAGCGGAGACCCGTCAGAGAGTCTTCCGGATAGAGACGGGGATAGCCCGCCTTGGCTGCGCTCAGGACACGGCCGTTATTGTTGTTGTAGCTCGTGATGATCTCGTCGACGGTGCGCGTCTCATCCTCTTCCTCGTCTTCTCCGCCCTCCGCGGTGGCGCGGGCGATGGCTTCGTCCGAGGTGTCCTTGGACGTCGTGACACGCGTCGTGGTCGTCGCTGCTTCCACCGTCTCATCCTCCGGCGCGGCAAAGGCCGTGACCGAAAGGCTGACTGTCATGACGAGAGCGACGAGGACTGCCAGTAATTTCTGTTTCATATCCGAAAAACTCCTTTATCTGTGCAGGAAGAAGACGCCGAAGCAGCCTTTTCCGCCGTGTGCAAAAATAACCGTGCCGACATCGTTGACGATGACGTTCTTGAACTTGTACTTTTTCTTGAGGGTCGAGACCGCCTTGTCGAGGACGGCCTGGTCGACCATGCCGTTCGAGATGCAGACGTACTCGTCGTCGTACTCGACGCCGTTCGCGAACCGGTCATCGAGGTACTGGAAGTAGGCGTCCTCGTCCCTGCCGCGGTACTTTTTGTCGGTGCTCATGGAGCCGCCGTCCATGTTGATCATGGGCTTGAGCTTCAGGAGGTTGGCGCCGAGGGCTGCCAGCGTGGAGCAGCGGCCGCCGTGTTTCAGGAAGTCGAGGTTCGTGATCATGAACGAACTGTCGAGTTTCGAAACGAGTTCTTTCATGGCCGCGACGATCTCTTCCGCCGACTTGTCCTGTTCCGCCATGTCGAGGCCTTTGTAGACGAGGATGGACGTCGCCTGGCTCAGCGCCAGACTGTCGATGACGTAGACTTTGCCGATGTCCTCGAGGTCCTCCGCGGCGATACACGCGTTCTGGTATGTGGACGAGATGCCGGAGGAAATGGACACGTGGATGACGGTCTTCCCGGCTTCCAGGAAGGGCCGGAACAGCTCCTGGTAGTCTCCGACGGAGACGGCCGAGGTGCTCGGCAGCGCCTTGCGGGCCTGGAAGATGTCGTAGACCTCCTGGTTCGAGAGGTCGCCGTCTTTGTACTCCTTGTCCTCAAGATGGACCTGGAGCCCGACGGTCGCGATGTTTCTCTCTTTGCGGATCTCCTCCGGGATATCCGCCGCGAGTTCCGCCGTAAACTGGATCTTGTCGTTCATAGGGGAAACCTCCGTTTACAGTTCGATATCGAGTTCGACCGGACAGTGGTCGGACCCGTAGATGTCGTTGTGGATGATGACGTCTTTGATGTCCTCCTTCACGCGGTCGGAGACGACGAAGTAGTCGATGCGCCATCCCGCGTTGTTGGCCCGCGCGTTGAAGCGGTAGGACCACCAGGAGTAGACACCGGTGACGTCGGGGTACAGGTACCGGAACGAGTCGGTGAAGCCCGCTCCGAGCAGCTCTGTGAACTTGGCCCGCTCCTCGTCGGAGAAGCCGGCGTTGCCCCGGTTGGTCTTGGGGTTCTTGAGGTCGATCTCCTCGTGGGCGACGTTCAGATCGCCGCAGTAGAAGACCGGTTTCGTTTTGTCGAGTTCCGCGAGGTACGCCCGCAGTTTGTCCTCCCAGTCCATGCGGTAGTCGAGGCGTTTGAGCCCGTCCTGCGCGTTCGGGACGTAGGCGGTGACAAAGTAGTAGTCGGGGTACTCGAGGGTGATGGCGCGCCCTTCACAGTCGTGTTCCGGGCTGCCGATGCCGAGGGTGACCGACAGGGGCTCTTCCTTCGCGAAGACCGCCGTGCCGGAGTAGCCCTTCTTTTCGGCATAGTTCCAGTACTGGTGGTAGCCGGGCAGGTCGAGGTCGAGCTGCCCCTCCTGCATCTTGGTCTCCTGCAGCGCGAAGATGTCGGCGTCGAGAGCGGCGAAGCTCTCTTCAAAGCCTTTCTTCACACAGGCGCGGATGCCGTTGACGTTCCAGGTGACGAATCTCTTCATGGCCGCTCCTTACTCTGCCGCTTTCGTGGTGGCGGTGCCGCCGGCTTTCCCTTCGGCGATGAGCTGGTTCCACTGCGACTGATGGCCGCTCAGGGTCTCGTTGTAGTAGTAGTTCCAGTCGTTGTCGGTGAAGAAGTAATAGTAATTGCTCTCCGCCGGGTTCAGCGCCGCTTCGATGGCGGCTTTGCCCACGTTGCAGATGGGGCCCGCGGGGAGACCGGCCGTCTTGTGGGTGTAGGAGTCGTTCGTGCAGTAGGCGCCGAAGAGCGTGTCATAGTCCATGCCCTGCTCTTCGATGTACGCCTTCATCTTCCGCTCGATGTAGTGGCGGGTGACGTCGGAACCGAGGTAGCCGAAGCCGGAGCCCGGTTTGAGGCGATTCGCGAAGACGCTCGAGACCATCGGCATGTTCTTCGGATCGGAGGCCTCGGACTGGATGATGGACGCCAGCGTCAGGGCCTGGTCGAGGGTGTAGCCCATCGAATTGACCTTGGCGAGGTCCTCATCGGTGATTTGCTTGTTCATGGCGTCGAGGAACCGTTTGACGGCCTTGTCGGCGCCCTCTTCCTTGTAGAACTCGTAGGTGCTCGGGAACAGGTATCCTTCGAGGACGAAGACCTTGTTGTCGGTCGTCACGTCGGCGAACAGACGGTCATATCCTTCGGGGACTTTCGTGCAGACCGCTTCGAACTCGTCGGCGGTGCAGACCTTGTTCTCCTCGAGTTTCTGCGCGATGTCGAGGACGGTGGAGCCTTCCGGGAACGTGACTTTCACGATGCGTTCCTGCAGGGCCTTCTCCGCGGCTTCCTGGCGGGCCTGCCGCCGGTGGTTGCGCACGACGACCGCCGCGCCGGCCAGGATGGCGACCAGCAGAGCGGCAACGATGGCAAGGGTGATGACCCGTCTCGTACGGGTCGCTTTCTTGTACTGTTTACGGGCAGAAGTACGGGCCATGGGTACACTCCTTTACATTCTCTCCGGAACGCTCACCTTCAGCATGGTGAGGACGTTGGCAAGGGTCGTCTTGACGCACATGCACAGGTACAGACGCGCTCTGCTCAGCGCCTCGTCTTCGACGTTGACGCGGCAGGCGGTGTAGAACTTGTGGAAGAGCGTCGCGAGTTCGGTGCAGTAGCGGGTCATGCGGGCGGGGTCGTAATGGTCGGCCGCCGTGATGACTTCCGCGGGCAGGTTCGACAGGTGACGGATGAGTTCCCGCTCCTCGGTCTCCTTCAGAAGGACCAGGTCGTCCGCGGTCGCCCCTTCGAAGGTCTTCCCCTCCTCCTGCAGCTTCCGCAGGATGCTGCAGATGCGGGCGTGGGCGTACTGGCAGTAGTAGACCGGGTTCTGGGCGCTCTGCTCGATGGCGAGGTCCATGTCGAACTCCATCTCGGAACCGGCTTCCCTTGTGTTGAAGAGGAAGCGGGACGCGTCGATGGGGATGTCGTCGAGCAGGTCGACGAGGGTGATGGCGTTGCCGGTCCGCTTGGAGATCTTGACCGGTTCGCCGTCCGAGGTCAGCTTGACGAGCTGCATGAGGACCACGTCCAGTTTATCGCCGCCGATGCCGAGGGCCTCGAGGGCACCCTTCATGCGGGCGACATGGCCGTGGTGGTCGGCGCCCCAGACGTCGACGGCCTTGTCGAAGCCGCGGACGACCAGCTTGTTGCGGTGGTACGCGATGTCCGCCGCGAAGTAGGTCGGGTTGCCGTTGGCGCGGATGAGGACGTCATCCTTGAGTTCGAGCTTGTCGATGTCCTTCTGAGACTTGCCCGCCTTCTGCAGGATCTCGGTCTGGACGTCGATGTTCTTATACCAGAGGGCGCCGTCCTGTTCATAGGTCAGGCCCTTCTTCGTCAGTTCGTCGATGGTCTCCATGACCTGACCGCTCTCGTGGAGGGTGCTCTCATAGAACCAGGTGTCATAATGGATGCGGTACTTGTCCATGGCGGCCTGCATGCCGGAGATGTTCTTCGGCAGAGCGTAGCCGACGAGGGCTTTGCGGCGCTCCTCTTCGGGGGCGTCCCTGTACTGCTCTCCCGTTTCGGCGATGAACGCCTCGGCGAGGTCGACGATATCTTTGCCGTGATAGGAGTCCTCGGGCAGCGGGACCGCCTCTTCGCCTTCGAAGTGCTGGCGGTAGCGGACGTCGAGGGACAGCGCGAACTTGTCGATCTGGTTGCCGGCGTCGTTGATGTAGAACTCCCGGGACACATCGTAGCCGGCCCACTCGAGGACCGCCGCGAGACAGTCGCCGAGGGCGCCGCCGCGGGCGTTGCCCATATGGATGGGTCCGGTCGGGTTGGCGGAGACGAATTCGACGTTCACCTTCGTGCCTTTGCCGTAGTCGGAGCGGCCGTAGGCGTCGCCTTCCGCGCCGATGTCGAGCAGGATGTCGGCATAGTACCGGTCGTTCAGGTAGAAGTTCATGAAACCGGGGCCGGCCACTTCGGCACGGGTGTAGTAGGTGCCGTCGAGGTCCATGGCCTCCACGATCATGGCAGCCGCTTTGGCGGGAGGCATGCGGAACACTTTCGCGTTCACCATGGCGACGTTCGCGGAGAAGTCACCGTTCTTGCGGTCGGCCGGCACCTCGATGTTGAAGTCCCGCAGCTCGCCCGCCGGAAGGTCCCCCTTCGCGGTCAGTGCCTCTATGGCGGCCGTGACAGCCGCTTTCAGCTGTGTTTTTGCAGTTTCAGCAGTGTTTGCCATTGTTAAAAAGTCTCCTTCACTGTGAGGTGGAGTGTATTGCGGGAGACGAAGTCTCCGTCAAAGTCGATGGTGTAGGCGAACTCGAGGTAGCCCCCGGTCTCCGCCATGTGGGAGTCGATGTTCTCCGCATAGACGCCCATGAGCACGTCGCCGTACTCCGTGGAGTACAGGCAGCTGTGGCGCCGCCCCTTCTCCATGACGAGTTCCGTCTGGAACGGACCGGTGCGGTGGATGCTGACTTCATCGCCTTTGCAGGTGATGGCCGTCGTGCAGCCCGCGAGGTCTCCGGCCTCGTCCCGGTACGTGATGGTGTAGGCGTCCTTGTCGAAGACGAGGTCTCCGAACAGGTACATGGTGGCGTCCGCCGTCTCCACTTCGTACTCGTGCTTGTCCTGGAGGCGGATCATGAATTTATGCTTTTTGGTCACGATCTCAGCTCCACTTCTCCTCCGCGAGCTGCAGCAGCCGGTCACAGAGTTCCGCGTACGGGACTCCGGCGGCCTCCATCATCTTCGGGTACATCGAGATGCTGGTGAAGCCCGGGATGGTATTGATCTCGTTGAACAGGACGCGGCCCGTCTCCTTCTCGACGAAGAAGTCGACCCGGGAGAACCCGGTGCCGCCGAGGGCGTGGAAGACCTGCTTCGCGGCTTCCGCCACCTCGTCCCGTTTTTCCGCGGAGACCTCGGCGGGGATGCGCAGGAGGCTCGCGGCGTTGTCGTATTTGGCGTTGTAGTCGTAGAACTCGTTGGCGGGGAGGATCTGTCCCACGATGCCGGTCTCGAGTTCGTCGTTGCCGAGAACGGCACATTCGACTTCGTAGCCGTCGATGAATTCTTCAAAGAGGATGCGGGTGTCATGCTTGAGGGCCAGTTCCATGGCGCCCTCCAGCTCGGCTCTGTCATGGGCCTTGGTGATGCCGACGGAGGAACCCGCGTTGGCCGGCTTGACGAAGATCGGGTAACCGAGCTTTTCGGCGACCTCGTCGAGGGTCTTCGCGCCGGTCTCGAACTCGTAAGCCGTGATGCTGTCCCAGGCGGCCTGCGGCACGCCGTTGGCGTCCGCGACGGTGTTCGTGAAGACCTTGTCCATGGACACGGCGCTCGACGTCATGTCGCAGCCGACAAAGGGGATGCCCGCCAGCTGGAACAGGCCCTGGATGGTGCCGTCCTCCCCGTTCTTGCCGTGCAGGACCGGGAACGCGATGTCGATGCGGATGTTCTCGTAACCGCCCTCGCGGAGCACGGTGATGCCGTGGATGCCGCGGTCGGGAGACACGAAGGCCGGGGTGCGCGTTCCGGAGGTCAGCCACCCGTCGTCGGGCAGAGCGTCTACATCGCCCTCATAGAGGTACCACTGCCCCTCTTTCGTGATGCCCATCATGTAGATGGCGTACTTCTCCGCCGGGATGTGCTTCAGCACAGAGCAGGCAGAGACCGTCGAGACATCGTGTTCGCTGGAAGCGCCGCCGAACAGAACCAGAACGTTTTTCATAAGGCCTATTTCCCCTTTTAAAAATCTACTATAAATGTATTCATAACAGTATATCACAGGGGAAAGAGTTCCTCAACGAAAATTAGGATGACAAAGCGGTTCCGGTATGGTAGAATTATCGTGTTTTATTCCGCTCTTTTGTAGGCAGTTCGCACAACATCAGACTGTCGAAAACCAGGGAGCTACTTCATTTCCGCAAAGGATGATCACAATATGGCAGATAAAAAAGCGGCTCTCCAGAGCCTTGTCAAGCAGCTCGAAGGCACCATGAACGCCGCCGGACTGAAACCCGCCGACAAAGGCGTCATCACTTCCGACGAGACCATGGATGTCATCCGGTACACCGGAGACGCGGGCGATGTACGCCTCGAGTACAAACTGGGCGCGCTCAACGTCCTCGCCACCAACGAGGAAGAGGGCAAGTTCCAGAACCTCGGCACCCTCCTGTTCGAAGCGGAGAGCGACGACTGGGGCGCGAAGGACATCCGTTCCGCCGCCAACGAAGTCGCCGAGACCGTCTCCGATTTCTTCGGCACCTCGTTCGTGACCGCCGGTTCCTCCGAGAAGGCCATGCAGAAGCAGAAGAACGCCAAGTCGAACGACAAAGCTCCGGCTCCCGCGCCGAAGAAGAAAAAGGTCAAGAAGTCCGACAACTATGAGCCGATCGACCTCGCCTACCGCCTCGAGGCCATCTACCCCGAGTACGCCGGCAAGGCCATGGCCAACGAGGAAGAGTTCGGCATGTTCCTGCCGGAAGAGTACTTCCAGCAGAACCCGAAACTCGTCGAAGACATCCTTCTCGACATCCGCATGGAAGACCGTCAGCAGTGCAAGAAGCTCTTCAAGACCTTCAACAACTACTATGACGAAGGCGAAAAGGACACCCAGAGCCTCATCGCGGTCACCCTGCTCGGCATGGGCGCCGCCAAGGAGGAAGGCCTCCTCTCCATCATCGAGAACTACGCCTCCGAAGATCTCATGAAGATCGTCAACAACATCGCGACCTACCTGAACACCGGCGCCGGCAAGCGTGCCCTCAAGAAGTACGCCGACCCGAAGCCGTACAAGGAGAGCCTCAAAGAGCGCTGGGGCAAGCAGGGCCTCGAACAGGCCCAGGGCCAGATGCTCGACTCCTCTGTCCTCGGCGGCAAAAAGTAAATCGCCAAAAAACAAGCCCTCTGACAAAATGTCAGAGGGCTTTTTCGTTGTTATGAGCTTTTCGGCCCGGTCAGCGCTTAGTACTCGCGGCCTTCCGGGAAGAACTCGGCGTGGACCGCGGAAACGGCGCGGTCGGCCATCTCCTGGTCGACGAGGACGGAGATCTTGATCTCGGACGTGGAGATCATCTCGATGTTGATGCCGGCGGAATAGAGGGCATCGAACATGCGGGACGCCGTGCCGGGATGGGTCTCCATGCCGGCGCCGACAATAGAGACTTTCGCGATGCTCTTGTCGACGATGACGTTCTCGGGCTCGATCTCGGGGAAGCATTCCATGATGCACTCTTTAGCGAGTTCGGCGTTGTCTTCCGCGACGGTGAAGGTGATATCCTTCGTGCCGCGGCGGCCGGAGGACTGCAGGATGATATCGACGTTGATCTTCTTCGAAGCAAGTTTCGAAAACAGGTTGAACGCAATGCCGGGTTTGTCTTCCAGTCTGAGGACGGAAAGGCGGGCCACATTGCTGTCTTTGGTGACGCCTCGGATGAGCATCTTCTCCATTTTGGTAACCTCCTTAACCATGGTACCGGGGATGGGATTGAGGCTGGAAAGGACTTCCAGTTCCACGTGGTATTTCTTCGCCATTTCGACGGAACGGTTGTTCAGGACCTGGGCGCCGAGAGTGGCGAGTTCCAGCATTTCGTCGTAGGTGATCTCTTTGAGTTTCTTCGCGTTTTTGATCTTCCGCGGGTCGGCGGTGTAGACGCCTTCGACATCGGTGAAGATCTGGCACTTGTCGGCGTGGAGCGCCGCCGCCAGAGCGACAGCGGAGGTGTCGGAACCGCCGCGGCCGAGGGTCGTGATGTCGTCATATTTGTTGAGCCCCTGGAAGCCGGCCACGACGATGACCTTGTTCTTGTCGAGCTCGGAGTTGACGCGGTCGGTGTCGATCTTCTTGATGCGGGCGATGGTGTACTGGGAGTTCGTCTTGAACCCGGCCTGCCAGCCCAGAAGGGAGATGACCGGGACGCGCAGCTTTTCGAGGGCCATGGCAAGGAGCGAGATGGAGATCTGCTCGCCGGCAGAGAGGAGCTGGTCCATTTCCCGCTTGGAATGACGCGGGTTGATCTCTTCGGCTTTGGCGATGAGGTCGTCCGTGGTATCGCCCTGCGCGGAGACGACGACGATGACGTCGTGGCCCTCGCGGTAGGTGTTCGCGACGATGCTCGCGACGTTCATGACGCGCTCGGCATCGGCAACGGACGAACCGCCGAATTTCTGTATGATGAGTGACATAGTGCTTTCGTTTCCTCCTTCCGCGGGGTCAGCAGCGGGCGACACGGATGAACGACTTGAGCTTCGCGGAAGTCAGGCCGTCGATCTTCGCGCGGACCTCGTTCTCCGTGAATTCGGAGGTGAGGAACGCGAGCTCCGTGTTGAAGGCGCCGCTTCGCGCCAGCAGGTAGATGTCTCCGAAGGAGGAGCGGATCTCGTTCTGAGCCAGGTCCGGGTCCTCGACTTTGAGACGGATATAGTAGCGGTTCGGGACTTCTCTGTAGTCCGCGACCAGGTCTTTGTTCTCTTCGTTCCAGCCGATCTTGCGGCGCTCCGTGTCATGGTTCGCGCAGTCGACGATATCACCGACGACGGCGGAGGCGGTGGCGAGTTTGCCGGCGCCCTGACCGTAGAAGACTACATCGCCCACGTTGTCACCGGAGACGAGCGCTCCGTTGAACACGCCGTCGATGGCGGCGAGCTGGCTCTCCTTGGAGACGATGGCGGGGCTGACCACGATGTAGTAGCGGCCGTCGTCCAGTTTCTCCATGGTGGAGATGAGCTTGATGACGCATTCGCAGTTACCCGCGTACGCGACGTCTTCGAGAGTGATGCGGGTGATGCCCTCGGTGTGGACTTTCTCGGGGTCGATCCAGGAGTTGGAGGCGAGGGAGGACAGGATGCTGATCTTGCGGCAGGCGTCGATGCCTTCGACGTCGGCGGTCGGGTCCTTCTCCGCGTAACCGTTGTCCTGAGCGATCTTCAGAGCCTCTTCGAACGTGAGGTTCTCATAGATCATCTTGGTGAGGATGAAGTTGGTCGTCCCGTTCAGGATGCCGTTGATGGACTGGATCTCGTTGCCGGCAAGGCAGAAGACCAGAGGCCGGATGAGCGGGATGCCGCCGCCGACGCTGGCTTCGAACAGGTAGTTGACGTTGTTCTCCTTCGCGATCTTCAGGAGCTCCGAGCCGCGGGTGGACACGAGTTCCTTGTTGGACGTGACCACGTGCTTGCCGGCGGCAAGGCACTTCGCGGTGAAGTCGAAGGCGGGGTTCACGCCGCCCATGGCCTCCGCGACGATCTTGACGGAGTCATCGTTCAGGATGTCGTTGAAATCCTTCGTGAATTTCCCTTCGTTCGGGTCGCCGGGGAAGTCCCGGAGGTCCAGGATATATTTGACTTCGAGGTCTTCGTCCGAAGTCCGTTCATTGATGTAGGAGTGTTTGGTATTGATGATCTCGACCACGCCGGAACCGACGGTGCCGTAACCCATGACCGCAACGTTCATTCTCGTTTCCTCCAATATAAAAGTTTCGCTTTATTGCGATGAATCGACGTTTATATTAGCATATCTTTCTATTAAAAGAAAGATTTTTTTGCGTGACAGTGGGCGATTTGCGGAAACTGTTTGATTTTTCTTCGCCCAATAGGTATACTCTTGTCGAAAATGACATTGGAGGTAACCGTATGATCCTGATCTCCCCCTCGCTCCTCTCCGCCGACTTCGGCGCCCTCGGAGCAGACGCGCAGCGCATGGAAAAAGCCGGCGCCGACTGGCTGCACTATGATGTCATGGACGGCCATTTCGTCCCGAACATCTCCATCGGCATCCCGGTGCTGAAGAGCCTGAAAAGTTACACGAGCGTCCCGCTCGACGTCCACCTGATGATCTCGGAACCGCTGAAGTACATCGCCGACTTCGCGAAGGCCGGCGCGGACATCATCACGTTCCACGTCGAGTCCGACTCCGACCCGGTCGAGACCATCAGAGCCATCCGCGAGGCGGGCTGCAAGCCCTCCATCTCGGTCAAGCCCGGCACCCCGGCAGAAGCCATCTTCCCTTATCTGGAGCTCGTCGACATGGTCCTCGTCATGACGGTCGAACCCGGTTTCGGCGGCCAGTCCTTCATGGCGGACATGATGCCGAAAGCGCGGGCGATCCGCGATGAGATCACGAAGCGCGGCCTCGACGTCATGGTCGAAGTCGACGGCGGCATCTCCGAGAAGAACGCGGCTCTCTGCGCCGAGAACGGCATCGACGTCCTCGTCTCCGGCAGCACCATCTTCGGAGCCTCTGACGCTACCGCGATGATCGCCGACATCCGCGCGAACGCCGAAGCGGCATTCAGAGCCTGAACCACTTTTCCTACAAGAGCAGAAGTGTATCGCACTTTTGCTCTTTCTTTTTTATAGGAGTTTTTGTATAATACTAAAAGTCTGAAAACGAGGAGGTCCTGTCATGACAGCATATTTTGACAACAGCGCCACGACGAAACCGCTGCCGGAAGCAGTGGACGCGGTCGCGCGCGCCATGACGGAGACGTGGGGCAACCCCTCCTCCCTCCATGCCGTCGGAGACGCCGCGAACGAGCAGCTCGAGGCCGCGCGCCGCACGCTCGCTTCCGCGTTCGGCTGCAAACCGCAGGAGGTGTACTTCACCGCGGGCGGCACGGAGAGCAACAACATCGCCGTCTTCGGCACGGTCGAAGCGCTGAAACGCCGGGGCAACCGGATCGTCACGACCGCGGTCGAACACCCGAGCGTCGAGGAGTGCATGAAGCGGCTGGAGGCCGACGGCTTCGACATCGTCCGGCTCCCCGTCGACACGGCCGGCCGCATCTCGGAAGAGGCCATCTTTGAGGCGGTCAACGAAAAGACCATCCTCGTGAGCCTCATGCTCGTCAACAACGAAGTGGGAAGCATCATGCCGGTGAAGGCCGCCGCGAAGGCCCTGAAAAGGGCCGGTGCCCCCGGGTACCTCCACGTGGACGCGGTCCAGGGCTTCGGCAAGCTGCCCGTGGGGCCGAAAGCCCTCGGCGCGGACCTCATCTCGGTCAGTTCCCACAAAGTGCACGGCCCGAAAGGCGTCGGCGCTCTGTTCGTCAAAAAAGGCATACGCCTCGTCTCCCCGGTCCTCGGCGGAGGCCAGGAGGACAAGATCCGCCCCGGGACCGAGGGCACACCCGCCATCGCGGGTTTCGCGGCGGCTGTCGACAAAGGCATCCTGCACGGCGACCTCTCGGCGCACATCGCCCACGTCACCGAAGTCCGGGACATCATCCGGGACGCGGCACTCGCCACGGACATCGGCGCCGTCAACTCGGGCGACGACGCCCTCCCCTACATTTTGAACCTGTCCCTCGAGGGCATCCCCTCCGAAGTCCTTCGGAACTACCTCTCGGAACAGGGCGTTTACGTCTCCACCGGCTCGGCCTGCTCGAAGGGCCACCGGAGCACCGTCCTCACCCAGATGGAACTCGACCCCCGGCGCATCGACTCCGCCGTCCGGTTCAGTTTTTCCTATACCAACACCGTCGAAGAAGCGCGGTACGCCGCCGAGGCTCTGACCCGCGCCGCAAACACACTCAGAAGAGGCTGACATGAAAGAAATCCTGCTCATCAAAAACGGAGAGCTCGCTCTGAAAGGGCTCAACCGCAGCACCTTTGAAGATATCCTCGTGAAGAACCTGCGCCGGAAACTCTCCGGCATCCTGGAGTGCGACATCTCGAAGTCCCAGTCCACCATCTACGTCGTTCCCACCGAGGAGGACCCGGACATGGACGCCGCCGTCGAGGCGGTCTCCAAAGTCTTCGGCATCGCCCGGTTCTCCCGCGCCGTCGTGGCGCCGAAGAACATGCAGCAGATCGTCGAGGTCTCCGGCAAATACCTCAAAGACCAGCTCGCCGACGTCAAGACCTTCAAGGTCGAGGCCAAGCGCGCCGACAAGAACTTCCCGCTGAAGAGCCCGGAGATCTCCCGGGAACTCGGCGGCTACTTACTCAAGAACAACCCGCACCTCAAGGTCGATGTCCACGACCCGGACATCTGCGTCACCGTCGAAGTGCGTGAGAAATACGCCTACATCCACGGCACCCAGCTCTTCGGCGCCGGCGGCATGCCCGTCGGCACGGCCGGCAGAGCGGCCATCCTGCTCTCGGGCGGCATCGACAGCCCTGTCGCCGCCTACATGATGGCGAAGCGCGGCGTGAACCTCGTCGGCATCCACTTCGCCTCCCCGCCCTACACCAGCCCCCGGGCCGAACAGAAAGTCCACGAGCTGGCGTCCGAAGTGGCGGAATACGCGGGCCGCATCCCGCTCTTCGTGGTCCCCTTCACGGAGATCCAGGAGCACATCAAGGACGACTGCCCCGAAGAGTACTTCACGATCATCATGCGGCGATGCATGATGCGTGTCTCGGAAGCCATCGCACGGCAGCAGAAGTGCGGCGCGCTCATCACCGGCGAGTCCCTCGGTCAGGTCGCGAGCCAGACCATGAACGCGCTCCAGTGCACCGACGCCGTCGCGCACCTGCCCATCTTCCGTCCGGCCATCGGCATGGACAAGACGGAGATCGTCGAACTCTCCCGGAAGATCGGCACCTTCGAGACTTCCATCGAACCCTACGAAGACTGCTGCACCGTCTTCACGCCGAAGCACCCGCGGCTCCGCCCGACCCTCGAAGAGGTCGAGAAAGCCGAACAGGGGCTGACCGATCTGGACGCCATGGTGGCCCGCGCCGCCGAAGGGGCAAGATTAGTCGTCATTGACCCCGGCGCCTATTAAAGGTACAATAATATGAAAGACTTTTCATCGCTTTCGACCCTCGCGGAACGGGTCGTCCGGCAGCTGGAAGACCGCGGTCAGACCGTCGCTCTGGCCGAGTCCTGCACCGGCGGACTCGTCGCGAAGACCCTGACCGACGTGTCCGGCGCCTCGAACGTGTTCGAGTGCGGTGTCGTCGCCTACTCCGAGGCCATCAAACAGAAGGTCCTCGGCGTGCGGGCGGAGACCCTGGCGGCGCACAGTGTGGTCAGCCCCCAGGTCGCCTTTGAGATGGCGCGGGGCGTCCGCGCGCTGGCCGGCGCCGACTACGGCATCGGCATCACCGGTGTCGCCGGCCCCGGACCGGACGGAGACCATCCGGAAGGCGAGATCTACATCGCCCTCGTCAGCGAGAAGACCGACGAAGTCGTCCTGCTCGAGGACCGGAGCGAAAACGAGAGAATGAAACACCGCGTCCAGGCCGCGGAAGCCGCGCTCACCATGCTGGACGCTCAACTATCCAAAACGCCGTGACACTCGGCTAGAGGAGACCGATATGGAAAAGAAACCCATCCAGGCGAAAAACGTCGTCAGTTTCGGCGACGGCAAGACCATCAACCGGCCCAAACCGGCCGCCCCTGCCGTCGAACCGGTCGCGGAACCGGTCGAAGCTTCCGAGACTGTGGTGAAGAAGGCAGAGGCCGGCTTCATCAAGGCAGAAACCCCTGAGGCGGTCGAAGCCGCGGCGGAAACCGCAGCAGAATCCGTTGAGACAGCCGTCGACGCTGTCGAGACCGAAGTCGCGAACGAAGTCTCGGAAGAGGTCCCGCTCCGGGAAGTCCCGGAACCGGAGGCCATCGAGACGAAACCGCTCAACCTGCGTCAGGACCGCTACCTCGACGACACGCCCCAGGAACCCGACTGGGCCGACGAGGAAGACGAGTTCGACGATTACGAAGACGACGACGAAACGCTTTCGACTTTTGCCGAAGTGTTCATCCCGCTCCATGACGACACGACCGGTGCCATCGTCCGCAAGGGCCTGGTCATCGTGAGCCTCATCGTCATCCTGTGCTGCATCGTGGCCATCGTCATGAAGCAGACCGGCTTCAGCGGCGTCATAATGCCCGACATTTCCGCGCTGACGGATCAGGCGGCCGCTGCCGCCTCCATCGCGCTTTCGAACCTATAAAGGAGGGAATGAAACTTGCCAGATAACAACAAGGACAACCTCTTCGAACAGTACGGTTTTTCCGCTGAGAAGAGCAAGTCCGAGGCGCCCGACTTCGGCGGCTTCATGTCCGGCACTCCCGTCAGTTTCGACGAGGAGCCGGAAGTGAGCACGGTGGAGGAGTACATCGCCCCCGCCGATGCCCCGGTCGAAGACACGGACCCCGACCTCGACTACATGGCGAACATGCAGAACATGTTCAAGAGCCTCGCCCAGGACACCACCGAACCGGAGGAGTCCGAAGCTGAGGACGCATCCGAACCCGAACCCGAACTTTCCAGTTTCCTTTACGGAAAAGAAGGAGACGTTCCCGTCAAGTCTCAGACCGACCTTCTGGCCGCTGAGACCCAACCCTTTCGCAGCGCCCCAACCGCAGAAGTTCCATCTGAAGACTTCCAAGCGGAAGAAAAAGGGGCTGCAATTGAACCCGGAACTGCTGGATCAGAGCAGCAGATGAGTGCTATGAGTAACGAAACACCGAAAAAGAAGAAACCCGTCGAAAAAGGCGAAGAGTACTGGTCCTTCGTGGACTCGCTCCTCGACAACTTCGACGATGCGAAAGCCGCTCCCCGTCCCCGGACCCCCGAGGAACGTGAAGAGCGTGCCGCGCGGACGTCCCGCGCCCCGAGAGTCTCTGCAGAGGAGGCCGCTGCCGCTGTCGCGTCGGCGACCACCCCCGTCTTCGAAGAACCGGCCATTTCCGGAACGCCGTCCTTCGACCAGGACCTGCTGTCTGACTTCTCGCTGGGAGCCGGGTCCGCATCCCGCCGCGAAGAGCGCCGCGTCGAACGCGCGGAGCGCAAAGCAGCCGCGCCCGTGACGACCAAAGACTCGGAGGCCACCGCCACCGAAGCCAAGTCCTCCGGGGAAGCGCCCGCTGCCGGCGGATACTTCATGCCCCGCGCCAAAGGCGAACAGGCCAAGAAGGCCCGCCGCGGCCTGAACCTGTCGGTCCACGATGTGGAAGACACGGTCCTGCCGACGGTCGAAGCCGAAGCTCCTGTCGTCGAGGTCGAAGCGCCCGCTGTCGAAGCGGAGGCCACTCAGGTCTTCCAGCCGGCGCCCGTCGAGCCGGAAGTGACGGTCGAAGCCGACCTTCCGGAGATCCCCGACATCCCCGACTTTACCGCTGACACCGTTGACGCGGTCGAAGAGACGGTCGAAGTTCCCGCCGTGGAAGTCGAAGCTCCCGCCGAGACCGAGAACGTCTTCTTCAAACCGAAGAAAGAAGTCGAAGCCGTTTCCGAAGAGGTAGAGTTCTTCGCTCCTGCCGAGCCGGAGGAACCCGTCTTCGAAGACGCCGTCGACGTCCCGGTCGCGGAGACCGCCGCCGGTGAAGCCGCCGCTGCCGCGGTCCTGGCCGAACCCGTCATCGCCGACAAGAAGGCCGAGAAACTCGCCGCCAAAGAAGCGAAAGCCGCGGAAAAAGCTGCCGCCAAAGAGGCAAAACGTGCCGCGAAAGAAGCGAAAGCCGCTGAGAAGGCCGCTGCCAAAGAGGCCAGAGAGGCTGAGAAGCTCGCCGCCAAAGAGGCGAAGGAAGCTGCCAAAGAAGCGGAAGAAGTCGCCAAGCCCTGGGAGACCGACGAACCCCGTGTTTCCCTCGAAGAGGCCCTGGGCGATGCACCGTCCGCCGACACCCCGGTCATCCATGAAGAGAAGACCACCCTCGGTGCTGCTCCGGCCGCTGCCGCTGTCGCGGACTTCGATGCAGAAGCCCGCAACGCCGAATTCGACGCCACCTTCGAAGAGCCGAAGAGACGCGGCGGAGCCCTGCGCGTCATCCGCAACATCGTTGTGACGCTGGCCGCTCTCGCCATCGTGGCGTGTATCGCCGTCCTCGGCTACAACCAGGTACAGACCCGACTGAACGCCCGTCAGTTCGACCAGGCCGCCACCCTTCTCGCCGAAGGCAAAGGCGCCGCCGACCTGACCGCGGTCCAGAAGAAATACCCGGACGTCACGTTCCCCGCAGACCTGAACCCGGCCTTCGGCGAGCTGTACGCCCTGAACCAGGACCTGGTCGGCTGGGTCTCCATTCCCGGCACCGCCTTCAGCTATCCCGTTGTCCAGACCGACAACGATGTCTTCTACCAGAGCCACAACTTCAAGAAGGCCGCGAGCCCCTACGGCACGCCCTTCCTGAGTTCCAAGAACGACGCGTCCGAACTGGACCTCAACAACGTCCTCTACGGCAAGAACTCCGTCAAGGCACCCCGTGTCTTCGGCGACCTCGAAGCATACCGCAACGCCGACTTCTTCAAGAAGAACCCGGTCATCCGGTATGACACGCTGAACGAGTCCTACCGGTTCAAGGTCTACGGCGTGTTCCTCACGAACTCCGCCCCCGAGCAGGACAACGGCTACGTCTTCGACTACACCGTCCCGAACCTCGGCACCGTGGAGTCCTTCGCGGGCTATGTCGACCAGATCAACCAGCGTCGTCTCTATGACACCGGCGTGGACATCCTGTCCTCCGACAAGGTGCTCACCCTCTCCACCAGCGTGGACGACTTTGAAGGCGCCCGCCTTGTCGTGGTCGCCCGCCTCGTCCGTGACGGCGAAGGCAAAGGCATCGACGAAACTCTGGTGAAGAAGAATAAATCGCCCCGGTATCCCCAGGTCTGGTACGATGCCGCCGGCAAAACGAATCCGTTTACCAGCGCGGACAACTGGATCCCGACCATTTCCTGAAAGGTGGCAAACATAGATGGATATCAAACTCATGTGTCTCGGCAATGAAGTCTCCCCTGCCATGGCGACCGCACAGAAAGCCATTGAGAACGACTTCAAAGCTGTGTTTGACGGCGAGTTCAAATTTACCAACTACGGCTCCGAGAAGGAGTTCATTCAGGCGCTCTCCGGCGCCATCGAGACCGAGGACGTCCTGGTCCTCGCCTGCCAGCCCGAGCTCTACACCGCGTTCAAGTCCTTCGTGGCCAACGCGTTCACGTTCAAGGCCCGCCCGGTGAAGGCCATCCAGCGCCTCATCCAGGAGAGTGCCCCCACCGTCTCCTCCGAGACCGTGCTGAACCACTCCCTCATCCCGGTCGACGCTGACGCCATCCTTTCTCAGGACGGCCTGTACTCCGGCTACGCGGTCAACGCGGACGACCAGATCCTGATCGTCCTGCCGCTCGACCCGTCCCGCATCGACTTCATCCTCGAGGACGGTCTGTTCCCGTACCTGCGCGACATGCTCGACATCGGCGAATTCGTCGACGACCCGCTGAAGGGCATCGTCGGCGAGGCTGACGGCGTTGCCGTCGGTGCCGCTGCCGCCGCCCGCGCCGAAGAGGCCGCTGCCGAAGAGAAACCGGCCGAGGCGCCCGTAAAGAAGGGCCCGTACGACGCCGAGTACCTCGACGAAGTCATCTGCAAGCTGCGCGAAAAGGGCCTCACGGTCGCCGTCGCCACGACGAAGACCGTCGACTTCCTGAAGAGCATCTCCGAGACCGTCAACATGGACCAGGTCATCTTCCTGAGCCCGTACACCTTCGCGAAGAACGACATGAAGGCCGACGAGTACGCCGTCAAACTGGCCAAGGGTGCCTTTGACACCAGTGAAGCCAGCCTCGGCGCCTCCCTGACCAAGGTCTACGCGAAGACCAACGAAGACGGCACGAAGAGCTACTACATGTACGCGAGCATTTCGGACGGCAAGACCGCCAACCAGGCGAAGATCCGCGCGAAACCCGGCGACACACCGCCTCAGCTCATCTACAAATCCATCGAAGTCCTGTTCCGCATGATGGACCTCTGGTCCGGCACCGGCTACGCCGAGCCGCAGTACACCACGGAGGCCGTCGTCGATGAAGACTTCGCCGCCGAGCATGCCGCCGTCGACGCCGAGGGCAACCCCGTCAAGGACGCCGGCGACAAGCGCAAGAGCACCCAGAAGACGGTCGCCACCGCCCTCATCGGTGCCTCCGCCATCGGCTCCGCCGTCATTTCGCTCCTTGCGAACAACCTGTACTAAGCACAGTTAAGCAACAAATCGCCTTCGGGCATAAAACCATCCACACGTAAAACGTGTGGTTGTTAGTAGACGGGCAAAGCCCTTGCTCCTCGCTACGCGTCGAACGCGTGAACGCGAGTTCTGGCAGTTGCGTTCGCTCTACTGTAAGTTTATTTCTTGTTTTTCTTGGGATCGACTCCGGGAATCCGGAGTTGGTCCCCTAATTTATCTTCGTCGAGCTGGTGCTTGATATATTCTTGAATTCGATGCACATTTTTGCCTGCTGTATCTACATAGTATCCTTTGCACCAAAACTCGCGGTTTCTGTATTTGTACTTTAGTTCTGGAAACTGCTCGTATATCATCGTCGCACTTTTTCCTTTGAGGTAACCCATGAAACTCGAAACCGCGATTTTGGGCGGAATCTCTACGAGCATATGGATGTGATCGGGGCATGCTTCTGCTTCGATGATGTTTACACCTTTCCACTCACAGAGTTGCCTCAATATTTTCCCGATCGCCTCTTTCTTCTCTCCATAGAATACTCTTCTACGATACTTTGGTGCGAAAACGATATGATATTTGCAGTTCCACTTGGAATGGGATAAACTATGAATGTCGTTGATGCTCATTAACGGCCCTCCTGATTATTTGGGAATGCAACTGCCAGGTCGCACTCTCATTTTACAGGAGGTTTCTTTCTGTTCAAACGTATAACTTCACGGAACCCCGCGTCTAACGCGGGGTTTTCGATTTACAACAAAAGCAGCTCATCGTTCGATGAGCTGCTTTTTGCTTTTGGCACCCATCGCCTCTCAAAGCCCATCCCGACAAACTGAAAGTTGCTGGGGAGCCAAAAGACATATGGGACCCCCGTTTTTCGCCTTGACCATATGTCTTTTTCAAGCAACTTTTTCTTCTCCTACTGC
>ONJD01000044.1 GCA_900317985.1 uncultured Eubacteriales bacterium | reverse complement strand
GATGAATCTTTCTTCTTCTATGATAGCCCCGAAACCGTGCCCGTGGAAGTTACAAGGCGGCTACAATTCGGTAAAGGAACGGTACTACATCTTGTGGTCTTGTCACTGGCGTTGGCGATTTACTCCGAGTAATTTTCATGCTATAATCCGGGGTGGAATATTACAGAGCGTATATCGCCACAGACATACAGGAGGCACGAACATGGCAAGCATGACTTTTTCAGACCGGCTCACCACTCAGCGGAAGCGGAAGGGCGTCAGCCAGAAGCAGGCGGCCGCGGACCTCGGCATCTCTCAGGCGCTGCTGTCCCACTACGAGAACGGCATCCGGGAGCCGGGGCTCTCGTTCCTCGTGAAGGCGGCGGACTACTACAACGTCAGCTGCGACTACCTGCTCGGCCACGCGGCGAACGTGCTGCAGCTGAACCAGGCGGTGGAGTTCGAGGACCTGCCGGAAGACGCGCAGCTCAGCCGGGAGACATTCCTGCGGGCGGAGCTTGCCATCATGAACAGCATCGTCGAGGATGAAGAGATGATGGACACGCTGAACAAGGCGTCGGCGCTGGCGGGCTACATGGGTCTCTTCGCCGCGGTCACTAAAGGACTCCTGCCCCGCAGCTGGCTCGGCGGCAACTCCGACAACAAGGCGCAGTTCAAGTTCCTGATGTACACCCTCGCGGGCGACGTCCACGACCTGACCTCCGCCCCTGAGGAAGAGGAACTCATCGGGACCGAGGCGCCGCTCTGCGTGCAGACGCTCTGCATGTACGTCAACGACCTCATCAACACGAGGGTCGCGCGCCTGATGTGACGACGGCCCCTGCTTCAGACAAAAGAAAACCTCCGGAGTGTTCCGGAGGTTTTTTGTGTTTTCGGATGAGTCCTGAGAACGGATCAGCTCATCGCCTCTTTGTACATGTCGATGTACAGGCCGGCGGAGCGCTCCCAGCTGTTGTCGGACTTCATGGCGCGATTCACGACGGCTTTCCACGCGGTCTTGTCGTTGTAGTAGAGGTCGATGCCGCGGGTGATGGCCCAGAGCATGTCGTGGGCGTTGTAGGTCTTGAACGTGAATCCGTTTCCTTCGCCGTCGCCGCAGTCCTGGACGGAGTCTTTGAGACCGCCGGTCTCGCGGACGATCGGGATGGTGCCGTAGCGCAGGGCGATCATCTGGGACAGGCCGCAAGGCTCGCTCTTCGAGGGCATCAGGAAGAGGTCGGCGCCGGCGTAGATCTTTCTCGCGAGACCCGGGTCGAAGCCCAGTTCCACGCGGAATTTGTCGGGGTGCCGCTCGGCGACGCCGCGGAAGTAGTTCTCGTAGGAACTGTCGCCGGAACCGAGGACGATCATGCGGACTTCCGTGTTGTACAGAAGCTCGTCGATGATGGCGGTGATGAGGTCGAGGCCTTTGTGGGAGACGAGCCGGGAGATGAGCCCGATGATGGGCACATCCGGCTGATGCTCGAACCCGAAGCGGTCTTCGAGCGCCGCTTTGTCCTTCTTCTTGTTGGCCTTGCGCGCCTGGGAATAGTGGAACGGGATGGCGGGGTCGGTGTTCGGGTCGTAGCTCTCGACGTCGATGCCGTTCAGGATGCCGGTGAGCTTCCAGAGGTTGCGGTGCAGGATGCCGTCGAGGCCGTGGGAGTACCACGGGTCGAGGATCTCATTGGCATAGCTCGGGGAGACCGTGGTCACCTTGTTGCAGCATTCGATGGCGCCCTTTGAGAAGTTCGCGAGGCCGTCGTTTTCCACGATGTAGTAGTCCTGCGGGTCCAGGCCGACGACTTCGCTCAGGATGTCCATGCCGTAGAGGCCCTGGTACTGGATGTTGTGGATGGTGTAGACGGTGCGGATGTCTTCATAGCCGGGGGCATCGCGGTAGAAGCAGTTGTAGTAGACCGGGATGAGGGCGGTCTGCCAGTCGTTGCAGTGGATGATGTCGGGCTTGAAGCCGTCCAGTTCTTCGAGGTGCTGGATGGTATCGAGAACGGCACGGGAGAAGAACGCGAACCGTTCCGCGTCGTCATAGTACCCGTAGAGGCCGGAGCGCTTGAAGTAGTATTCATTGTCCAGCAGGTAGTAGGTGACACCGTCCGCTTTTGCTTCGAACACGCCGCAGTACTGTCTTCTCCAGGCAACAGCGACGTCGAAATTCAGAAGGTACTTCATCTCGGCGCGCTGCTCTTCGGTGACAGAACCGTAAAGTGGAAGGATGACACGGACATCCTCACCTTTGGCCTTCAGTGCTTTGGGCAGTGCGCCCGCGACTTCGGCGAGACCGCCGCTGACGGCAAAGGGGACCGCTTCGCTGGAAGCAAATAAGATATTCATAAAACGGGTCCTCCATAAAAAGCAATATATAGCGGGAAGGCTGGCGGTGAGCTCAGCCTCCCTCTATATCTAGTGTATCAGACTACGATGTTCTTTGTAAAGTAAATCGGATAAGACGGGTCGCCGGACAGGTTGCGGTTCGCCGTGATCGTGACGTTCTTGTCGGTGATGATGCTGTCGACTTTCGCGTTCGCGTGGATGACCGTGCCCTGCATCAGGATGGAGTTTTTGACGACCGCGCCCTTCTCGACGACGACGCCGCGGAAGAGCAGCGAGTTCTCGACGGTGCCTTCAATGGTGCACCCGTCGGCGATGAGCGAATTGCCCGCTTTGGAGTTCTCGCCGTAAAGGGTCGGGACGTTGTCCGCGATCTTGGTGGCGATGGGGTTCTTCGCGTTCAGGAGCGCCTTGCGGTTCTCCGGCTCGAGCAGTTCCATGCTGACGTTGTAGTAGGTCTTGAGGCTGTCGACCATGGCGGCAAAGCCGGGGATCTCGTAGCCGACGATCTTGAGGCTGCCGACGTTCGCCTGGATGATGTCCTTCGCGAAGGAGGTGCTGCTGTGAGCGACCGAAGTCTTGACCAGGTACTCGAGCAGGGACTTCCGCATGACATAGATGTTGAAGGAGTAGTCCACTTCGCCCGGCTCATCGGCGTTGATGGAGACGTCGGTCACACGCTTGTTCTCATCGAGGGTGAGGATCTGCATGTTCTCGAGCTTCGGCACCTTGCCGTGCTTGTAGGCAATGGTGATGTCGGCTTCCTGCGCGGTGTGGAACTCGAACAGGTCGTTGAAGTCGAAGTTGTAGACCGCGTTGGAGTCGGTGATGACGACATATTCGTGGCGGGAATGACGGAGGAAGTCCATGTTGGCGTAGATGGCCTCGACCCGGTTCTGATAGTCCGCTACGGAAGCAGAGGACGTGTTATAGGGCGGGAGGATGTAGAGGCCTTCCCGTTTTCTCGCGAGGTCCCAGGGTTTGCCGGAACCGATATGGTCCATCAGGGACTGGTAGTTTTCTTTGGTGATGATACCGACTTCGGTGACACCGGCGTTGACCATGTTGGACAGCGGGAAGTCGATGAAGCGGTAACGGCATCCGAAGGGAACGGATGCGAAGGTCCGCATGGTCGTGAGTTCCTGGATCGTGGAATCGAAGGCCTGCGAATGGATGATGCCAAGCACATTATTTGCTCTCATAGTTAGTGCCCTCCTCTACGTTCTCGTTGACCATGACGTTCGCCGGGATGATGGCGTTCTTGCCGATGGTGATGCCTTCGCCGATGACCGCGACGCCCCATTTGTCGGGGTCGGTGGTATCGGGGCCGGCGCCGACTTTGGCGCCTTCCTCGACGACGGCGTTCTCGGCGACGATGGCGTACTGGACGTCCGCGCCCTTCTTGACGACGGCGCCCGGCATGATGATGGAGTATTTGACGTTGGAGCCTTCTTCGACCGTGGCGTTCGGGAAGAGGACGGAGAAGTCGACTTTACCTTCGACGGAGCAGCCTTCGGTGACCATGGAGTTACCGACTTCTGCCTTGTCGGAGATGAACTGCGGAGCGGCGCTGGGGCTTCTCGCGTAGATCTTCCAGTGCGGGTCGTTCAGGTTGATGCCGGAAACCGGGGACAGGATGTCCATGTTGGCTTCCCAGAGGCTCTCGATGGTACCGACGTCTCTCCAGTAACCGTCGAACTGGTAAGCGACCATCTTCTCGCCGGCTTCATGCATGGCGGGGATGACGTTGTGTCCGAAGTCATTGGAGGAGTTCGGGTCGTTCTCGTCCGCGATGAGGTACTCTCTCAGCTTGGACCAGGTGAAGATGTAGATGCCCATGGAGGCCTTGTTGCTGCGCGGGTTCTCCGGTTTCTCCTCGAATTCGGAGATGGTGCTGTCGTCGTTGACGAGCATCAGACCGAAGCGGGAGGCCTCTTTCCATTCGACTTCACGCATGGCGATGGTGCAGGCCGCTTCCTGTTTCTTGTGGAAGGCGAGCATGTCCGCGTAATCCATCTTGTAGATGTGGTCGCCGGAAAGGACAACGACATATTCGGGGTCGTACTTGTCGATGAAATGGATGTTCTGGTAAATGGCGTTTGCGGTGCCTTTATACCAGTCGGTGCCCTGGATCTGCTGATAGGGGGACAGGATGTGGACACCGCCGTCGGTACGGTCGAGATCCCAGGGTTCGCCGTTGCCGACATAGTCGTTCAGTTCGAGGGGCTGGTACTGTGTCAGGACGCCGACTGTGTAGATGCCCGAGTTCACACAGTTGGACAGCGGGAAGTCGATGATCCGGTACTTTCCGCCGAAGGGTACGGCAGGTTTGGCGATCTTGTGGGTCAAGATGCCGAGTCTGCTTCCCTGGCCGCCTGCCAACAGCATCGCGATGCATTCATTTTTACGTGCCATAAGTAGGACTCCTTTGGAATATTTCTACATTTTTTGTATCAAAAAATTACGTACGTGGGTAAGCGAAGCTGCCGGAGTGTTCCGGACACCACTTCGGGGTGCGGTCCTTCTCGGCGACCTTCTTGAGGAAGAGAGCCGAGTTGCCCGCGATGTCGAGGGCGATGCACGCCTTCTGGGAGTGCATGGGCTCATCGAGGGATTCGACCTTGCCGCCCGTGGAGCGGCCGGAGCCGCCGAACTCGGGGGCGTCGGTGTCGAAGACGACCTCGAAGACGCCGTCGTCGCAGCCCATCTTGTAGCCGATGCGGTCGACCTTCGTGAAGTTCAGGATGCAGTACAGTTCATCGCCGTTCTGGTCTTTCCGCTTGTAGGCCAGCACCGAGTTCGCGTTGTCGTCGGGGATGATCCACTCGAAGCCTTCCCAGCTGTAGTCGATCTCCCACAGCGCCGGCGTCTCTTTGTAGAAGGTGTTGAGGGCCTTCGAGTACGCCTGCAGCTTGCGGTGCATGTCGTAGTCGAGCAGGTTCCAGTCGAGCTGGCTCTTGTAGTTCCACTCGCTGAACTGGCCGAACTCGCTGCCCATGAAGAGAAGTTTTTTGCCGGGGTGGGAGTACATGTAGGCCAGCATGGAGCGGACGCCGGCGAACTTCTCGGCGTACTGCTCGGGGTCGGACGGGTCGCCCGGATGCTTGTTGATGAGAGAGCCTTTGCCGTGGACGACTTCATCGTGCGAGATGGGCAGGACGAAGTTCTCGGAGAAGGCATAGAAGAAGGAGAAGGTCAGGCAGTCGTGATTGTATTTCCGGCTGAGACCGTCGAGGTTGAAGTAGCGGATGACGTCGTTCATCCAGCCCATGTTCCACTTGAAGTTGAAGCCGAGGCCGCCGATGGAGGTGGGCTTCGAGACGTTGGGCCACGCGGTGGACTCTTCGGCGATCATCATGACGTCGCCCCGTTCCCGGAAGATGGACTCATTGAGTTTCTGCAGGAACGCGACGGCTTCGAGGTTCTCCACGCCGCCGTTGGCGTTCGGGATCCACTCGCCGTCCTTGCGGTCATAGTTGAGGTAGAGCATGGACGCGACGGCGTCGACGCGGATGCCGTCGATGTGGTACTTGTCGAACCAGAAGTGGGCGTTGGAGACGAGGAAGCTCTGGACTTCCGTCTTGCCGAAGTCGAAGACCTTGGTGCCCCAGGTCTTGTGCTCGCCCTTGCGGGGGTCCGGGTACTCGTAGCAGGGCTCGCCGTCGAACTCGAAGAGGCCGTAGGCGTCTTTCGGGAAGTGGGCGGGGACCCAGTCGAGGATGACGCCGATGCCGTTCTGATGGCACTTGTCGACGAGATACATGAGGTCGGCCGGGGTGCCGTACCGGGACGTGGCGGCGTAATATCCGCATACCTGGTAGCCCCAGGAGCCGTCGAAGGGGTACTCGGAGAGGGGCATGAACTCGATGTGCGTGTAGCCCATGTCGGCGACGTAGGGGACCAGTTCGTCCGCGAGCGCGCGGTAGGAATAGAGGTTCCCGTCTTCATACACTTTCCAGGAACCGGCATGCACTTCGTAGATGTTGACCGGCATGTCGTAGATGCGGGTGGAAGCGCGGTGCGCGAGCCACTCGTCGTCGTTCCAGGTGTAGCAATTGTCGATGTCGTAGAACTTCGAGGCGGTGCCGGGTCTCGTCTCCATGTGATAGCCGTAGGGGTCGGCTTTCATGACGGTGCGGCCGTCCCGCGCCTCAATGGCGTATTTATAGGCCGTATAGTCCTCGATGGCGCCTTCGGGAGCGGTCGCTTCCCAGATGCCGTCGGAGATCTTCTCCATGCGGAGGTCGTACGGGTCCCAGTCGTTGAAGTCGCCGACGACGCTGACCGCCGTGGCGTGGGGAGCCCATACACGGAACACGACTTTGTCGGTCCCGGGCACTTTGTGAGAGCCCATGATCTCATAGGCTTTCGAGTTGTTTCCCTGGTGGAACAGGTAAACGGGGAGGTCTAAATTGTTTTGAGTTTTGCCCATAAGCGTCACCCTCCGTTTAGAAAAAGTTTGGCTCTTGCGGCTGTGGTTGGGATGGTTCCAAAACTTGACCGCAAAAACCCTACATCTTTATTTAATAATAACAGAAATAGGTAGGTCGTTCAAGGAGTTTATTGGCACTTTTGCGCAAAAACGAAGGCGGCCGGATGACGGGCCCGCCGCCCCTTCCCGACGAGGTGCATCGCCACCCGGTTTACAACTGTTAAAATATGCAAAAAGTATTGCTTTACCCTTTTTTATTGTGCTATAATGACTAACGATTAGAAATTGTCCCGGTCTCTTCTAACGGGAACATACCAGTTTCTTTGAAAAATGGATGAAAATATTTCTGCTCAAAAATTTTAGTGAAAGTGAGGGAGAGAAATGGACGATAGGAGACGCACCATTTCCTCCGAGGAATCTATGATCGGCGAAGCGCTCATGAGAGTGTCCAACACCCTTGAAGCGCAGAGACTGACCAAGTCCTTGGATTATCAAGAAAAGCTGAGAAGCAGATCCAACATCAGACTGATCCTTGCCATTATTGCTCTCGTCCTTGCGGGCGGCATGCTCATCATTGGCGGCTTCCTTCTGTTCGTACTTCTCAAGTACCAGGATCCGATTCTCGACACTCTCGTTCCGTTCCTGAAGAACCTCTTCGGCGGACTGAACACCATGTTCGCAGCACTGACCGAAACCACCACTTACCTGCCGGTCCTTACTGAGCAGCTGACCAGAATGATGGAACTCCTTCTTGGTGTTCTCAATGGTCTCAGCGGCCTCGACCTTGGCGAGCTCATGGGTTATCTGACCACGATGCTTGGCTCCGCCACTGGTATGGTTGTCGATCTTGCTGGTATCGTTCACGGCATGGCGCCTCTCGGCGACACCATGAACGGCCTTCTCACCGACATCAACAACGGCGGCATCGGCTCCGTTGTCAACGATGTTTTCTCTGGCATGGGCATCGACATGAACGTTGTCTCTCAGATGACGTCTCAGGCTGTCGGCTCCGTTGCCAAACTTGCTGACGCTGCTTCTTCTGTGACGAACGCTACTCTTACCGATAGCAACATCGACGCATTCAGCAATGCAGCAGGTAAAGCTGCCAGCACTTCCGCAGACCTTCTCAACGGTCTGAACAACGGACTTGCCGGTACTGACGCTCAGGGTGCTGGCGAAGCCGCTGGTAACCTTGTCTCTGGTTCTACGAACGCCGCAAGCGCTCTTGGCAATGCCCTCGCCGGTTTTGCTGGTTCCTGCAAATAAGTTGAACTAGATCTTACGATCTTACGATCCACGAATTATTCGAGCAGAATTCAAATCGTTCAAAATAATTTCCCCCGCACGGTTTCGTGCGGGGGAGTTATTTTTGCGCACTCTTCGTCGGTTGACACCGTGGGGTGCAGTCTTTAAAATAGTACCGAATAATACGAAAGGAAGGGTGCCTCGATTCCCCCGGCGGCAGGGTCGTCTGCGGGGCGGAGCGCCGGCCTGTCACAGCATGTACAATCATTGTTATTATATTTCGGAACGGAAAGCGGAGGACGCCCACCTCAAGAACGCGACCAACAAGGCGCGGGCGGACGTGGAGTTCACGCTGTCCGAACTCGGGATGGAAGAGATCAAGATCGCGCTCGAGTTCCAGGGGGACAATGCGTCCATCGCCGCTTCTTTGAAAGAGCACCGAAACACGTACCACGTCTGGAAAAAGACCCTCGCGCACCTCGGGAAAGGCGACCTGCTCGTCGTCCAGTTCCCGTCCATCTCCCACTGCATCTTCCTCGGGAAACTGTTCCGGGAACTGCGGGGCAGAGGGGTGACGGTCGTCCTCCTCATCCACGACCTCGAGAAGCTCCGGTTCATCGAGGCGGACGTTCCGTTCAAGACCCGTGTGCGCCAGAGCCTCGACGAGTCCTCGGTGCTGAAGGCGGCCGACCTCGTCATCGCGCACAACCCCGTCATGATCGATTACCTGGCGGCGGAAGGCGTCGACCGGGAGAAACTCGTCTCCCTCGACATCTTCGACTACCGGATGCCCGCGGACTTCGAGCCGCATAAGCCCTATGAGGAGACCGACGACACGAACCTCGACGCGCCCGGCGCGGACCTCATCATCGCCGGCAACCTCGACTCCGACAAGGTCGGGTACCTCAAGGACATCGGCCGCGTGCCCGGCGTCCGCTTCCAGCTCTACGGCGTCGGCTACAAGGACGAGAACGCGAACGCGGTCTACAACGGCTCCTTCCTGCCGGACGAACTGCCGGCCTATCTGCACGGCAACTTCGGCCTCGTCTGGGACGGCACGTCCGTCGACACCTGCGCCGGCAACTACGGCACGTACCTCAAGTACAACGACCCGCACAAGACTTCTCTGTACCTCATGTGCGGTTTCCCGGTCGTCGTCTGGGACAAGTCCGCCATTTCGAAGTTCGTTCTGGAACACGGCGCCGGCATCGCCGTCTCGTCGCTCCTGGAGGCCGGAGACGCCATCCGCTCCCTGGACCCGAACGAGTACGAGCAGATGTGCAAAAACGCCGCGGCGGTCTCCGCAGACCTGCGTTCCGGCCACTACCTGAAGACCGCGGTCGCCGAGTGCATGAAACGCCTCGGACGGACTGCTGACTGAGCCCCTATTGTGGCGCTGCTCTGACCCATCCCCGCGAACTTGACATTTTTGGAGAACCGAATGAATCTTTCTTCCCCTTCTGAAATCAAAGCACTTTTACAAAAGAATGGATTCAACTTTTCCAAGGCACTCGGGCAGAACTTTCTGATCAATCCGAGTGTCTGTCCGCGCATGGCGGAGGCCGCCATCCCGGGCCCGGAGTACGGCGTCATCGAAGTTGGTCCCGGCATCGGCGTCCTGACCGTCGAACTGGCGAAGCGGGCACAGAAGGTCATCGCCATCGAACTGGACGAGCGCCTGTACCCGATCCTCGACGAGACCCTCGCGGACTACCCGAACGCCCACGTCGTGCCGGGCGACATCCTGAAAGTGGACCTTCATAAGCTCATCGCCGAGGAGTTCACGGATGAAGACGGCAACACCATGCCGCTCGTCATTTGCGCGAACCTGCCTTACTACATCACCTCCCCGGTCATCATGAAACTGCTGTCCGACGACCTGCCTGTCGAGAATCTCACGGTCATGGTCCAGAAGGAGGCGGCGGACCGCCTCTGCGCGGACGTCGGCACCCGCGCGGCGGGCGCGGTCACGGTGGCCATTCAGTACTACGCCGAAGCGGAGCAACTGTTCTTCGTTTCGAAAGGCTCGTTCCTGCCCGCCCCGAAGGTGGACAGCGAAGTCATCCGTCTGACCCTGCGGAAGGATGTGGCCGGCCTTTCCCCCGAAGACGCGGACCGCTTCTTCAAGATGGTCCAGGCCGGGTTCTCCCAGCGCCGCAAGACCATCATGAACTCGTTTTCCGCCGCGCTCGGCATGAACAAAGCGGACCTCGGCGAACTCCTCGACTCGGTCGATATCCCGCGCACCGCCCGCATCGAGCAGCTCACCATGGACCAGCTTCTCGCGGTTTACAAAGCCTCACGTTAAGTGGTATAATTCTGCCCGTGCCTGTTCACGGGCATCGCATACGCCTCCTTAGTTAAATGGATATAACAGCCCCCTCCTAAGGGGCCGTTGTAGGTTCGATTCCTACAGGGGGTGCCAAAAAGAGAGAAGACCTTCCGGGTCTTCTTTTTTTATTTCCCTCAAAAAGTTCCAATCCCCAACAAACTTGTATTTGTCTATGTTTTTTCCGGGGAAGGGGAAGCCAAAGAGTGTAAGAGAAAGCCACCTTCCCCTGTCCCCGGACCCCTACCCCTTTCGG
>ONJD01000093.1 GCA_900317985.1 uncultured Eubacteriales bacterium | reverse complement strand
ATTTGGCAGTAGGAGAAGAAAAAGCTGCTTGAAAAAGACATATGGTCAAGGCGAAAAACGGGGGTCCCATATGTCTTTTGGCTCCCCAGCAACTTTCAGGTTGGCGAGTAGGCAGATGTCCTCGACAGCTTTCCGTTTGACGAGTAAAACGCGCCTGCAAAAAGATGGCAGGCGCGTTTATGCTTTCAATCTACGTTTATTCCGGGTCCAACTGCCCTTCGAGGGTCTCGTTGATCTTCTGTGTGAGGCGCAGGTACTCGGTCAGTTCGTCATCGGTGAGCGCGGCATACCGGGCCTCGATGTCCTTCACGACTTTCGCGTGGTGGGCCTGTTCGGCCTCTTCCCCTGCCGGGGTCAGGTCGACGAGGATCGCCCGGCCGTCCGCCGGGTCCTTCTTCCGGACGATGAGACCGTTCTCCTCCATCTTGGTCAGCATCTCGCCGAGGGACTGGGGACGGACATGGACTTTTTCGGCAAAGTCCTTCTGGTTGATGGACGGGTTCTGCTTCAGGACGTGCAGGAGGTGCTCCTGCCGGGCAGGCGGCCGGTGGCCGTGGGGCCCGTGGGGCGGATCCTTCCCGCCGTGATGTTTCCGGCGCACCAGTCCGTGCTGACGGTGCTGTTCTTCCCAGACCGCTTTAACGAGTTCTTCTCTTGTCATACGTGGTTCTTCCTTTCCATATGTGGTGATCAATAGTACGATTCGAAGTCGGCCAGTTCCTGCCAGTGACCCTGGCTGCGGCGCCAGGCGAGGGCAGAGACTTCCGCCTCGGTCAGTTCGTCCCGGTTCCGGAACGCGCGGCGGCGCGGAGCGCCGTCCTGCCCACTCTCAGCCGCTTTGAACTGGGTGTCATAGAAGGTTCGATAGTCCTCACTCGACGCGAGCAGATCCGCATGTTTGCCGGACGCCACGATATGGCCGTCCTTCAGCACGAGGATGCGGTCGGAGTCCAGAATGGTGGACAGGCGGTGCGCCACGACCAGCGACGTCTTTTCTTTCAGGAGCGGAGCCAGAGCTTCCTGGATGTGGCTCTCCGAGACGGAGTCGAGGGACGCGGTCGCCTCGTCGAGCAGGATGACTTCGGGGTCTTTCAGGATGACGCGTGCCAGGGACAGCCGCTGCTTTTCGCCGCCGGAGAGGCGGACGCCGCGGTTGCCGACGACCGTGTCGAGACCGTCTTTCAATTCTTCGATGAAATCTGCAATACCGGCTCTGCGGCAGGCATCCATGAGTTCCTCATCGGTAGCTTCCGGTTTGGCATAGAGCAGGTTCGCCCGTATGGAGTCGTTGAACAGGAACGTGTCCTGCGTCACGAAGCCGATGTGGCTTCGAAGTTCCTGGAGCGGCCAGTCGCGGACGTCTTTGCCGTCGATGCGGATGGCACCGCCGAGGACATCGTAGAGCCTCGGGACGAGGGAGATCATCGTAGACTTGCCCGCTCCGGAAGAGCCGACCAACGCATATGTCTCGCCGGGTTCGACATGGAAGCTGACGCCCTGCAGGATCTCGGGTCCGTCTTCTTTGTAGGCGAAGTGGACCTCGTCATATTCGATCTCGCCGCGGATGACCTCCGGAGCGGTCGCGCCCTTTTTGTCCACGATGCTCGGGACCATATCGAGCGTGCTGAAGATGCGTTCGAACAGGGCAAGGGACCGGGTGAAGTCCACGCCGACGTTCATGAGTTCGTTCACGGGGCGATAAATGCGCCCGAGGATGGAGATGGCGGCGGTGATCTCACCGACCGTGACCTGGGGTCCACCCTCCATGCGGAGCATGAGGATACCGCCGACGAGGTACAGGAGCAGCGGCCCGAAGTTCGTGAAGATGTTGATGAACATGAAGAACGAACGGCCGGCCAGCATCTCCCGGATGTTCAGGGAGTAGAGGTCAGAGCTGACACCTTTGAACCGCTCGGCCTCCCGCTTTTGTTTCCTCGAGCAGGCTGACGACGTCCGCCTTAGCCTCGTAGGGACGGTCGATGAGCTCGCGCAGGTGATCGAGGTTCTCCTGGCTTTCGCGCGCGATGATCCACCGGCGTTTTCCGGTGACCCGGGCCGGCAGGATGAAGAACGGGACGATCGCCATACCAGTCAGGGCCAGGATCCAGTTGCACTGGAACAGCGCCACGATAGACACGATGATGGTGCCGACGTTCTTGATCGAGTTCGTCATGGTCGTAGAGACCGCGCTTTGCACACCGTTGACGTCTCCAGTCATGCGGGTGACAATCTCGCCCTGCTTGCTCTCTACAAAATACTGGTAGGGCTGCTTCTGGAAGTGGGTGTACATCTGCGTCTTCATGTCGTAGATGATGCCCTGGGCGATCGACGTATTGAGCCACGTCTCGAAGAGCCCGAGGGCGTTCGAGACGACTGTCACCCAGGACTTCGAAGTTCCCGGCGAGAAGACCGTCGTCGACCATCTTTCCGGTCAGCAGAGACGGCACGACACCGAGTGCCGCCGAAAGCAGTACGACGACAATAACGATGAAGAATTTCAGTTTATAAGGACGGAGATAGCTGAGGATCCGCAGCCCGAGTTCCTTCGTGAACTTCGGAGCCGCCGCTTTCTCTTCGTCCGTCAGGCCACGGTACGGGCCGGGATGCGGAGGCGCCAAAAGCCTCACTCCTTTCGTACAGTCACGCCTTTTGCGGGCGATTTAAACAGGTACCTTTCTAATTGCAGCTTTATTGTAGTACGAATTCCTAAAAAATACAACAAATACAATAAAAGCGAAAACCGGCAAAAAAGCTGCCCGGTTGCGGGATGCGCAAAACCGGGCAGAACGTGTGACAGGAGAACCGTCCCCGTGTCACATTATTCATATCGTAACGCGTCGATGGGGCTCATGCGGGCCGCACGGCGGGCGGGGTACAGGCCGAAGACGAGACCGGTCAGCATGGAGAAGCCGACGGACACAAGGATGGCGGGCATGGACGGGTGGACCGTCACGTGCGAGAGTTCCTCCATCTCCGGCATGCGGGACTGGATGACCGACGACCCGACTTCTGCGCCGACGAAGCCGAGGATCAGCCCCAGCAGCACGCCGAGAAGCCCTCCGATGAGACAGATGAATACCGTCTCCGACAGGAACTGACGTTCAATGTCCTTATTCTGGGCGCCGAGGGCTTTTCGGATGCCGATCTCCTTCGTGCGTTCCACGACGGATACCAGCATGATGTTCATGACACCGACACCTCCGACGAGCAGTGAAATGGCCGCAATAACAGCGATGACCAGTGTCACGATGCGCAGCACGTTTTGGATCTGTTCGAGGTCCTCCATGCTGCTCCAGGTTTCCAGTGCGAAATGCCCGTTGTCCGCCCACTTGTTCTCGGCGAACCAGTTCTTGATGTCGTCCTGCAGCACCACGACGTCCTCCCCGGGCTCCGCCGTTATGGTGAAGTTCGAGACGCCTGGCTCGCTGTACATTTCATCGTTCAGGTTCTCCTTCACGAAGCGGTACGGCAACAGGATGTTCGTCGAAATGTCCTTTTCCGCCACAGGTTTGGAGCCTTCCTCCCCCTGAGTCATAGCGCGCAGCTGGGTCCGATCGAACCGGTAGACCCCTACAACGTACACGCGGGCCACCTGGCCGCTCGACTGCTCGATGTCAACGGCCTTGCCGATGGGCGATGTACCGCCGCAGACATGTTTCACAAAAAGGTCCGACACCAGTGCCACGGCCTTCTTTTCGCTCTGATCCCGGGCCGTGAGGTCTCGGCCCCGCAGCAGTTTGAGCCCATGGTTTTCGAGGTAACCCCGGGTCGTGCCGATGACTGACGCCTTGCCGGGATCGGCAGAGGTGTTTTCGGGAAAGGCGACCGATGCATCGCCCATAACACTCTCGAGGATGACATTGCGCACACGGCCGTCGAAGGCTTCCTGGAACGCGTCCAGGTCCTCGAGGGTGATGTAGTCCTCGTCCTTCCACTCGAAGTTGGTGTACTCGTCATCTTCGACGTCGTTGTATTGCATGAAGGCCTGGATCTGATTCGTGCCGCCAATGGACTGAAAGCTCAGTTCCAGCGTCTTCTGCAGAGACGAGCCGAGGGTGGTAATGGTGATGACGGCGGAAATGCCAATGATGATGCCCAGCATGGTGAGAAACGTCCGCATGCGGTTCACACGGAGGTTCGCGACTGCCTGACGCAGGTTTTCCCGGAGGTTCACAGGCGCACCTCCTTCTTCGGACGCACGAACACACGGCGGGCCCGCTCCGCGGAGTCCGCGACAATGCGGCCGTCGGAGAGGGTCACAATGCGCTCCGTCTCCGCCGCCAGTTCCTTCGAGTGCGTAATGAGCACGATGGTCTTGCCCCGCTCCTCGTGCAGCTGGTGGAACAGGTCCATGACGAGGTGGCTCGTCTCGGAGTCCAGCGCTCCGGTGGGCTCATCCGCCAGCAGAATAGCCGGGTCGTTCGCCATGGCACGGGCAATGGCCACCCGCTGGTTCTGTCCGCCGGACAGCTCGTTCGGCTGGTGGTCCGCCCGGTCCTGCATGCCGACCATGGAAAGGAGTTCCATCGCCCGCTCTCTGCGCTCCTTCGCCGGAACGCCCGCGTAGAGCAGCGGCACCTCCACGTTCTCGAGGGCCGAGACCCGGGGGATGAGATTGAAGCTCTGAAACACAAAGCCGATCTTCTTGTTTCGAATGCGGCTCAACGCCGCGTCGTCCAGCGTGTCGACCTCCTCGCCGTCCAGCGCGTACGTGCCGGAGGTGGGACGGTCCAGAGCGCCGATGACGTTCATGAGCGTACTCTTGCCGGAGCCGGACTCACCGACAATGGCGACGAACTCCCCGGTATGGACCGTGAGGCTGATGCCGTGGAGAATTTCGAGCTCGTTCGGCTGCCCGATGTAATAGGTTTTCACAATGTCCCGCATGTGAATGACGGGGCGATCCACGGGCGCAGTCATTCCGTTTCTTCCTCCGTGAAGTCTTTGCCGTCCGAGACGAAGTACGGGGCGGTGTCGCCCTCGCTCACCATGTCCGGGAACGAGACGACGAGGTCTCCGATGCTGAGGTCTTCACTCGCGACACCGGTGTAGTAGTCGCCGGGTTCACCGGGATTCACGCGCACCTTTTCAAAGGTCGCCTGCTCAGGGTCCTTCTCGTCCGGCACCGCGCGGTACACGTATGACGTGCCATCTTTTTCAAAAATGCTGTCATAGGGGACGGCCATGGCCTCTTCCCCTTCCTGCAGGTAGATCTTTACTTTGACGCCCATGCCGAGAAGCAGTCCATCGCCCTCGTCGATCGTGATGTTTGCCCGGTATCCATCGCCCGAGTCCCCGCCTTTTTCACCGTCCGAACCGGCCTCGCTGCTCGTGAAGTTCACGACTTTGGTGACGGTCCCGGAAAAGGTCTGGTCGGGGTAGGCATCCGAGGTCAGTTCCGCCCGCATGCCCTTCTCGAGGCGCACAATGTCCTTCGCCTTGACCCCCACCTGAATGGTGAGCGCCGTGTCGTCCTCAATACGCATGAGCGTACCTTCCGGCGTGCTGCCGACCGAGGTGTTCAGCTGAGTGACAATGCCGTCCTGCTCCGCTTTGATGGTCGCGTTATTGCGTTGGCGATACAGTTTCGCAAGCTCTTTGGCCGTGTCATTGTCGTCATCATTCGAGGCGTAATCGGCGTCTTCGATGGCTTCCTGGGCCGCATTGACGTTCGCGTTGCCCTCCTTCACGGCGGCGTTGACCGCTTTCTCGGCCGCATAGTACGCGTCCTTCGCGGCGTCAACTTCTTCCGCTTCCGCCTCCGGGTCCGCGGCGAGCTTCGCCCATGCCTGGTACGCCTTATCCGCCTCTGCGGCGGCGTCCTTCACGGCTTCGTTGCCGTCGGCGACCGCCTGGTCAAGAGCCCGCTGCAGCTTTTCCTTCTCCCGGGCTTTCGCCTTCGCCGCGCGGGAGGTCTGCTGCTCGAGCGTTTTGATCTGTTCATCGAGGTCAGAGATGTCGAAGGCGAGGAGTACATCGCCCTTTTTGACATGGTCCCCCAATTCGACGTTCAGCGTCTTCACCTTCGCCCTAAGGTCCGACGTCACCGACATGGTCTTCGAGCTCGCCACCTTGCCGGTGACTGAAATGCTCTGACTCATGTCCTGCTTCGCCACAGTCACCACTTCCACGCCGAGGCCTTCGTCGCCGCCGCGATGCTTTTTGTGCAGCACGACCGCTGTCACCGCCACCGCGGCCGCCACAAGCAGCGCAATGCCGGCGATGAGCCATTTCTTCTGTTTGGGAGTGAGGCGGGGTTTCCGTGCCTTCTCCGCTGCCGACGCGTTCTCGCTTGCAGACGCTGCGGCCTGAGCCGGCTCGCTCGCCGCTGCCCGGGCGTTGTCTTCTTCTACCTTGGGAGTTCTTTTGCTCATGGGGAATACCGTGACTTTCTGAGTTCTGATGCTTTTTTGCGATCTGACCGGTTGCCTGCCGAAGCGCTGGTGGCTCCCGAAGACAGATTGCTTCTAACGAATAAGACGACGATCGAGCACTGAATGTGACGCGCTCTGTCATCTTTTTCTTTTGATACGCGTTTTTTCATTCATCATACTGCAAACGGTTACTTTATGGAATAGACTTTACGGAATCTTTGAAAAAGATTAGAAAAATGAGACGGTTTGATGCCTTGACAGCTTTGTAAAGAGCAGGCCGACCGGCCTGCTCTTTCGCATCAAATAGTTGTTTCCTATTAGTAAATAGAGTAAAATGTAGGAGCAAGAGGGCGTACATCGCCCACGAAAAAGAGAATACGGTGTTATCAATGGACAAATTGTTTTCAATCATTGATTCGCTGAGCGCCGGTGAGCGGCTGACGGAAGAGCAGTTCGAGTACCTGGTGTCTCACCGGTCCGATGAGGGTGCAAGGCTGCTGCAGGAACGTGCGGCGGCGGTCCGGGATGAGATCTACGGGAGAGATATCTTCGTACGGGGGTTGATCGAGTTTTCCAACGTATGTAAGAACGACTGCTACTATTGCGGGATCCGTAAGTCGAACCCCAACCTTCAACGATACAGACTGAGTGAAGCCCAGATCATGTACTGCGTCCGCAGTGGCTATGACCTGGGCTTTCGTACGTTCGTTTTACAGAGCGGCGAAGACGGGCATTTCACGGACGAGGTGCTCTGCGGCATCATAAGGCAGATCAAAACCGAATACCCCGACTGCGCCGTCACCCTGTCTCTGGGCGAGCGGTCTTACGAGAGCTACGCGGCTCTGAAGGACGCCGGAGCGGACCGGTACCTCCTGCGGCACGAGACCGCCACGAAGGAGCACTACGAAAAACTCCACCCGTCGGACATGAGCTTCGAACACCGGATGCAGTGTCTGCGCGACCTGCGGGAACTGGGCTATGCCGTCGGCGCCGGCTTCATGGTCGGCGCGCCGTACCAGACGCCCGGAGACCTCGCGAGAGACTTCGTCTTCCTGCAGGAGTTCCGGCCGGACATGGTCGGCATCGGGCCGTTCATCCCCCACCACGACACGCCGTTCAAAGACATGCCGGCGGGGACGCTCGAGGACACGCTCTACTACCTGAGCATCCTTCGGCTCCTG
>ONJD01000099.1 GCA_900317985.1 uncultured Eubacteriales bacterium | reverse complement strand
CGGATGGCGTCGGCGTCCTCCTGGAGTTTCGCCTTTGCCAGGTCCGCGTTCTTCGAGCGCACCTTTTTGGCGATGGACCGGATCTGTTCCGCAACTGCCTCGTCAGAGTCCTCTTCCCCGTCGCCGGCGATGATCTCCGCCGAGGGCGTCAGAAGCACCTCGTCCACGAGGTCCGTGCGGCGCTGGCTCTCGACTTCGAATTCCGCGATGGTGTCGATGGTGTCGCCCCAGAGCTCCATGCGCAGGGGCAGCTCCCGCTCCGGCGGGAAGAAGTCGACGATGCCGCCGCGGACCGAGAACTGACCGTGGCCTTCGACCTCGTCCGCCCGCTTGTACCCGGCGGCGACGAACTTGCGTTTCAGCTCGTCGAGGGAGATGTCCTCCCCGACTTTGAGGTCGATCATTCGGGAGGCGAGGACCGCTGGCGGGACGGTCTTCTGGACCGCGGCCTCGGCGGAGACGAGCAGGACGTCGACGGTGCCGAGGACCCAGGCGGACAGGGCGCCGCAGCGCATCTGCTCGTACTCCCGGGAACGGACCTGGTCCGTGAGGAACGTGAGGTCCTTGGCCGGCAGCACCGCCGCCTTCGTGCCCATGGCCTCGAAGTCCTCCATCATGCGGGTGGCGGTGCCTTCGTCCGGCACCAGCACCATGGCGCGCCGATGCCCGCCGTTTTCGTTCAGAGACGAGAGCAGCGAATGGAGGAGGAAGACCTTATGCATCCCAGTCGTGCCGAGGACGCCAAAGGGGAACCGGCCCGTCCGGATGGTGGACAGGATCTCTTTGTAGGTCTCATGTTGTGCGATGGCATTGGAAAAGCCGGACATAGGTCACCTCTGAGGTTTGGATATAACAGGTAGTGCCCCCAACCCGCTGAGGGGTGGGGGTCTGATATGTTCGAAACGGTCTGACCGTTCTCTTTAGTTGAACTGGTTCATCGCCTCATTGACATCGCCCGCGATGATGAGCTCCGCCGCTTTCGCCGCGTTCTTCAGCGCCCTGTCGATGTCTTCCTGCTCGGACTTCGGGAACTTGCCGAGGACGTAGTCCGCAAGGTCCATGTCCGGGTGGGTCTTCCCGCCGATGCCGAGGCGGATGCGCGGGAAGTTGTCTGTGCCCATACACTCGATGATGGACTTGAGGCCGTTGTGGCCGCCCGCTCCGCCCTTGCGGCGGATGCGCATCTTGCCGGGCGCCAGGTTGATGTCGTCCGAGATGACGATGACGTTCCCGGTGGGGATCTTGTAAAAGGCCCGGGCTTCCTCGATGGCCTCACCGCTGTTGTTCATGTACGTGGTGGGCTTCATGAGGAGGACCTTTTCCCCGTTCAGGACGCACTGTCCGGTGAGGGCATGGAACTTCATGCGCTCGACCGAGACGCCCTGCTCCTTCGCCAGTTCGTCCAGCGCGAGCCAGCCGATGTTGTGGCGGGTGTTCTCATATTTGGAGCCCGGGTTCCCGAGCCCCGCGATAATATACATGGGTCGGTTTCCTTTGAATCTGTCGAAAAAACTCATTTCACAGCCTCCGGGAAGTTCCGGGCCGCGATGTCGTTCAGAGCCTGCAGCTGTTCCCGGTCGTTCGCGCCGAGGACCACGTCCGCGTTCTCCGTGACGAAGACGCCGGCGTTCTTCCCTTCCTGTTTCAGGATGTAGATGGTGTCGGTGAGGTAGTACTCGCCCGCGGCGTTGTCGGTCGTCAGTTTGCCGAGAGACGCGATGAGGTCTTCTCTGCGGAACCAGTAGGCGCCGAAGCTGCCGTCGGCGCCCTGGACGATGCGGCCGTAGCCGAAGGGGTCGTCGAGGCGGGCCGAGATGACGGTGACCGCGTTCCCGTTCGCCTCGTGGAGCGCGAGGCTCTCCGCGATGGTCGCGGCATCCATGAAGGGCGCGTCGCCGTTCAGGATGAGGACGTTGTCCGCGTCGGAGGCGTTCAGGTAGTCGAGCGCCATCATGACGGCGTGACCGGTGCCGAGGCGCTCTCTCTGCCAGCAGATGGCGGAGCGCTCTCCGCAGTGGTCGACGAGCTGTTCGCCGTAGGCGCCGACGACCAGGATGGTGTCTTTGACCCCGCTGGCTTCCGCCGCGTCGAGGACCCAGTCGATCATCGGCCGGGACAGGACTTCCATCATGGGTTTCGGTTTATTGGCTTTCATGCGTTTTCCTTCGCCGGCGGCGAGGATGACGGCACAATTCTTAGACATGGATCATTTCCTCCAGAGGGCGATGAGTGCTTCCTGCGCGTTCTTCGCGGCTTTGGTGGCCGCTTCTGCCGCCTTCGTGGTGGCCTCCGCGACCTCCTGCTGTCCGTAGCCTCTCTGCATGCCGATGCTGACGATGAGGTTCAGAAGCGTGTACAGGATGGCGGCGAAGAGGACGGCCGCGATGACGCTGGTGCCGCCTCTGCGTTTGAGGAACAGCGCGCGCTCGTCGGCGTTCTCGATGGTCTTGGCCTTCGTCAGGAGCTGTTCGCAGCGGCGCTTGTAGATCGTGTTCGCGAACATGCCCATGAGCAGGTGGATCGCCATGATGATGTAGTGGTTGATCTGCAGAGCGACCGGGGGCTGCGGCATCTTTTCCATGAGAGCCGACATGGCCTCTTCGGCGGCAGCTTCGTCCGTGGCGTCGGTCAGGACGTACTGGCGCGCCAGCGAAACGCCTTCACTGTAGTACTCGACGACGCTGTCGAGGGCGATCAGCGGCACGAGGAACTGGAGGATGACGAGGATGAGGGCAAGGCCGTACATCCGGCGGTACGCGCTCCAGAGCGTGGGGGCGATGAACGCCGCGAAGTTCCCGACGAAATGCCGCTTGGTGCGGTCCATGATGAAGAACTTCGGGATGTACTTGTTCTTGTTCTTCTGGATGAGATCTCCGTACTCCCGGACCCGGAAGTCGCCGAGCATCTCATCTGGCCCGATGACCCGCATGGTGGGTTTCATCTCGCCGTGGTCGCCGGTCGTGTAGGAGGCGTAGTTGCCGTATTCGTTGTCGAAGGGCATGCCGTCGGGACGGGTGTCTCTCCCGCCGTTGCCGGTGCCGAAGGTCTGCGCTCTCTTGCGGGCAGCCTCTTCTTCCCGGGCTTTCAGCTCGGCCTCTTCCCGCTCCTTGCTGTAGGGGATCTGCCAGACGAAGCCGGAGGCATGTTTGTTTTCATAGAGACAATGGCCGTTCTGCTTCCAGCAGGCGCGGTGGGCAGGGGTGCCGCATTCGGGGCAGACCACCACGTCGTCGCCCTCTTCGAAGGGCTTCAGGCAGTAGGGACACTGGACGTATTTTAAATCCATAGAAACTGTTCCTTTCTGTGGTAAATCGCCGACATTATACCGCAAACGAAAATTCTTTACAACATTTACAGGTTCTTATATAATATCTAAAGTTTCTAAACGAAGACCAAATGTCAAAGGAAGGTATTTCCATGCTGCAATACGAAGAACTGCGCCTCGCCGTTCTCGAGAACGAAAAACCGCTGCAGGAGCTGCGCGAAGCCCTCGGCCTCGACACCATGAAGGAAGAGGTCGCGAAGCTCGAAGCGGAGGCCGCGAAGGACGGGTTCTGGGACGACGTCGAGAACTCCCAGAAGGTCCTGAAAGAGACCAGCCGGCTGAAGGCGAAGATCGCGAAATATGAAAAACTCGAAAGCCTCTACGAAGACACGCTCGTCATGATCGAGCTCGCCGACGAAGAGGAAGACGAGTCCCTCTACGACGAGTGCAAGGAGAGCGCCGACCAGGTCAAGTCCGAACTGGAGGCCATGACCCTCTCCACCCTGCTCTCCGGTGAGTACGACGAGTCCAACGCGCTCCTCACGTTCCACGCGGGCGCCGGCGGCACCGAAGCCCAGGACTGGGCCTCCATGCTGTTCCGCATGTACAACCGCTGGGGCGAGCGCCACGGCTTCAAGGTCAAGACCCTCGACTACCTCGACGGCGACGAAGCGGGCCTCAAGTCCGCCACCATCCTCATCGAGGGCGAGAACGCCTACGGATACATGAAGAGTGAGGCCGGGGTACATCGCCTCGTCCGTGTCTCCCCCTTCGACTCCCAGGGACGTCGTCACACGTCCTTCGCGTCCGTCGAAGTCATGCCCGAGATCGACGACAGCATCGAAGTCGACCTGCGGCCGGAAGACATCGAGATGGAAGTGTACCGCGCGTCCGGCGCCGGCGGCCAGAAGGTCAACAAGACCTCTTCGGCGGTCCGTCTCATCCACAAGCCCACGGGCATCGTGGTCAGCTGCCAGGTCGAACGGTCCCAGCACCAGAACCGCGAAGTCTGTATGCGCATGCTGAAGTCCAAGCTCATCGAGATCAAAGAGCGTGAGCACCTCGACAAGATCGAGGACATCAAGGGCGACCAGCTGCAGATCGCCTGGGGCTCCCAGATCCGCTCCTACGTCTTCATGCCCTACACCCTCGCGAAGGACACCCGTACCGGCTACGAGATGGGCAACATCAACGCGGTCATGGACGGCGACATCGACGGCTTTATCAATGCCTACCTCAAGATGAAGTCCCTCGAAGCGATGGAAAAAGGCGAGTAAGCCTCTTATTACGAGCCCTATATAATATTCTTTATTGACATTCAAAATTTCACTTGTTATAATGATTGCCCGCGTGAAGAGTTTTCACGCGGGCTTACCTATGTAAGTTTATCCTTGCTCCGGACGACGTAAGATCCGGGGCCACAAGACCAAAAGGAGGTGCAACGAATGGCCACTAAAAATTATGAAATCATGATGGTTTTCTCCGTCAAAGATGGTGAAGAGGCTGCGAAGGCTCTTCAGGAGAGATTCCAGGGTCTCATTGAGCAGAATGGCACATTAGGCGAAGTTGACGAATGGGGCAAGCGCGCTCTTGCTTATCCGATCAATGACGAGCCGGAAGGCTACTATGTCGTCGTCAAGTACTCTGCCGAACCGACGTTCCCGATGGAGCTTGAGCGTCGTCTCAAGATCACCGAAGGCGTCCTGAGATTCCTCAACATCGCTGAGTAAGGAGGTCGCAAGCAATGCTTAACTGTGCAGTCATCATGGGCCGCCTCACCGCGGATCCCGAACTTCGCACGACCGGCAACGGCATCAGCGTCACCAGCTTTTCCGTCGCAGTCGACCGCAATTACCAGAGGGCTGGTCAGGAGAGACAGACCGACTTCATCAACGTCGTCGCCTGGAGACAGACCGCCGAATTCGTCAGCCGTTATTTCCGCAAAGGTCAGATGATCGCAGTCCAGGGTTCCATCCAGACCCGGAACTACGAAGACCGCAACGGCAACAAACGGACCGCTGTCGAGATCGTCGCGGACAATGTCAGCTTCTGTGGCTCCAAGGCCGAGACCGGTGCTTCCACCGCTCCCGCCGGCTACAATGTCGCTCCCCAGGCCGCGCCTGAAGCACCCGCTGCTCCGCAGGCCCAGTCCTTCTCCACCGCAAGTGCAGACGATTTCTCATCCGTCGAAATGGATGACGAACTCCCCTTCTAAGGAGAGCATCTTAACAAGGAGGTAAACACCATCATGGCATACGATAGAAACCGCCGCCGTGGACGCCGCAAGGTTTGCGCGTTCTGCGTCGACAAAGTCGAAAAGATCGATTACAAGGACACCGCCCGTCTCCGGAAGTTCACTTCTGACCGCGCGAAGATCCTTCCCCGTCGTGTCACCGGTACCTGCGCTTATCATCAGCGTGAGCTCACCACCGCCATCAAACGCGCGAGACACGTCGCTCTTCTGCCCTACACCGAAGGCTAAGCTGGCAACAGCCTGACCCTCGCGGCAGACAACCGAAACACAAAAGACCGAAGTCATTCGACTTCGGTCTTTTTTATTCTTTATATCAGGATCCCGTTGCAGTGGTCGATCTCGTGCTGGATGATCTGCGCGGTGTACCCTTCGAACGTCCGGGTCTGTTGCTTCATCTGCCGGTCGTCCCACCGGACTGTGATCCTCTGATAGCGGGTCGTCTTCCGCTGCCCGGGCAGGGAGAGACAGCCCTCTTCGGTCTCATAAGGGCCGGACTTCTCGACGATGACCGGGTTCAGCATGACGCCCGGCAGGTCGCCGTCCACATACACGATGACGCGGACGTTCTCGCCGATCATATTCGCCGCAAGCCCGACGCACCGTTCCCGGTTCGCGAGCAACGTGTCGAGCAGATCCTGCGCCACGGCGGCATCTCTGAAGTCCGCCTTCCGCGACGGCTGCATCAGCCGAAACTGATCCCGAATGATCGTTCTCTGCATCATCCTTCCCCCTTTCCATCGGAATCACTTCCCCAGTATACCACAGCCCCTCGTCAAACTGAAAGTTGCTGGGGAGCCAAAAGACATATGGGACCCCCGTTTTTCGCCTTGACCATATGTCTTTTTCAAGCAGCTTTTTCTTCTCCTACTGCC
>ONJD01000025.1 GCA_900317985.1 uncultured Eubacteriales bacterium | reverse complement strand
CAAGTTTTCAGGAGGTAAAACAATGAATAAGAATGACTACACCATTCGTTTAGAAAGATCCGAAGAGCACAGAGACGTTGAGAACCTTGTCAGAGAGGCGTTCTGGAACGTATACCGGCCGGGGTGCAGCGAGCACTATGTCATTCACGTGTTACGGGATGATCCGGCATTCGTGAAGGAACTGGACTTCGTCATGGAACAGGATGGCCGGTTGATCGGCCAGAACATGTTCATGAAGACGGTCATTCAGGCAGATGACGGTCGGGTAGTCCCCGTGTTGACCATGGGGCCGATCGGCATCCTTCCGGAGTTGAAACGGCAGGGCTACGGTAAGGCTTTGCTGGACTACTCTCTGGAGAGGGCGACGGAACTGGGCTTCGGAGCGGTCCTGTTTGAAGGCAACATCGATTTCTACGGCAAGAGCGGGTTCGACTATGCCGACCGGTTCGGCATCCGGTACCACGACCTGCCGGAGGACGCGGATGCTTCCTTCTTCCTCTGCAAAGAGCTGGTCCCCGGATACCTCGACGGTGTCACCGGGGTGTATCAGACGCCGCAGGGGTACTATGTGGATGACGCCGATGTCGATGAGTTCGACAAGGCGTTCCCGCCAAAGGAGAAGTTGAAACTTCCGGGACAGCTTTTTGGCTAAACGAAAAGAAGCCGTCGGGCACTGCGCTCGGCGGCTTTTGTGTTACCCGTCAAATTCGTCGTGCTCGGGGACGGGTTTTTCCGCTGCTCTGCGGGTGTGATGGGAGGTCTGCGGCGGGTAGAATGAGAGTGGAGAATACTGTTTGCAAGAAAGGAACACTCTTATGAAGAAACTGACTGTCATCACCGGTGGCGCCGGCGGTATGGGCCGGGCCATCGCGAAAAGAATCGGCCCCGAGTACGACCTCGTTCTGGCTGACCGTTCGGAAGAGGCGCTTGCCAAAGCGGTCGAGGAACTGACCGCGCTCGGCATCACGGCACACACGTTCGTCGTAGACATTACGGAGCAGGCGAGCGTTCAGAAGCTCGCCGACTACGCCGCGTCCCTTGGAGAAGTGAAGAATGTCATTCATACAGCCGGTGTATCGCCCACGAACACGAAGGCGGACGATGTGCTGAAGATCAACGGCCTCGGCACCATGTACATGACCGAAGCGTTCTACCCGGTCATGGCCGGAGGCGGCGTCATGATCAACTTCGGCTCGGTCGCGGCGTACACGCTCGAAGCACAGGAGGAGTGGTACGACGTCTTTGACAACTGTGAGGACGACGACTTCTACGACCAGCTGCTCGAACTCGTGGCGCCGTTCCAGGGCGACGACTTCGCGTATGCCGGCACCTGCTACGCCATCATTAAACGATTCGTCATCTACTACACGCAGAAGAACGTGGCGCGGTTCGCCGAGAAGGACACGCGCATCCTGTCCGTGTCGCCCGGCTCGTACCTGACGCCGATGCACCAGCTGCTCATCGACCTCGAACCGGACACCGCCGAGTGCCAGCTCGACCTCATCCCGAAGGGCCGCTGGGGCCACCCGTATGAGATCGCCGAACTCATCGGCTTCCTGGTCTCCCCGGGCGCCGGGTTCGTCTCCGGTATCGACATCCTGGCCGATGGCGGCCAGACCGCGAACACGTTTGTGGAACAGCTGTAAATCGCCGAAAGGAGCATCATGATGGATCTCAACACATTGTTTGGTTATGAAGGCAAGACCGTCGTCGTGTCCGGCGCGTACTCGGGCATGGGCCGCGCGGCCGCGAAGTTGCTGTCCGAGCTGGGCGCGGAAGTATACACCATCTGCCGGCGGAACGGGCGGCACAGCGAGCTGGACTTCCCGGTGGCGGGCGAGTTCTACGCGGACTTCGGCGTGAAGGAAGACATCGACAAGCTGGCAGAGGAGCTGCCTGCGCGGATCGACGCGCTGTTCCTGTGCCACGGTATTGCCCTGAACTCCGACGGAAGCAACACACTGGACGTCCAGAAGGTGAACTTCCTCGGGCACAAGTATCTCCTCGAGAAGGTCATCGACAAAGTCGTGGACAGCGGGTCCGTGAGCATCATCGGTTCCGCGGGCGGCTTCGACTGGGAGACGTCCTTCGAGAACTGCATGGAAGTCATCGAGGCCGAGACCTACGAGGACGCGCTGGAATGGTACGAGGCGCACCCGGCGGAGATCGCCAGCGGGTACGTCTTCTCGAAGCAGTGTCTCAACACCTACGTCCGGGCGATGTGCCACGAGCCCATGTACATCGACCGCAAGATCCGCCTCAACCTCATTGCGCCCGGCAACACCGACACCGGGCTGAAAGAGGACTTCGGCGCCGGCACATCGCCGAGCGGGAACGTAGAGGAAGGCCTCGAGATCATCGAGTCTCTGTTCCTCGACTCCTGGGACGGCTACTGGGCTTCGCCCGAACAGATGGGTTGGCCGCTGGCCGCCATCGGGTCGAAGATGTTCAACTACATGAGCGGGCAGATCATCTACCTTGACTACGGCGTCAGCGCCACCTGGCAGGTGGACTCGCTGTAAAGGAATAGAAAAGAGAAAGCCGCTGAGCGTTTGGCTCGGCGGCTTTATTTGATGGAGTTGTTTGAGTTGATGAGGACGAGCGGTATATCGCCCAAGGACTAGATGCCAAGTGCACGGCGGACTTTCTGTTCCACGTATTTGATGTCGAGCGGGGCTTTGTTTGTTTCGAAGCTGTAGATCATGCACCCTCCGTCATACATGCCGTTTTCTTCGTAGATCTTCATTTTTTCAAACGCATTGCGTGCATAGTTGCCGTCATCTTCCTGGTCGTCCAGTTTGCCGAAGTGCTCCAGGTAAAGCTCGCGTCTGTTCTTGACGTCGAGGATCGTGAAGTCCGGACGCCAGGTTTTCTTGTGGCCATTCACTACTACTTCGATGGGGTATTCGTAGCGGTAGGGAATGTGAAGGCGGTAGAGGAGGTTGGCGATGAGCTGTTCTGACTTGGACCGCACTCGTTCCCCGCGGTCCGTGATGTATACCGCGGCGTCTGCTTTGAACCATCCCGGCTCGTAGGTGACTGCCTCCCATTGCTTGCGGTACTCTTCGTCGGTCGGAATGATTGGGGTGACTAGTTTTTGTCTGGCGGGGGAAAGTGTTTCGTAGATCTCCTCGACGGTGGTGTTTGGAAAGTGGCTGGCGAGGAGTTTCCATGCCTGGAGTTCGAGCTCGGCAGCTTTGAGAACTTTGAGGTCGTAAGATTTCTGCGCGAGGGCTTTTGCGATGTCAAGATGGGCGTTGCCGAGGTAGGTGCCTCCTGAACGGCCGTTTGTATCATACTTGTAATAGCGGGTTTTCCCGCGAATGTCTCTGATTATTAGGAATCCGGTGGGTGCTTTTTCGAGAGCCCGCCTTTTGGTTTTTATCAATTTGCTGAGCGTGCGTTCGCGGTCAATCATGTACGGCGTTTTCATTGTTGTTCTTCCTTTCTGGGGCTTGAGATGGAGCGTCTGCTGGGACTGATTCGGCAATAAGCAACCGCAAATCGCTATTTTGGGAAAAGGAGTTGCTTATTTTGGCGGGGGAAAGGGCGTTTTTGGAGAAAAGGCAACTGTAAATCGCTATTTTGGGAAAAGGAGTTGCTTATTTCGGCGGGGAAAGAGATGTTTTTGGAGAAAAGAGCAACTGCAAATCGCTATTTTGGGAAAAGGAGTTGCTTTTCTCGGAGCGGGTAAGGGGATTTCTGGAGAAAAGGGCAACCGTAAATCGCGAAGAAGGGAAAAGGAGTTGCCTATTTGGCGTAGAAAAGGGAATTCCTGGAGAAAAAGGCAACTGCAAATTGCGATTTTGGGAAATAAGGTTGCTTTTGGGGAAGGGGAAGCCAAAGAGCGTGGGAGAAAGGCACCTTCCCCTTCCCCAAACCCCATCCCTTTCCGCCTTTCTCGCTGACAGAAAAGAGAGGGCTGTTTTGTCTTAAGCTTCCTATACCACAAAAACGACCGCTGTGCGGGTTGTCTCGCTGGAGCGGTCGTTTTTGGAGGATGAACGGTCGTTATTGGTGGAAAAATGGTCGACGAACGGTAATGCTGAGGGCATATGGGATGAAAATGGGACAAAAAACAGGGCGCGGAGGGGGAGGACGGAGAGCGCGGAGGAGGAAAGAGCGCGCGAAGGAGGAAAGAGAGCGCGGAGGAGGAAAGAGAGCGCGAAGGAAGCGACAGCAGAGCGAGGGGGAGGGGAGTGGGTGGTCGATCGTGCAGCTTTGGGTGGGGCAGGCAGCGAGCTTCGCTCCCGCTGGGGCAAAATGGGAAGTGTTGTGGTATACTGGGGGCAGAAATAATCCAAGGAGAAGAACCTAAGGAGAAAAATCTAAGGAGAAAAATCTAAGGAGGTTTAGAGTATGAATATTGGAAGTGCCATGAATCTTATGTCGCAGGGCAAGCAGGCCTGGGCGACGTTCAAGCAGAACCATCCGGAGTTCCCGAAGTTCCTGAACTATGTTAAGAACAAGGGCGTGCCGGAGGGGACCGTCATCTCGATCGACGTGAAGTACCCGGAACCGGATGGGCAGAACGTCCACTCGGAGATCAAGGTCAAGCCCTCGGATGTGGAGCTGCTCCGCATGCTGGAAGGACTGCTGAAGTAGAGAGGATCTTGCGGTGAGAAGAAGGGACTTTGCTGTGAGAAGAGAGGAACTTGCTGCGTTGGAACAGTAAAACGTAAAAAAGAAGCCGCTCGAGCGCAGTGCTCGGGCGGCGTTTGTGTTTTACTTAGTTGTTGACGGTTTCGCCGTCGGGGAGGCTGCGGAACATTGCCATCATGTCGCGGAAGTTCTGCATGCGGTTTTCCTGGAAGCTAAAGTCCATCCAGGAGGTGTGGTCGCCGTTGACCGGCGGCATGTTGTACCAGAGGCCGGGCTTGAAGTCCGTCTGGCCGGGGACCGCGTCTGCCGACGGCTGGCCGGTGGGCGCGGACTGTCCTTTCAGGTTGACGAAACCGTCGCCTTTGAACCAGTCCGGGTCTTTGTCGAGGCCTCTGTCTTTGAGCGCTTTCGGAGCGTACCAGCCCGTGACACAGCCGGCGATGAACGTCAGCATGAACATGCCCTTCTTCGGCTTTGTGTGGATGCCTTTTGCGGGCTGCATGGCGCTGGCGCGTTGCGCGAAGTAGTAGATGTTCTTGTCTGCCGGGTGGAGGCTCGGGTTGATGACGTCAAGGTTCTCTTTGACCGTCATCTCGATGAAGCAGTTCTGCGCGCCGCTGTGCGGGTCGCAGACTTTTTTGATGCCGTCCGTGTATTTCAGCGGATTGCGCAGGTGGAGTTTCTTCGCGTCTTCGCGCTCCGGCGTGATGCCGTACTGCGGCAGGTCGATGTAGTAGACGTTCGACATGAAGGTGTCGCCGATGACTGCGCCGAGCACCGCGAAGATGCCGGTGACGAAGGACAGGCCGTAGTTCGTCGGGAAGTCTGCCAGAGCCGTTCCGTTGTTCGTGCCGGACAGCGTCGTCAGGCAGTGGATGAGGTGGCCGTGGCCACCTTTGAAGAGGGGAGACAGTTCGTCTTCCGGCGTGACCGCTCTTTCTTCTTCGGAACCATAAACAAAGAGCTCGGAGAGGGTCTTGATGAGCGGACCGCCCATGGAGTGGCCGATGAAGTTGGCCTTCTTGTGCGGGCCGGGCTGACCGAGGTCTTCGAGTGCGCCGTGTTCATAGGTGCGGCCGTACCGGCTGATGCCATACTTCTCTGCATGCGCTTTGCCGAAGTCGACGGTACCGCCGAAGAGCCAGGCCCAGAGGATACAGACTCTGTCCCAGGAACTGTTGAGCGGGCCGAGGGACGGGAAGAGGCACTCGTAACCGAGGCCGCGGAGGTCTTCCAGGACATTGTTCTTGCCCTTGCCCCAGTAGGGCATGATCTTGTTCTGCAGCTGGTCTTCGCCCCAGCCGCCGAGGCCGGACATGAAGACGGTCGGATAGTTGTTGTAGACTTCCATATCAAAATCTCCTTTTTCTAATGTAAAGTACATCCTTCATCATACACTTTCGTCAGAGAGAAGGTAATGGTGTATTTTAAGTATCTGTTGGATGTGGGGCGGTGAATCGCCAAAAAAATACGCCGCTGAGCTTGCGATCGGCGGCTTGTTTTGTGCTGTGGTCAGAGTACGCCAAGGATGGCGGCAACCTGCGAAATGAGCAGGGGGTTGCCGTTCGCGTCCTGGACGCCGCCCATCATGTTGGGGACGACTTTGACGGTGAAGAGCATGAAGGCGACGAGGATGATCATGAAGATGACGTCTTTCAGAAGTTGTTTTTGATTGTCGTTCATAGGACCTCCGGGAAATGGTAAATCGAATATTTGTATGCGTATAAATTCCGGCTATAGTATAGCACAGTTTTTGACAGATGACAATTCTTAATGATACGGAGGGAAATGGACCACTTCCTCTCGGCACAGCAGGGAGAACTCGACGCGGCATCCGATTATGCGCCGTTCATCCTTGAGTATCCGCAGATCGAGCCCGTCCTGAAGGACGAGATCCGTCACGGGGACAAGATGAAAGAACTCAGCGCGAAGTATTTCTAAGCGGAAAAGTAAATCGCCAAAGTGACGAGCCGTCGGGTCAGCGCCCGGCGGCTTTTGTAATAAATATCTTTTTATTGTGTTATGTAAAGAACGTGCTATAATGTTGGGCAAATTGTCACTTGGAGGCGCGTTATGAATGAAGGTCTGACCCGGCCGATGCCGAAGGGTTACGCCGCTCTATGGGGCGGCATCACGCTGGCCTATGTCATCTGGCTGGTATTCTTCCTGCGGGACACCGTGCTCGTGAAGTACGAGACCGTCGCGGAACGGACGGTAGACGGCTACCTTTACGCCGACATCACCGGCATGACGGGACACCACTGGCTGTTCCCGGTGTGGGTGGTCCTGTCCGCACTGAGCCTGCTCCTGTACATCGTGTACATCAAGAAGATCCTCTATGCGGAACGGCTCGGGGGCGGAGCAAAATGGTTCTGCCTGGTCACGGGGGTCGTGGCGTGTGCCTATGTCGTCGGCTTTGGCTTCCTCGACGCGCCGAACCGCGCGGGTGAGGTCGCTACGCTGTCTGACAAGATCCACTACGTGACCGCGAGCATGATCGGCCTGCAGTGGCCCTGGCTCTTCAAACTCTGGGGCATCCTGACCGGCACCGCTCTGTTCACGAACACCCTGTACGCGTTCCGCAGGTTCGGCTACAACAGCCGCGTCGCGGTCGTTCTGGGTTCTGTGGGGACCGCGGCCATCTACCTGTCGCTGAACTGCCCGTCGCTCGGCGAGACGAAGGACTTCTCTGACCCGCGATGTGTCGCCCACTGGCTTGGCGCCCTCATCTTCGCGTTCCTCATCGCCGCACCGGTCGTCATGTTCCTGTACCACATGGCGCGCACCGAAAAAGGGCTGTTCCGGCCAACGTTCTACGGGTTCGTCGCCATCCTGCTCCTGATGATCATCCTGCTCGTCACGGTCGGCAAGAGCGCGCTCATCGAGAACCTTCCGATCGTCGCCGCGTACCTGATCCTGTTGGCGATCAACTTCACAAACCTTTACGAAAAGCCGTCGAGCTGAGCTCGGCGGTTTCTTTGTTTGCTAATGAGAAAGACTCCCACTTTTTTGAGAGATTGAGTATAATGGGAAGTGGTTATACACTTGTGAATTTTTGATAAAGGGAGGCTTTGCATATGGATGCGAAATACGAGCCGTTGTTTACCCCGTGGAAGGTAGGCAATGTTGAGATCAAGAACCGCGTGGTCATGCTGCCGATGGAAGGCACGAACATGATCAAGTGGGAGGCCGAGACCGGGTTTGCGGAAGGGATCCGCGAATTCTACGCGGACCGGAAGGACCAGGAAATCGGCCTGTTCATTCCGGGACTCATCCCGATGGTCAGCATTGTCGGGGAACGATGGGTATATCGCCATCCCGAAGTCTTTGCTCCGGCAAAAGACGTCGTCGACGATATCCACAAGAGTGGCGCGAAGGTCTTTTTCCAGCTGAGCGCGGGCGCCGGCCGGTCGATGATCCTGCCGCCCATCCTGCAGCCCTTCATGATGTTCAAACCCCTTGGCTCAGCGCTCAACAAAGTCGTCACCTCAAAGTGGTGGTGGAGCGCTCCGGACCCGGAGGAACCGAACGTCTGGGCCACCAACGTCACCATGTTCCACTTCACGTCCGAGATGATCGCGCGGTTCGTCTACGCCTTCGGACAGACCGCTCTGCGGTGCAAGGAGATCGGCGTCGACGGCGTCGAGATCCACGCCGTCCACGAGGGCTACCTCCTCGACCAGTTCGCCATGCCCTACACGAACCACCGGACCGACGCGTACGGCGGTTCTCTGGAGAACCGGCTGCGGTTCACCTGTGAGATCGTCAAGGAGATCAAAAAAGTCTGCGGCGAGGATTTCCCGGTCTCGCTCCGGTATTCGGTCGTCTCCATGACCAAGGGCTTCAACTCCGGTGCCGTGCCCGGCGAGGAGTTCGATGAGGTCGGCCGTTCCATGGAAGAGTCCGAGAAGGCGATCAAGATCCTCGAAGAGGCGGGCTACGACCTGTTCAACTGTGACAACGGCACTTATGACGCCTGGTTCTGGGCACACCCGCCGGTGTACGCTCCACTGAACCTGAACCTGAAATACGTGGAGCACATCAAGAACTTCACGACCAAGCCCGTGGTCTGCGGCGGACGCATGCAGCCCGAAGAGGCTGCGGAGTCCATCGCCGCCGGAAAGATCGACGCCATGGGCCTCGGCCGCCAGTTACTGTGCGATCCCGAGTACATGACCAAGATCAAAGAAGGGCGGCCCGAGGACGTCCGTCCGTGCATCTCCTGCCACGGCGCCTGCCTCATCTTCAACGGCATGAACGGCAAGGGCACGGACATCAATGTCCTGAACTACAAAATGGGCCAGTGCGTGCTGAACCCCTGGACCAACAACGAGACCATCTACAAGAAAGGTCCCGCGAAGCACCCGAAAAAGATCGCCGTCATCGGCGGCGGACTCGGCGGCATGGAAGTGGCCATCGAGGCATCTGCACGCGGACACCGGGTCGACCTCTACGAGAAGACCGACCGGCTCGGCGGCGTGTTCAACGCGGCGGCCGCGCCCTCCTTCAAGGAAAAAGACCGCGATGTACTGAAATGGTTCGCCCGCGAACTGGAGAAGAGCAGCGCAACGGTCCACATGAATACGGAAGTCACCGACGTGGACGCGCTGGACGCGGATCTGGTGGTCGTGGCCATCGGTGCTACCGCGCGGACGCTGCCGGTGCCCGGCGCGGAGAAGGCCATCACCGCCGTCGACTATCTGGACGGCAAAGCGGAGGCCGGTGACAACGTCGTCATCATCGGCGGCGGCCTGACCGGCTGCGAGATCGCCTATGATCTGGCGCTCAAGGGCAAACACCCGAGCGTCGTCGAGATGACGCCGTACCTGGTCGGCGCGCGCGGCATCTGTATGGCGAACTCCACCATGCTCCGCGAGTTGCTCCGGTTCCATAACGTGCCGGCATACCTGGAGTCCACTGTCGAGTCTATCACAGACGACGGCGTCGTCATCAAGACTCCGGACGGCACGAAGACGATCCCCGCCGACACCGTCATCATGTCCGTTGGCTACACTCCGGACAAACGGTTCGCCGGGCCGGACAAGGGCAAGGTCGGGGAACTGGCCGCCAAAGTCCTGCCGAACCATGACCGCGTCCGCTTCATCGGCGACTGCGACAGCGTCGGCAGCCTGAAGACCGTCATCCGCCAGGCGTATGAGCTGGTCCAGGAGATCTCGTACTAAAGAGTAAGGCGTACATCGCCAAAAAAGAAGCCGCTGAGCATTGCGCTCAGCGGCTTTTTGTATTACGGTGGTCCGTTTGCGGGGCTCAGTCTGCGAACAGACCGAGTGCTTCGCAGGCTCGGTAGATGCCGTCGTCCTCGACGTCGGTCGTGATGAAGTCCGCTTTCTCCTTGAGTTCCGGGCAGGCGTTGCCCATCGCCACACAGGTCCATTCGTCGATGAACATGCTGAGGTCGTTGAGCGCATCGCCGAACACGATGACGTCTTTGTACGGCGCGCCGAGGTGGTCCATCATGCGCTTGATGCCCCGCGCCTTGTCGGTCGGTTCTACGAAGAAGTAGTCGTCGTGGAAGCGCGCCCAGGGGAGAGCCTTCAGGGTCTCGAGCTTCTGTTCGTCCGGCTCATAGCAGGCGATGTTCACCTTGTAGATGCCGTCGTAATCGTTGGGCGATGCACCGGGCACGACAACGGTCTCCATGTAGTCGTCCGCCGTGAAGTCGAAGAAGCTGCTGTCCGGGCAGACGCGCCGGGGCGAGTCGTCCACGACGAGGCCCCAGGGGAAGCCCTTCTCGTCGCACTCTTTGATGAGCTGTTCGACAAGGTCGTGCGGCAGCGGCTCGATGCCGATGAGTTTGCCGTCGACCGTGAGGCCGTTCCCGCCGTCACTGACCATGTTTTTGATCTCGAACGCGTCCATGAACGCGACCGCCATGCCGTTGCTCCGTCCCGTGGCGATGCACAGGAAATGGCCCGCCTCCCGCAGTTTGCGCAGGGCGAGCATGGTGCTCTCCGGCACGTAAGTGTGCTCATATCCGCCGGCCGCCAGTGTGCCGTCGATGTCAAAAAACAGGTACTTTCTGTCCATGTGGCTTCTCCTTCGGACGTTTGTTTTCGACAGTATAGCAGACCGGCCGGGAAAAGGAAACCCCGCGCAAGGGTGTTCTGGTATAAAATACGAATGTTATTTTCGTAAAAAAATAGTATAATAGGGGACAGCGAGGTGTCCCTTATGTTACGAAACAAACTTGCGCGCCCGTTTCTGGCGCTGTTATTAGCTCTTGCGATCGCCTGCGGAGCGTTCCTCGCGTCCTTTGCGGAGGACGAGGAGACCGCGACCACGAGCACGACGGTCACGTCCGAAGAGAAGTCTGAGAAAGACTCCAAAGAGGAGCCGAAGTCGGAGGACGAGGAGAAGTCCTCTTCCACGACGAAGAAAGACTCTGACAAGGATGACGACAAGAGCACGACCAAACAGTCGGAGGACGAGTCGACCACGTCGAAGACAGACGAGAGCACGACTGAACCGACGACCGAAGAACCCACGACGGAAGCTCCGAAAGAGCCGGACTTCGCGCCGGACTACACCGGCATTGCGCAGACGACCTATGAAGGCGTCGAGGGCTGGTGGCGTGTCGTGAACGGCAAAGTCCAGCCGAAGGCCACAGGCGTCTACCAGAACGAGTACGGCTGGTGGTACGTGAAGAACGGCCGCGTCGACTTCGATTTCTACGGAGTTGAGCAGAACCAGTACGGCTGGTGGCGCATCGAGACCGGCAAGGTCAACTTCAAGGCGCAGGGCATCTACCAGAACCGGTACGGCTGGTGGAAGACGAAGAACGGCAAGGTCGACTTCTCCTACACCGGCGTCGCCCAGAACGAGTACGGCTGGTGGCGCGTCAAGAACGGCAAGGTCGACTTTGGCGCCCACGGCGCGTTCCGCAACCAGTACGGCACCTGGTACGTGAAGAACGGCAAGGTCGACTTCGGCAAGACCGGCACGGTCGTCGTCGGAAAGACCTCTTACACGGTCCGCGAGGGCAAGGTCTCCGGCGCCACCATCAAGGTCCCGCTCGTGAACCAGCTGCCGAACTACCCGACCGGCTGTGAAGCGGCGTCCGCCACTATGGTCCTCAAGTACTGGGGTTACGACATCAACCTCTCGAAGATGGTCAACACCATCCCGCGCGAGAACCTGCGGACCATCGACGGCAAGAAGTACGGACCGCGGATCACCGAGAAGTTCGTCGGCGACCCACGCAGCACCTACACGTCCAAGAACCCGGGCTACGGAGCGTTCGCTCCGGTGGTTTCCAAGGCGATGAACAACGTCATCTCGAACCAGCACGGGAAACATAAGGCATACAACAAGACCGGCACCAACTTCACCGACCTCCTCGACTACCTGAACGAGGGCAAACCCGTCATCGTGTGGTCGACGTACAACCTGAAGACGCCGAGTACGGTGAACGCGTGGTACATCGCCACGAGCACCGGGCCGGAATACTTCTCCTACCCGCGCGGCACCCACGTCTGTGTGCTCGTCGGGTATGACGGCAAGAACATCTACCTGGCGGACCCCTACGGCGCCAAGACCAAGACCTTCAGCCGCTCCGCTTTCAACGACAAGTATAAACTCCTCGGCCGGCAGGCCGTTGTGGTACAATAACGAATGCAGCAGTAACGAATGCAGTAAGTGACCGGGAGGTACGTACGCATGAGCGAAGAGAACAAAGGGAGCAAGGTCCTCATTGAAGAGACCGATTCCGGGCGGCACCGCCGCGAGAATCCGGAACCGGAACCGAAAAAGAAGAAACGCGTTTCCGGATGGCTGATCGCTGTCGCGGCGGTCGTCATCGTCGGCATCATCGCCGGACTGGCGGTGTACTTCGTCCAGCAGAAGCAGAAGAACGACGAGTTCGAGAGGATGCTTTCCGTGACGACGGACAAGGTCACTCTGAAGACGACGACGGAAGAGGACTTCGAGATCGAAGACTCGGACGACATCGTCATCGCGGGAGACGACGCCATCGGCGGCGACCTCCAGGAAGAGACCGAGACGACCGCGAAAGCGACCACGAAGGCCGACGACGAAGACGACGCGGACGACGAAGACGACACGACGAAGAAAACGACCCGCCGCCGGACCACCCAGTGGGACGCGCAGCAGGCCGCCGAAGACTTCTGGAACGAAGTCTCGAAGTGGGCGCCGTAAATCGCCAAAACAATACCTTGTAAAACAAGCCGCCGGGCAGGACGCCCGGCGGTTTTGCTTTGACTTTTTGTCCGGTATAAAAATATTTTTGTCAAAAATACTTGACAAGAAGTTGCGGATGGTGTACATTGTGGTTGGAAAGAACGAAAGGAGAGATTCTTATGACAACCACTTCGATCATTATGACCATCATTTGCCTCGCCCTCATCGCCTTTCTCTGCTGGGCCATCTTCAAACGCGCAAACAGCGACCACAAAGCCAAGACCCAGTACGATGAACGGCAGAACGTCATCCGCGGCCGGGGTTACATGTTCGGCTTCTGGACCGTCCTCGTGTTCCTGGGCATCCTGTTCATTATGGAAACGTTCGGCATCACCCTGCCCGTCGCGCCCTTCTCGCTCGGGTTCATCGGTGCCATCCTGGGCGCCACCGTCATGGCGGTCTACACCACCTGGAACGGTGCCTACTGGGGCCTGAACAACAACCGGAAACAGTACATCATCATCTTCGCGTTCCTCCTGCTCTTCAACCTCATTCCGATCATCGGGACCTGGAAGACGGAAGGGTTCCTGAATGTCATTCAGGGTACAAGCCTTGTAAACATCGGGGTAGAGTTCATGCTCATCGCCCTGGGCGCTGCACTCCTGCTCCGGCATCTGAAGGACAAGAATGAAGAAGCGGAGGGCTGACCATGAAAAACCTTCGACTGAAATCGGCCCGGGCAGCCAAAGACCTGTCCCAGGCGGACCTCGCGGCGCTCTGCGGCGTCTCCCGCCAGACCATCAATGCCATTGAAAAGGGGGACTACAACCCCACGATCAACCTGTGCATCAGCATTTGCAAGGCACTGGACAAGACCCTGGACGAGCTGTTCTGGGAAGAATAAGAAAAGACCCCCGCCGGGCTGCTGCCCGACGGGGGTTTGTTTTATGTGGTCAGTCGCGCTTCAGGAAGTCATAGAAGGCGATGCCGACAGCGGCGAGGTCGATGACGGTTGCCGCGATGATGACGGCGAGGACTCCTCCGGTCAACATAGTAGATCCCTCCTTATAACCAGCCTGCGAAGCCGCAGACGACGAGCAGAATGGCGTCGAAGCCGAGGATGGCCGCGTCGCACTTGATGGCGGATTTCAGGGTCGGTCTGTCGTGGACATAGAACGCGGTGGCGAAGAACGGCAGGTAGCCGATGAGCCACAGGAGCCACGGGACCTTGCGCTGCCAGAACGGCCACTCCCAGGTCAGGATGCCGGCGAAGTTCAGGAAGCACTCGACCAGAACGGCCATGGTGGTGAACACGATGCAGTAGAAGACCCGGTTGTTGATGCCGAGGATCTTTGCTTTGCGGTCTTCAGGCAGCATGAGGCAGGTGGAGATACCCATCATGAGGAACATCATGGAGATCTCGATGTTGTAGCCGATGAGAATGAGGAACGATGTATCGCCTACGCCCATCGGGGTGCCCCAGACAGGAGCATAGCCGCTGATGAAGCAGACCATGGAGTTCCAGATCTCATTGAAGAGGTCCATGCCCCAGAGAGCGACGCCGCCGGCGAGTACATGGTAGTGTTTGTCGTGCATTTCCCGGCCGAGGATGTAGAACAGGACCAGGAAGATCGGCACGGTGTACCAGTGCATGGTCAGCGAGGGATGCCGCAGGATCTCGAGCGCGGACTGGGTGTACTCAGAAAACACAGACTTCAACTCCTCTCATTTTTCAAGCCTTGAACGAACCGTATGTCCGGTCACTTTCAATATACACTTGTCAAGCGGGGGGTGTCCAGTCTCAGTTTCGTTGTTTTTCGTTATCAGATGAACGGCTGTTCCATGTAGTGGGCCAGCATGTACTCCGACATGTTGCGGAGTTTGCGGGCGAGGACTTCGGGGGATTCCCGGAAGCCGTTGTCGCTCCACCGGCGGATGCAGCGTTCGACGCCGTAGGTCGTGTAGGTGAAAAGGAGTTCGAGGTCGTCGACGTCGAGCGCGATGCCGCTTTTGGCCCAGTGGGACATGATCTGGCTGTGCATGGTGCCGACCATCCGCTCGAGGAAGCGGCGGTTGCCGTTGTCGCTGAGGAGCAGGGTCGCGAGCTTACGGTTGTCCAGCATGGCCTGGCAGATCTGTCGCAGAAGGCTCTCGTAGTCCGAGTCGATCGTCGAGTCCACGATGCCGACGATAAGGTCGATGAACTCGTTCTCGATCGTCTCGAGCAGAGCCGCCGGGGACGGGTAGTGGCAGTAAAACGTGTTCCGGCTGATGCCTGCCTGTTTGCAGAGCGCCGTCGTGGAAATGTCGGCGATGGGCGTGGTCTCCAGGAGCTTCAGAAGCGCCACCCGGATCTCGGTTTCCTTGCGTACATAACGTGGGTCCATAATCTCTCTCCCTCCGGCTTTGTAGTATAACATAAAACCGGACATGTGGTATACTGGGTCTCGGAAAACACCTTGCTTAGGAAGTGAGAACAGGCATGATCAAACGTTTTACGGAAGTCGAGGGGCGTCTTCTGTTTCCCATCGCGGGGCAGCAGCGTTGCGCGTACACCATCTCCGGTTCGACCGACTTTTTTGAACTGGAAGAGATGGCAGAGCACGGCGGCCACCCGGGCACGGTCCTCAAGTTTTACGACTACCGCCGGCGGCGCGTCATCCAGCTGTTTGAGCAGAAGCCAAACGTCATGTACAGCGCGCCCATCTTCAGCGGGAAGCACTATTACTTCCTGCAGTGCGACTACGGCGAACAGGTCCTGCGCATGTACAAGTACCGCCCCGAGATCCCGTGGAAGCTCGTCGCGGAACTGGACCTCGCCGGCATCGACCTGTACAACCTGAGGCTCCTTGGCGATGTACCGCACATCATCTCCCAAAACGGAAAGACGTTCCGCTGCTACTACCCGGACGCGTTCTCGTTTTCGCTGCAACCGAACGAGACCGCGTGCGTCATCGAGGACGGCAAGGTGTACCTCGAGGCGTGGATCGAAGAGGGATGGGACGACGAGCACGACTGTGCCGGCCCGGACTACAAGTTCTACGACAAGGTCATCGTGAAAGACTTTGCCGGGAACACGCTGTCCGAAGAGGTCGGGTCCCTGAACCAGGGGCCGGACGGGGACTGGTGGATCTCATAAACGAAGAATATAGAAAAGAACCGCCTTCTCAGACAAACCGGAAAGATGTGCGCTCGCGCACACCATTTGACGCAGGCGGGTTCAGTGAACGGTTCGAGAGCCCGGGCACTGGTAGCCCGAACTCCGAACCTGCGGCGTTCACCTGCCCGCCTGCTGATCTTTTCTCCTGCCCTACAGACCTCTCCAGGACTCTTTTTTTATGTCGGTGGTACAATCTTTCTTGTTTCAAGCGAGAATGTACCACCAACTTGTCTTTTTGAAAGCAGTTCCACCTCTCCGGTGGTACATTTCT
>ONJD01000158.1 GCA_900317985.1 uncultured Eubacteriales bacterium | reverse complement strand
GGCTGGAAGGACAAGTTCCGCGGCCGCAAGGTGCTCATCAAGCCGAATCTGGTCTTCGTGTACCTGAAAGAAGCCGGACGGTTCAAGGAGGACAACCCGCAGACCACCGACCCGCGCGTGTTCGACGCGGTCGTCGAGAACCTCCAGGAGCTCGGCTGCGACGTGCTCATCGGCGAGGGCTCCGGCCTCGTCACCTGGCTGTACGCCCGTATGACGGGGTATGACCGGATCGCCAAACACCACGGGATCAAGATGACGTTCTTCGAGGAAGAACCGATGGTGCACTACTTCGTCCCCCACGCCGAAGTCGGGCAGGACGTCTATGTGCCGCAGAGCTTCAAGGAAGTCATCGAGGGCGAGCGCCTGTACGTCTCCGTCCCGAAGACCAAGACCAACGTCTACACCGGTGTCACGCTCGGCTTCAAGAACGGCATGGGCACGTTCTCGCCGAACATGCGGTACCGCAACCATAACTGGAAGATCAACAAGAAACTGGCCGACCTTCTGTACCTGTTCAAGCCCGACCTGACGGTCGTCGACGCCATCATCGGCGGCGGCGGGAACACGCCCGGCCCGAACATCCCGGTCGAGATGAACCGCATCGTGTCCGGCTCCAACTCGGTCGAAGTCGACCGCGTCGTCACGGAGCTCATGGGCTTCGACCCGAGTAAGAACAAACTGCTCATCGAGGCCAGCGCGCGCAACTTCGGCGACCCGAATGTGGAGATCATCGGCGAGAAGCGGATCACGCCGTTCGAGCCCGCCGAGCCGAGCGTCATGACGGACAAGTTCCACAAGAACTGGCCGCGCGTCCACGGCTACGCCGGCTGGACCAACGACCGCGCGCCGAAACTCGAGAAGATCGACGGCAACCCGCGGTCCCTCGCTCAGGAGATGGAAGCGGTCAACGCCGGCTTCGACGGCGCCTCCATGGCGACCACCTTCGAGTGCATGCTGCGCGGGTACTCTTATCCGCTGAACAAGTACCGTCGGGTCAACATCATCTACGGTGACGGCGCCGAACTGAACGGCGTCCGGTACTGGCTCGGCGAAGACGGCCACGCGTACACCGTCGAAGAACTCAAGAAACTGCCGGGCATCAAGATCGGCTGCGGCGAGGTGACCAAAGCGGCCGCCGACGCCATCACGCCGTTCTTCTGGCTCCGCGGCGAGGGCGAAGTGTTCAACGTGGCGCTGCGCACGGTCATCGCCATGCAGCCGGCGCTCCCGGCGAACCTGGATGTCTCGCGCCTGCCGCTCTACCTCGCCGGGTTCTTCCGCCGCTACTTCATCAAGAAGTACCGCGCCGCGACCGGCCATCCGACCGAGCCGCACTTCGATGCGTACTGCGACAAACTGTTCACCATCCCGGAACTCGCCGCGAAGAACCTCGACGTCCCGTTCGTCGAGATCCCCATGCCGAAGATGGGCCTCAAAGCCCGTCGTGAGGCGATGAAAGATGTCAACTTCTTAGCGCAGTTCCTGTTCTAAGTGTTATAATAGTCCAAAGCGAAACCCAAGGATAGTAAGGAGCACACACATGGAATTGATCCAGAGCTTTACCGTTGACCATACGCGCATCGTGCCCGGCATCTTCACGAGCCGTGTCGATGTGCTGGGAGAATACAGAGTCACGACCTATGACGTCCGCCTGAAGCACCCGAACCGGGAGCCGGTCGTTGACGTGTCGGCCATGCATACGCTGGAGCACCTCATCGCCACGTACCTGCGCAACGACCCCGACTGGAAAGACGAAGTCGTTTACTGGGGCCCGATGGGCTGCCTGACCGGCTTCTACCTCATCCTCAAAGGGGACCGGGCGCCGCGCGACATCTATGACCTCATGCTGAACGCGTTCCGGTCCGTGGACGACGCGACCGAAGTGCCCGGCGCCACGCCCGTCAACTGCGGGAACTACCTGATGCACAACTGACCGATGACGGCCAGAAGTTCTACGATTCGTAAACCGATAAAAACCCGCCCCTGAGTCTTGCGACTCGGGGGCGTTGTGCTATAATGTGGGAAGTTTTCCGGAAAGGAGGGGTGTCTGTGCAGACCGTCGTGCAGTTTTTGCGGTCGCAGACGGTTCTGGTAGTGTCCGCCGTACTGGCGCTCGCGTCCTGTTTCCTCGTGCCGCCCTCCCTTTCCTACGTTTCCTATGTGGACTGGCGGGTGCTGGGGCTGCTGTTTTCCCTGATGGCCGTCGTGGCCGGCCTCCGGATGGCGGGCACGTTCCGTGTGCTGACGGAAGTCCTTTTGCGGAAAGTGACTTCGCTGCGGCTCATCGCCCTCCTGCTCGTCCTGCTGTGTTTCGGGTTCAGCATGTTCCTCACGAACGACGTGACGCTGATCACCCTCGTGCCGTTCACGCTGCTGGTGTTCCGGCAGATGACCGGAAGCGAAAAAGCGGCATCGGTTTTTTCGCTTTTTTTCGGGAAAAATTCTTGTTTCTTCGGAAAATGGGTGTATATTATAGTTTTACGCATACAATTTCAGCTTCAACATAACAGAAAGTCTTGAACATGGCAAACACTTCCTTTGTCGTTTTCGCGCAGGCTGCCGACGGTTCCGTGACCGCGACCGCCGCCGCTCCTGCCGCAGAAACCACCACGACTCAGACCGGCGCCGCCGCCCCTGAAGCCGGACAGCAGCAGGCTCCGCCTCCGTCCTCCGGCATGATGATGATCCCGTTCATCATCCTGATCGGCGTCATGATCGCGATATCCATGCGCACCAGCAGCAAGGAAAAGAAGAAACGCGAAGAGATGATGAACTCGATCCGCAAGGGCACGAAGATCATGACCAGCGGCGGCATCCTCGGCGAGATCGCCGAAGTCCAGAAGGACCAGTTCCTGCTGAAGGTCGCGAACAACGTCCAGATCGCCATTTCCCGCTCCGCCGTCGCGCAGGTCATCCAGCCCGCCGCTGACGCCGCCGATACGACGAAAGCCGAG
>ONJD01000084.1 GCA_900317985.1 uncultured Eubacteriales bacterium | reverse complement strand
TCTGTTCCAGATGATGTTCGCCATCATCACCCCGGCACTTATCACCGGGTCTATTGCCGGCAGAATGAAATTCAAAGCGTTATTTATTTTCATTTTGCTGTGGTCTGTCATCGTCTACTACCCCATTGCTCACATGGTCTGGGGACACGACGGATGGCTCGAACGGATCGGTGTCGCTGACTTTGCCGGCGGCGATGTCGTCCACATCTCTTCCGGTGTCACTGCGCTTCTGCTGTGTATCGCCCTCGGGAAACGGGAAGATATCAAGTCCGCGAGTTACCGCTGCCACAACGTGCCCTTCGTCGCGCTCGGCGCGGGCCTCCTCTGGTTCGGGTGGTTCGGTTTCAACGCCGGTTCCGCGCTCGGCGCCAACGGTCTGGCAGCTCACGCGTTCGCCACGACCGCGGTCGCGTCCGCTTCCGCCATGCTGACCTGGATGCTCATCGATGTCCATGAGACCGGCAAGCCGACTCTGGTCGGCGCGTCCACCGGCCTTGTCGTCGGTCTGGTCGCCATCACCCCCGGCACCGGTTTCGTCCCGATCTGGTCATCCTTCCTCATCGGCGCTCTCGTCAGCCCCGTCTGCTACTTCTGTGTCTCCCGTGTGAAGAAAAAGTTCGGCTACGACGACGCGCTGGACGCCTTCGGCTGTCACGGAGTGGGCGGCATTTATGGAGGCATCATGACCGGACTCTTCGGTTCGAAAGCGGTCAACCCCGCGCTCGTCTCCGACGGCCTCGTTTTTGGCGATACAAAGCTGTTCCTTGCGAACCTCGTCGGCACCGTCGTCACCATCCTGCTCGGTCTCGTCGGAGGCGGCCTGTGCATCTTCCTCACAAAGAGGATCACTCCGCTGAGAGTTTCCGAAAAGGAAGAGAAGATCGGTCTCGACATCACACAGCACGGCGAACGTGCCTACCCGTCCTTCAACGGACTGGACGACTAAAGGAGGTCTGACACCATGTATAAAGTCGAAGCGATCGTCCGAGAGGAGAAGCTCGAGGACGTCAAAGAGGCGCTCGTGGCGCAGGACATCCGCGGCATGACCATCTCTCAGGTCATGGGATGCGGCGTCCAGATGGGCTTCACGGAACTCGTCCGGGGCAATGAGATCGCCGTCAACATGATCCCGAAGATCAAATTCGAGATCCTCGTCTCCAACGAGGACTGGCGCGATAAGGCGATCGAAGCCATTCGCATCGCCGCCTGGACCGGCGAACCCGGCGACGGCAAGATCTTCACGTACAAGGTCGACACCGCGGTCCGCATCCGGACCGGCGAACGCGACGTCGAGGCGGTCACACCGTCCCACGAAGGCCGCGACCACAACCGCCGCCAGAAGAACACCTCCAAACTCAACGAGAAGTCTTGATTTATGCTCCGCGGGGATCGCTTCTCCTGCGGCTCGACCCCCGAAGCCCACAGCCCTCCTCTCTCCGCTCCGCGGCGACGACGCCGGACCGAGCCTTCGGAGAACGATCCCCGCCTCGCAAAAACAACAAGACCCTGTTCCTTTTCGGAGCAGGGTCTTTCCTATTGTCTTTGTTCCGTTTTCTGTTCGACGTTTATTGTTCCAGCATCTTCAGGAACTCTTCTTCTGTCAGGACCGGGACGCCGAGGCTCTGGGCTTTCGCGAGCTTGGAGCCGGCGGCTTCGCCCGCGACGAGGTAGGACGTCTTTTTCGAGACGGAACCGGTGGCTTTGCCGCCGTTGTTCTCGATGAGTTCTTTGATCTCATTGCGGGTCAGGGTCGTGAGCGTACCGGTGACGACGATGGTCTTCCCTTCCAGCACGTTCGACTGCTGCGTGTCCTCCTGCTCCATCGTGAGGCCGGAGGCGCGGAACCGTTCGAGCATCTCTTTGCCGAACTCGCTGTCGAAGTACTCTCTGAGGCCGACCGCCGTCGTTTCGCCGATGTCCGGCACCGCCGTCAGGGTCTCGAGGTCCGCCTCTGCCAGCGCGTCCAGAGAATGGAACTGCCGCATCAGGTTCCGGGCGGTCGTGTTGCCGACGTTCCGGATGCCGAAACCGGCGAGCAGACGCCAGGGCTCGTTCTGTTTCGAGGCCTCGATACTGGCGAGCAGATTGTCCGTTCCCTTCTCTCTGCCGACCGTGCCTTTCTCGATCAGTTCATCGCGGTGTTCTGCCAGCGTATAGATGTCCGCGTAGCTTTCGAGATAGCCCTCTTCGATGAGCGCTTCGACCTGTTTCGGGCCGAGTCCGGCGATGTCCATGCAGGGCCGGGAGGCGAAGTACGAGATGGTCCGGGACAGCTGTGCGGGGCAGCCGGGGTTCACGCAGCGGATGTCTGCCGTTCCCTCTTCCCTGACGAGCGGTTCGCCGCAGACCGGGCAGTGGTCCGGAGCCTCGTAGATGACCTCCGGTTCGGTGACACAGTCCACCAGCTTCGGGATGATGTCGCCGGACTTGAGGATGTTGTAGACGCCGCCGATGCCGACCTTCTTCTCCCGGATGTAGTCCTGGTTGTGCAGAGTGACGTTGGAGACGTTTGTGCCGCAGAGGCGCGCCGGTTTTCCGGTCTCGGCGTCCACGACCCGCCCGATGAAAGCGATCTTGCCGGTCCTTCCGACCGTGGGCGTGATGTCCTCCATGAACACCGGTCTCTGTTCCGGCGGATATTTGTAGGCAATGTGCCCCGCCGAGTACTTGGAACCGGCCGGGAATTCGTTGCGCAAAGCGGTCTCGTCGATCTTGACGACAGCGCCGTCGAGGTCGAAATCGATCTCTCCGCGCATGTCTCCGATCGCCCCGATGGCGGCGATGACCTCATCGGCAGTATTGCAATGTCTGTGGTATACCACCGGCAGGCCGAACGCCTGCAACGCATCCATACCGAGACAATGGCTGCGGGTCAGATCTTCCGGACCTTCCTGGACATTGAAGACGAACATCCGAAGGCCGCGTTCTTTCGTGACCGAGGTGTCGAGCTGACGGAGCGTGCCGGCGGCGAGGTTCCGCGGGTTCGCAGCGGCCTTCTTCCCCAGTTCCTCCTGGAGCTCGTTATAGCGTTCGAAGTCCTCATGGCTCATGTAGACTTCGCCGCGAAGGGTCAGGCTCTCATAGGGCAGGTCCAGCGTCAGCGGGATGTCCGGGATGACGCGCGCGTTGGCCGTGACGTCTTCCCCGACGAAACCGTCGCCGCGGGTCTCGGCGAGAACGAGTTTCATCGGGCCGTCGCCCTCTCTGCGATAGGTGATGGACATGGACAGGCCGTCCACCTTGACTTCCACCGAGAACGTGGCGTCCGGATGGACTGCATGGACTTTGTCCACGAACGCACGGACGTCGTCGAATTCGAAGACGTCCTCGATGGAGAGCATGGGCACGGTATGGGTCACCTTGACGCCGGCCTCCCGCTTGACAGTGCCGCCCACTTTCTGGGACGGCGAGTCCGGGTCGACCCACTCCGGGTGCTCCTTCTCCGCCGCTTTCAGCTGCTGCATGAGCTGGTCGTACTCAAAGTCAGAGATCTCCGGAGCGTCCTGGTTGTAATACCGGTCCATGTGGTATTCGATTTGATTCCGTAAAGCCTGGTATTCGAGCTGAGTCATAAGAACTCCTTATTTCATCTGGTTTCTCATTATTTTACCACACTTTCTCTCAATCAGAAAACATGGGAAAAGTCAAGGATTGACTTATATTATAGGGCATTCTACAATGGAGGCAGAAAAGGAAAAGGAGAGGATATCCCATGGATATGGATCAGGAATACAACCCGAACCTCATCACCGTCCAGGACGACGACGGCGTCGAGCACATCTTTGAGGAGCTCGACCGCATCGAGACCGATGAAGGCCGTTACGTCGCCATGTTGCCGACCTATGACAGCGAAGAGGAGATGCTCGAGTCCGACTCCGAGCTCATCATCCTGAAAGTATTCGACGAGGGCGATGAGACCTTCCTCGCCGCCATCGAAGACGATGACGAGTTCGACGAGATCGCCGAGATCTTCGAAGAACGCCTGGCAGACATTTTCGAGATCGACGTCGTCGAAGCCGACGTCATCCCGGAAGAAGAATAAAAGGAATAAAGCCTACTGGGTTCGACACTCTCGAAACATTTTTGACCCAACACGTTTTGTAAGGGAGTCCGGGCAGCCGGCGGAATGCAGACCTCCCCTGCGGGGACGCTGGGAGCATGGAAACCGTCTTATGGACACCCACCTGTCTCAGAGGCAGGTCATCATCGTTTCGACACCGGCCCGGTGGGTTTTCTTTGCAAGCTTTTGAGAAACTGAGTTTGATTTGGAGGAAACGAACCATGAAGTTCAAAAACTTTTTGATCGCGCTTTTGACCATCCTGCTCATCCTGGCACTTGGCGCCGGCTACCTCATGCTCACCGGGCATGTGGCGAACCCGTTTGAGAAGCAGAAACAGGCCACCATCACGGCAGAAGAGATCGAGCAGCAGATCACGAAGGCCGCAGACCTTTCCACCGCGAAGCTCACCTACAAAGGCATCGTGAACTTCACTGAAGGTCAGATCAAGTACATCACCCAGAACTCGTTCAACATGACCTACACCGCGGACATCGTCGCCGGTGTCGACATGAGCAAAGTCACGGTCGACCTCGTCCAGCCGCAGGGCGGCAACCCCGGCAAAGTCACCGTCAGCATCCCGAAGGCCGCGGTCCAGTCCGTCACCATCGATCCGGACTCCCTCGAGTTCTATGACCAGAAGTGGGCCCTCTTCAACAAGACCGCCAACACCGACGTTCAGGAAGCCCTGAAAGCTGCCGAACAGGATGCCCGTCAGAACTTCGGCAAGAAAGAACTCATCTCCACCGCTCAGGAGCAGGCAGAGGAAGTCATCCGCGGCTTCGTCCAGTCCGTCCTGCCGGAGGGCTATGAGCTGGAGCTCGTCTGATGTCGACCCCACTGGAAATCGAGCGCAAATGGATGGTCTCCGGATGGCCGGAGCACAACACCGATGACATGCCGGACGGGTCGATCCGTCTGCCGCTGGTCCTGACCCTCGACATGGCACAGGGCTATGTCACGACCAAGCCCACGGTGCGCATCCGTTCCGGGAAGGTCCTGTTTTCCGCGGACGGAGAACCGGTCGGTGAAGAAAAATACATCCTCTGCTTCAAGTCGAAGAGCCGCGACGGCGGTCTCTCCCGCAAAGAACTCGAGTTCCCCATTCCGGAAGAACGGTTCCGTGAACTGGAAGAGTTCATCGGTCTTCCCCTCATCCGCAAAGTCCGCCGGACTTACCTGCTGCCGGACGGCAAACAGCTGGAAGTCAGCCATGTGGACGAAGGTCTCCCGACCGAGTTCTGGTACGCCGAAGTGGAGTTCGACTCCGAGGAGGAAGCCGTCACCTGGTCTCCGTACAGCGTCGGACTCGAGAACTACCTCAAAAACGAAGTCACCCGCGAGAAGGGCCAGAGCATGGCCGCCTACTGGCGGGAGACCCGCGAATAAACAAAAAAAGACCGGACGAAACGTCCGGTCTTTTAATTTGCTTTCGTTCGATCCGGTCACTTCAGGACTGTGATCTCCTGTTTTCCGTAATACGTCAGGATCTCGATGACTCTGCGGTCGATCTTCTCTCCGGGCACCACCGGCAAAATGGCAGGCGGACAGCCCATGGAAGTGTCGGCGGCGATGCGGCCCTCTGCTTCGGCAACCGGG
>ONJD01000154.1 GCA_900317985.1 uncultured Eubacteriales bacterium | reverse complement strand
CTTCTTCGTCAGTCTTCTCGGCTGTCTCGGCAGCTGCCTCTTCCGTCTGCTTATCCTCTTCGTCTTTGGCGGTAGTCTCTTCGTCCGCGGACTCCTCGTCCTCTTCCGGTACGATGTCCCGTTCGGCGATGTAGTATCCATTGCCTTTACTGCCGAGGAAGAAGCTGGAGACGGCCTCCTCCGTGATCCGGGTGTCGGCCCCGGTCAAAAGGCTGTAAGCGTGTTCCGTGTTCTCGTCTTCGGCGTCGCGGTAATAGACTTTATCGCCCACGACGTACGCGTCTTTCATCGCTTTTCCGGTGATCTTGACGTTGTTCTCTCCATCGAAATCACAGCAGAACAGCCCGTTTTTCGTGGTGTAGTACAGTTTCTCGTTGACGATCTGCAGGGACTGCAGTTTGCCGTCGACGAGTGTGGTGACGGCTTCTTCCGGATCTTTTTTCTTCGTATCGACCGCGACGAGCCGGTCCGGCAGACAGGCGTAGACCGTCTTGTCCCACTCGTGGACGTAGCGGGGACGGACCCCTTCGACCAGCATCAGCGCGGAAGAGCTGTCGGTGTTTTTCGACAGGAAGCCGTCATCGGCGGAACCGATGTAGCCGTAGCCGAAGATCTTCTTGTCGTCGATGAAGAAGCTCGCGCCGTTGTTCGCGTTGCTCCAGGCCTCCTGGACTTTTTCATAGTCGATGTCGACATACTTGCCCGACAGAGACTTGTTCGCGAGGAACACGGCAAAGGCGTCCATGCCGTCCTGTTTGTCCGTGTCCATGTACCCGGCGACGACGCCGATGTCACGGTCCTCCGAATACCAGGAGATCGTGTTGCCGGCTTCCTCGAGGGTGCCGTTCTTCTCAAAGCCGCGGGCTTTGAGTTCTCTGGTCCAGACGTTCAGAGCGTCTTCCGGTAAATCGCCAAGAGAATACACAAAGACGGTCTCAGGGTCGACGCTCATGCGTTCGGCCGCGGCAGCCGCCAGTTTCGCGTTGCTTTCAGCGCCGGCGATGCTCCCGAGGTCGGGGATGTTGCTGTACCCTTCGTAGGACGAAATGGTGGGAGCCTGTTCCTCCGAGCCGTTCGGCTGACACGCGGTCAGAAGCACGACGGTCGACAGGAGGACGGCTAATATGAGAAAGAAATATCGTTTCATAGCAGTAAGACTCTCCTTTGTTTTTATCATAGTAACCTGTTTCCTCTTTTGCAATAGATAAATTTTTAATGATTTTTCCATATTCTAAAGAGGCCGAAATTATGGTATAGTATTGCAGATAAAAAATAATAAAGAGGAACTGGAGGGCTCTTTATGCCGCAAAGAACAGACATCCATAAAGTACTCATCATCGGGTCCGGCCCCATCATCATCGGCCAGGCCTGCGAGTTCGACTATTCCGGAACTCAGGCGTGCAAGGCGCTGCGGAGCCTCGGGTACGAGATCGTTCTCGTCAACTCGAACCCCGCGACCATCATGACCGACCCGGAGATGGCCGACGTCACGTACATCGAGCCGCTCAACGTCGACCGTCTCGAGCAGATCATCGACAAGGAGCGCCCGGACGCCCTGCTGCCGAACCTCGGCGGTCAGTCCGGTCTGAACCTCGCTTCCGAGCTTTACAAGGAAGGCATCCTCGACAAGTACGGCGTCAAAGTCATCGGCGTCCAGGTCGATGCCATCGAGCGCGGTGAAGACCGTGTCGAGTTCAAGAAGACCATGCAGTCTCTCGGCATCGAGATGGCCCGTTCCGAGATCTCCTACTCCGTCGACGAAGCGCTGGAGATCGCCGACAAGCTCGGCTATCCCGTCGTTCTGCGTCCCGCTTACACCATGGGCGGTGAAGGCGGCGGCCTCGTCTACAACAAGGAAGAACTGAAAGTCGTCTGCGCCCGCGGCCTCCAGGCGTCTCTCGTCCACCAGGTCCTCGTCGAAGAGTGCGTCACCGGCTGGGAAGAGCTCGAGCTCGAAGTCGTCCGTGACAAGGACAACAACATGATCACGGTCTGCTTCATCGAGAACGTCGACCCCATGGGTGTCCACACCGGCGACTCCTTCTGCACCGCTCCCATGCTGACCATCTCTCAGGATGTCATGGACCGTCTGCAGGAGCAGGCCTACAAGATCGTCGAGCACATCGGCGTCATCGGCGGCACGAACGTCCAGTTTGCTCACGACCCGGTCTCTGACCGCATCATCGTCATCGAGATCAACCCCCGTAC